>NZ_JBWJFQ010000029.1:0-90461 GCF_057784235.1 Mesorhizobium sp. CNPSo 4670 | reverse complement strand
TGATCTCGCGTGGACTCACCAGCAAGCGCGCTGGCAGAGGCTGTCGCCGCCCGACAGAGATTGGAATCTCTGGGCGTCGCTCTCAAAGCTAAAGCCGCAGAGATCTACTGGATCGCCCCCGATCGGGCTGCGCAATCCCGACCAGCGGCGCCCGATCGGGCGCTTTCGTCCGCGCCAAGACGGTGCGCTTTCACGTCGAAGCGACATTTCTACTTTGCTAGGAATCGAACGCCCCTACCCTATGAGTGTCGCATTTCTAACTTGCCAGCGCTGTCTCAACTCTAACTTGCTTTAACATCACGTGTAGCAGGAGTGCGTTCTATCTTGAAGTGCGACCTTGCAGCGATACCAAGGGCTTATCGCATGCATGGAACCGCACATGAAACGCACCTACTCCCAAATCGATTTGGATGAACGCCGCAAGATCGAGCGCTGGCGCCAGGCTGGTGTCAGTGTCGATGCGATTGCCGAGAAGCAGCTTGGCCGCCATCGCTCGACGATCTTCCGCGAGATCGCGCAGAATAAGTTCAAAGATCGGGAGATGCCGGATCTGCCAACAATCGGGCCAAGGAACGTCGCAGCCGTTTCGAAAGCTGGTTCGGCATCCGAAGCTTCGCGCATCGATCATCGAGCGCATCAAGCATGGCTGGTCGCCGGAGCAGATCGCCGGTCGATTGGCTTATGAACGTAGCAGCGTCGCGTCTGCCACGAGACGATCTATCGCTTGGCTATTAGGCCGACGGCCAAGAGATAAAGCTATGGCGCTATCTTCCCGAGAGCCGCGCCCGACGCCGGCCGAGGCACGTCAGGCGGCGCCATGGCCGTTGATTCAGCCCGGAACTAAGCATTTTACACCGGCCGGATATCGTTGGCGACAGAAAGCAGCTCGGACACTGGGAATGCGATCTGATCCAGTTCCGCAAGAAATTCGGTAAAGCGAACGTCACTTCGCTGGTCGAACGGGTGAGCCGCTTCACGGTCTTCCTGCACAACAACGACCGGCAGTCGCGCGCGATCATGGACGGCTTGATCGACGTGCTTGGTCCCCTTCCCCATTCGGCCCGTCGATCAATCACCTTCGACCGTGACACCGAGTTCACAGACTGGCCCTACCTCCAGGCTGGTCTCGGCGTTCAGACGTGGTTCTGCGATCCGCAAGCACCGTGGCAGAAAGGCACGGTGGAAAACACCAACCGCCGCGCTCGCAAATGGCTTCCGCGAGACACTGATCCATTGTCGATCGAGCATCGAGACTTGCATCAGGTGTGCGCCCATCTCAACTCGACGCGCCGCAAATGCCTCGGCTTCACAACACCGGCCGAAGTCTTCCGTCAGAAGATACTGTCGGGCAATCGGTGAACGCGCTAACCTGTCTTGCTGCAAAGTCGCACTTCAGCTGAAACTCACAACCGACATCTTCCGTTGTCGAACCGGTCGTGAGGATGCCCTTCTGGAAGCTTTAGGACGCGGTGGCGACGTGACGAGCGACGCCCGATTGTGGCTCTGAAAGGCACGGCCGGCGTGTTTCCCGCAGAACAGCCGCCCGCCCGGTCAGGAAGTCGGTGATCCCGGACCACATCATCTCTCTTGAAAATTGGGGGCCTGTCCCTGCCCGCATCACCCTTCTTGTCGCAAGATCTCCTTGAGAAATCTTTGAGTCCGACCTTGGGTCGGATTGGAGAAGATAGTCGCAGGCGGACCGTCTTCCACTATGGTCCCTTCATCCATCATGATGACTCTGTCCGCTACCCGCTGGCAGAATCCCATCTCATGGCTGACGAGAACCATCGTCATACCCTCCTCCGCAAGTTGGCGTATCACCGCGAGTACTTCTGTCACCAGCTCAGGGTCAAGGGCAGATGTCGCTTCGTCGAACAACATGAGCTTGGGGCTGAGAGCAAGGGCGCGCGCGATAGCGACGCGTTGCTGCTGGCCTCCTGAGAGCTCGGAAGGGTAGTTTTTCGATTTCGCTGCCAACCCAACCTTTTGCAGCAGGTTATGCGCGACATTCTCAGCAACCTCCCTAGGTTGGCGCAGAACCGTTAGCGGCCCTTCCATCACGTTTTGGATCGCAGTCATATGTGGAAATAGGTTGAAATGTTGAAACACCATCCCGATCTGCCTGCGCATGGATGGCAGATCGACCTTGGTGCTCGTGATGTCATGTCCGTCAAATATAATTCGGCCCGACGTGGGAGTTTCGAGGCGATTTAAGCATCTTATCAAGGTGCTTTTTCCTGCTCCGCTCGGGCCAATTAAAACCACGACCTCGCCCAGGCGTACTTCCAGATTAACATTGCGCAACACGGCAAATGATCCAAAAGACTTACAGAGGTCGAACGTTCGGATTAAATACTCGACAGGCTGGTTCAGAGCTACCGTGTTCACTTTATTCTCCTGCTCTGAATTTTTTGTACAGAAATTCGACGAATATCGCCTGCGGGCAGGTCACAAAATAGTATATGACGGCAACAGCCGTGAAGACCTCCAATGGGCGGTAACTGTCGATCGCAAGAACGCGTGATTCATACATCAGTTCGTGCACCCCGATTATAGAAACTATTGAAGAGTCTTTGAACAAGGAAATCCAAAGCGACCCAAGAGGCGGAACCATTCTGCGCAAGGCAAGCGGGCCTAGGACCCGTATATACGTCTGGTGTGGCCTGTGCCCGAGAGCAAGAGAGGCCTCTCGCACGCCTACCGGAACAGCTTTAATGCCCGCCCGATAAACTTCCGACACGAAGGCGGCCAAGGTTAGTGAAAGGGCCAATATCCCAGCTGTGACCGGCGATAGTGTCACGCCAATTAGCGGTGGCAGTGCATAGAAAATCCAGACGACTTGAACAAGCGCCGGGGTCGCTCGAAAGAATTCCGTGTAACAGGTGCCAATTGTAGAAAGAATTCTATGTGTAGACACGCGCAGCAAGGTGATGGGTATTGCCGCAATTAAGGCAATGGCCATGCTCGCCAAGCTTATTTCGACGGTCAGCAACATCCCGAAGCTCAGGGCCGAGGCACTCTGATTCAGGATTGAGAAATCCCAATTATAACTCATGCCGACTGCCTCCTTCCCCGTTGAAGACGTCGGTAGAGGTAGTCTGCTAGCAAAATGAACGGATATATAATGGAAAAGTATATCACGGCACATACTGTAAACGTCTCGACGGGCCGAAGCGAGTACGCAGCCAGAGACATGGATTTGTACATGAGTTCCTCAAGTGATATAGCCGATATAAGAGACGATTCCTTAATCGTACTTACCCAGATACTGGTAATTGGCGGCAACACGCGGACCAGCGCTTGTGGAAGTATCACTCGCCTCAGCACTGAGGTATCGCGCATCCCCATGGCACGCGCAGCCTCCCACTGCCCCTTGCTGACCCCCAATATGCCGGCGCGAAAGGCCTCAGACAAATATGCACCGGAAAAGAGTGCCATTACTCCGATGCCGGCGACTAGCGCCGGCATCGATCGTCCAATCAGGATAGGAACAGCAAAATAGGTCCAGAGCAGCAACACAAGGAGTGGCGTGCTCTGGAAAAAGTTAACAAAAAGAAGTCCAACTACTCCGACCAGCTTATTGGGTGATAGTCTCAGCATTGCGATTATGAGGCCAATGATCATGCCAGCTAGAAGGCCAGATATACTGACCAAGAGCGTCATTCCCACTCCAGACAGAAGAAACGGAATGTTGTGGAGTATGATATCGAAGCGGAACGCAGACTCAATTGGCATATCGATCTCACTGGCTTCGCATGTATTCAACGGCGCTATATTTCTTGATCAAGCTATCGATTTCACCAGAGTCTTTCATCGACTTCACGACAGCCTCAATCAGCTTATTATATTCCGGATCGCCTTTTCGGAGCGAGACCCCGGTGTCGAAGGATACGTCAGGCTGTTTGATGCATGTCTCCGCACCACCTGGAATAATCTTAAGTTGAGGGAAATCGTGGGCGACTACAATTGCCATGGGTGAATCGAAGTTTGCCACGTCGACTCGACCAGCCAGCAAGTCAGGTATCCGCATGATCACGCCAGGACCACCAACGACGCTGTCTAGCTTAGCGTTCGGATGTGCTGTCTTGATCCCTTGCTCCGCGCCGGTACCAGCTAAGGTACCGATAGTTACCTCAGAACTGTCTAAGTCGCTCAGACTGTTTATTTTCGCGTTCGACTTGAGCACCGCGTAGCAAACGCCCGCGCTAGTGTAATTGACGAAGTCTACGACCGCCAAGCGCTTGGGCGTGGCGTAAGCCGGCGCGAGCGCAATATCAAACTGGCCGGCCTGTAGGCCAGCGATAAAAACATCCCAATTTGACGGCACGATCTTCAACGGCACGCCGACCGCCTTTGCTATCTGCTTCCCTATCTCGATGCTAACACCCACATATTCGCCCGACTTGGGGTCCTGAAGCAACCAAGGTGCGGAAATAGCGATTCCAGCCCTCAGTTCCCCGAGTTCCCGGATTTTGTCGATCGTCGGACTGGCACCCTTCGGAGGTGCTGATATCTCTGCTGCGATAGCAAAATTGCTTAGCCGCAAGGCAATCAACGAAGTTGCTAATGCAACGCCCGCAATCGCAAACATCCGTCTCGTGATCGACCTATTTTGATTTTCCATGCTCATTTCATCCTCCTTGCGCTGATTGTCCCAATCGAAGGCCATGCGAATGCGCTGGTGCCCTTCCTCGCACAAGGGCTTTCCAACTCGGCAAGCGGGAGTCTACGGTACGCGGCAGATGGCAAAACAGCAAAATGGTGCTGCCACTGATCGACTTGTTTCGTTTCCGGGTTTGATTTGATGGGATTCAACGCTCGTCACCGCAGGCGAATGGAGCTGTCGCGCTGTTCGGGTGGAACAGATTCCACCGACCTTGCGATACTGGACCTCGGTGTCCCTTCGCCAGGGTTCGTGTCGCAAACCAAACTCTGCCGGCAAGCACTGGTGATGACCGCTGCCCGGCTCAGTGCGCTACAACCCGCTAGCGAGTGGTTCGCTGCCGCGCAACTCCACCGTATGGGGGCCCCCGGACTCGGCGTCGATGCTCCGCTTTGAAATACATTCGAAAGGCTTACGGTGCCTTGCCCTCGTTTCGGCTCGCTTGTCGACAGAACATCAACCCGACCCCCGCTCATTTGAAGTCAGTGTCATCGCTACATCAAGCGGCGGCAGGATTGTCCCTATTCCCATTGAACATTGGCCGTGGCGGCAATCGAGATCGGCAGGTTGGATACACAAGCGGCCTGAATCAGGCCACCAAAGAAGGCATGTAGTTCTGTCGGAGGGCATGTCTTTGGACAGATGTGCCAGACACTTTCGGGGTGGCGCGGACTTCAAGGGCCACGGGGGGCGTGGGCATGGACTGGGACCGAACCGCCGCCAATTCTACTGAGTTGCAATACGTTGCACCCGGGCATGGAACTCTGTCTGCATTGGACTACGAGCCCGGCCCAACCGTCCTGCACGAGGAAACAGGCGTGGTGACTTAAAGGAGGGGCCCAACTGCTCACAGGTCGCGCCGAAGCGATAACTCAGATAAACTGAGGGGTTCTTGCCTTCGCCCCGAAGCCCTTTTCGGTGTTGAGGTAGTCAGAGACCGCGGGTCATATGATCGAGAGTTCCCTTGCAATCTCCGCAAACGCCTCGATCGCACGGTCGATATCGGCAATGGAATGCGCCGCCGACATCTGGGTGCGGATACGCGCCTGGCCTTTCGGCACTACCGGGAACGAGAAACCGATGACATAGATGCCGCGCTTCAGCATGCGCGCCGCCATCTCCTGCGCCAGCGTCGCGTCGCCCAGCATCACCGGGATGATCGGATGGTCGGCCCCGGCCAGCGTGAAGCCGAGCTTACCCATCTCAGCTCTGAAGCGCGCCGCATTGGTATAGAGGCGTTCGCGCAAGGCGTCGCCATTGCGGATCAGCTCGAACACCTTGATCGAGGCGCCGGCGATCGCCGGCATCAGCGTGTTGGAAAAGAGATAGGGCCGCGAGCGCTGGCGCAGCCAGTCGACCACCTGGCTTTTGCCCGACGTGTAGCCGCCGGAAGCACCACCAAGCGCCTTGCCGAGCGTGCCGGTGATGATGTCCACCCTGCCCTCGACGCCGCAATGCTCGGCCGAGCCACGACCGTTCTTGCCGACGAAGCCGACCGCATGGCTGTCGTCGACCATGACCATGGCATCGTATTTGTCGGCAAGGTCGCAAACGCCTTTCAGGTTGGCGATGATGCCGTCCATCGAGAATACGCCGTCGGTGGCGATCAGCCGGAAACGGCAGTCCCTGGCTTCCTTCAGCCGTGTCTCGAGATCGGCCATGTCGTTGTTGGCGTAGCGGAAGCGCTTGGCCTTCGACAGCCGCACGCCATCGATGATCGAGGCGTGGTTCAGCGCATCCGAGATGATCGCGTCTTCCTTGCCAAGCAGCGTCTCGAACAGGCCGCCATTGGCGTCGAAGCAGGAGCCGTAGAGGATGGTGTCTTCCAGGCCGAGGAAAGAGGAGATCGTCGCCTCGAGCTGTTTGTGTTCCTCCTGCGTGCCGCAGATGAAGCGCACCGATGCCATGCCGTAGCCGTAACGGTCGAGCGCCTGGGTGGCCGCCTTTCGCAACTCGGGGCTGTCGGCAAGGCCGAGATAGTTGTTGGCGCAGAAGTTCAGGACCTTGTCGCCACCGACTTCGATCTCAGCCGACTGCGTCGAGGTGATCACCCGCTCGGACTTGTAGAGGCCGGCCGATTTGAGCTCCGCGAGCTCGTTTGAGAGATGAGAAATGAAAGCGTCGTTCATCGGCACACTCGCGGCAGCACAGACTCCCCGCTGAGGAGCGCTCGACAATATGTCGCGGTACTATGCGTAATCTACCGCGGTTGACCATGCCAGATCGGCATGCTTCTCCCAATATAGCTCGGTAAGCTGGCGTGTTAAAGCGCCAACCTTGCCATCGCCTATAACAGTCTCGTCAATCTTGGATACCGGCATGATCCCACCCGCTGTAGACGTGATGAAAACCTCATCGGCGCCCTTCAGCTCGTTGCGATCAATGTCGCCGGCGCTCACGGCTAGGCCCAGTTCGTCGCACAGATCAAATACGCTCTGCCTGGTAATGCCCGCAAGGACGCCATAAGCCGGCGTCTTCAAGCGGCCGTCTTTGACGGCGAAAACGTTGAAGCCAGGCCCTTCGGCAATGTTGTCGTTGATGTCGACGATCAATGCAGTTTCGGCACCGTAGTCATACGCGTCAAACAAGCCCTTCACCAGGTCGAGCCAGTGATAATTCTTGATGGTCGGGTCGATCGACTTGGGAGGGATCCGGACGGTGTTGCTGATGGCGACATGCAGGCCGCGCTGAAGTTGCTCCTCGTTGGCAACCGAGCCGAAAGGCACTGCGAATGCGATGAACCTATTGTCCGATTGACGCGGGTCACGGCTAAAGGAGGGCGAGCTACCTCGCGTGCAGATCATTTCGACATACGCCGACTTGTGCCCGGATAGCGCCACACAGGTCGACAGGATCTTTTCGATCTCGGTGCGTGAGTAGGGAAGCCTCATGCGGAGCTTTTCCATCCCGCGGAAGAACCGGTCCAGGTGCAGGTCAAGCCTGAAGAACCTCCCGTCCCAAACATGAACGGTATCGTAGGTGGCATCGGAATGCAGAAAGCCCCAGTCGAGCACGGACACTTTGGCTTCGGACATCGGCAGATACTGACCGTCCATGAAGGCTACGCCTTGAGGATATTGTCGTTGATCGCGATGCCGTTGCTCAATGGCCGGCAGAGCCGTTGCGGGTTCCGGTACAGCAAGTGTCATTCCGTCCTCCAAATCTTGTAACCTAGCGTTGCGCACACCCGGTCACGATTGCCGCCGCGAAACCGCACAGCAGCTCCGTCGCAGCAGTTCGAATATTAGCGCACGTCGGACCGTCGGCGCGCCGAGCGTGCCAGATGTCGTAGCGCGATCGATTGCCGCCTGAGCGTGGTGTCGTGGCCGGCAGCCGGAAACCCGGCGTCCCAATCAATCGCAGACTTCGGTGCGCTCTTGCCGCCAAACACGCAACCTGACTGCAATGCACGCTTCAAAAACAGGATGGAAGTGGCGGAAACGTTTAGCCTTAAGAGGCTACACTAGGATCCGAGGCTCAAATTTCACTCGGTCCAGTGCAATCATGCTCTTGAACTTGCGGACATTGGGATTTGTGTAGAGTTTAGTCTTCACAAAAACGTCAAAAGACTCGACGTCCTCCACAGCTACAATAAGCACAAAGTCGGCATCGCCTGTGACCATATAGCATTGAGTGACTTCTTTTGCCGCTCTCATCGCTCGCTTAAAGTCATCGACAAGATCTAAGCGCTCGCGATCGAGTTCTACCGTTAACACCACGGTCAGCGACTTCCCGAGTGCTTTGGGGTCAACTAGAGAGATGTCAGCGATGATAACGCCGTCGGCGCGTAATCTATTGATGCGCCGCATGCATGAGGCAGCAGAGGACCCCACCAGATCCGCAAGCTCGGCGAACGACAACCTGTTGTTATTTTGAAGGGCGCCTAGTATCCGCCGGTCAAGGTCATCTATCATCCCGATCCCCCAGATGCGAAACCACGATGTGGCGTTAGCAATCCGAAACGCTCGTTGCAAGACCGAACGCACAATGAAACGTTATCCCATTCAAGCGGTCGGATCATTTCAATCGTAGCCGATACACGACCGTTTGGTTTCACCCGAGCCCAAGTTTGCGTAAAATATTCAAAACGTATGCAAAATGATGGCGAACGACCATGGCTCGGCTAGACAGGACGGAGCCAACATGAATTCCATTACGAAGTTCTATCGCTCGGCTGACGAGTTCACCCCCGCAGAAGCATCTTTATCAAATTCCTGAGTTCGCCTTGCCTATGACGACGCGGCTTGCTGCGGACAAGCTGACATCTTTTGATATCGAGATAGCCGGCACCGTCACTGGCGCGTTTATCGGGTCGAATGCGATTCCGCAATTTGATCACCGCCAATCTGCCATTTTGCCGTCCCGACCAACCCAATGACCTTAATGTAACCGCTGTTCTCAGGCCACGGCCTTGAGTGGTGCGGGGGCGTAGGCCCAGGGCAGCAGGTCGTCGAGTTGGCTTTGCGGATGGCCGGCGACGATGCGGGTGATGACGTCGGTGAGGTAGGCGTACGGGTCGACGCCGTTGAGTTTTGCGGTTTCTACGAGCGAGGCGATGGTCGCCCAGTGCTCTCCACCGCCGTCGGAACCGGCGAAGAGCGCATTCTTCCGATTGAGGGCGATTGGCCTGATCGAGCGTTCGACCACGTTGGAGTCGATCTCGACGCGGCCGTCGTCGAGGAAGCGACCAAGTCCGGCCCAGCGCGAGAGCGGGTAGCGGATTGCTTCGGCGAGCTTGCTCTTCTGGCTGACCAGGGCGAGCTTCTCGCGCAGCCATGGCTGGAGGATATCGATGACGGGGCGGCTTCTCTCCTGGCGGGCGGTGCGCCGCTCTTCGGGCGAGCGTCCCCGTATCTCGCTCTCGATCTTGTAGAGCTCGGCGATGCGCTGGAGCGCCTCCGTGGCAATCGGCGCGGGTCCGGACTGGGCCAGTTCGTAGAAGCGTCGACGGACATGCGCCCAGCAGAACGCCAGGCTCACGGCATTGCGCTCGGCCAGCGCCCGGTATCCGGCGTAGCAGTCGACTTGCAGGATTCCAACGAAGCCCTGAAGGTGGCGCAACGGCTGTTCAGCCTTGCGGTCGGGCGCATAGAGATAGGCGACGCCGGGTGGAGCGATCCCGCCCCAGGGGCGATCGTCGCGGGCGTAAGCGAACAGCTGGCCCGTCTTGGTGCGGCCGCGCCCGGGATCGAGCACCGGCGCCGTGGTCTCGTCGGCGAAGAGCTTGCCGGACGCCTTCAGCCGCTCGAACAGCCGCTCGTGGATCGGCCGTAGCAGGAAGGCTGCCTTGCCGACCCAGTCGGCGAGCGTGGACCGATCCAGGTTCACGCCCTGCCGGGCATAGATCTGCGCCTGGCGATACAGGGGAAGATGGTCGGCATACTTCGACACCAGCACGTGGGCGACGGTCGCTTCGGTCGGGATGCCCCCCTCGACGAGGCGCTCCGCTGCGGGCGCCTGCACCACGACCTCCTCGCAGCTCCGGCAAGCATACTTCGGTCGGCGCGTGACGATGACGCGGAATTGGGCCGGCACGATGTCGAGGCGCTCGGAGCGATCCTCGCCCATGACGTGCAGCATCCCCTTGCAGCACGGGCAGATCTTGTCGGGGATGTCGATGACCTGCTCGATACGCGGCAGGTGCGCGGGCAGTGAACCGCGGTTGGCGCGGCGCTTCCTGGCGCGAGCCTCGCGCTTAGCAGGATCGGCGGCGTCCTCTGCGGCGAAGCCCTCCGCCTCGACCTGCTCGGCCTCTTCCAGGCCCAGCAGCAGTTGGTCGACCGGCAGGCTCTCTGCCCTGCGGCCGAAGCGGTGGCGCTGCAGTTCCTTGATGATCTGGCGCAGCCGCTCGTTCTCGGCGCGCTCCGCCGCGAGCATCGCCTGAAGCGCGATCGGATCGTTGGTCTGAGGCTCGGCCGGGTTGCTCACAAGGCCGATTCAATCATGCATTCCAATGCTTTGCCAGCGTCTCTGGCCGCCCATGGAATCAACTTGCCGCGACCGGCGCGCGCGTCTCGCGGGCGTCATGCACGCGCCGCCAATCCAACCCTTCCAGGAGCGCCTGCAATTGCGCCGCCGACAACCTCACCACGCCATCGGTGATGGCAGGCCAGCAGAACTTCCCGTCCTCCAGACGCTTCGCCAGCAGGCAAACGCCGGTGCCGTCGAAGTACACCAGCTTGACCCGGTCGGCGCGCTTGGCCCTGAAGACGTAGACCGTGCCAGAGAACGGATCGGCACCCATCGTCTCGCGCACCAGCGCCGCCAGGCCCTCGGCCCCCTTGCGGAAGTCCACAGGCTTCGTCGCGACCATCACCTTGACCGCACCCGTCGGCCCGATCACGACGGCGCCTTCAGCGCACGGATCACCGCCGCCACCGTCCTGGTGTCGGCGCCACGACCGACGCGCATGGCGACACCGTCAATCTCCAGTTCGATCACGCCGGCTTCTCGCGCGGCCTTCCGCTTCCGCGTCGATCTCGCGCGCTTCCCCGCCGGTTCGGGCTCCGATGCCGCGACCACTGCTGGAACAAATAATGGCTCCGGTGACGGCGCATTCGCCAATGGCACCCGCGCGGACCGGCGCCAGGCGAACAGCTGCTGCGGGGACAATGCATATCGCCGGGCCACCGCGCTCACGGTCTCGCCGGCATCGTAGCTTTCCGCCACGATCCGCGCCTTCTCCTCCGGCAACCATTCGCGCCGCCGTCCAGAACCCGTGAATATCTCAAGCCGACGAACCGGCTCTTCGTCTCTGGACTTAAGCGTAAGCTCTGAAATCGTCATGTGTCGAAGCCCTCAAAGGCTCCGAGCATCGTGGCTCACGACCACGCGCGAAAGGTGGTGCCGCAACAGCGCTCACACCTTAATCGCCTTAGGGGCACGTTCATGGCGGCTGCAGCGCAAGGACGCGCAAACGTGTGTCTATAGGCCCCAAAACGGCGAGCCGCCTCGCGCTTCCGATTACCGAGCTAGTTTGATGACCCCGGCAGACCGAACTGCAGCCGTGCGCGTTGGCCACGGACATGGGCTGTCGGCGGGGGGCCGCCTAGAGTTCGAGACAGGCGTATTTGAGCTCCAGGAACTCGGCGATGCCATGGTGCGACCCCTCGCGTGAGTTGCCGCTTTGCTTCACACCGCCAAACGGCGCGAGTTCGGTCGATATCATACCGGTGTTCACTCCGGCCATACCGTATTCCGGGCGTTCGACGACGCGGAAGAGCGCGCCGCATCGCGCGAATAGAAACAGACGGCCAGGCCCGTCTCCGTCGCGTTGGCTGCTCCGACAACCTCGTCCTCGGTCTCGAAGCGGAACACCGGCGCAAGCGGCTTGGCCACGGCCATAGCGCCGGTCACCCCAGTCAATACGGTAGGGCGACCGAGCGTATGACGGCTGCCACCGAACACAACCGAGGCGCCGCGCGTCACCTCTTATGGCCCGGAGTATCGTATTGGAACCTCGAAGTGCGAACGCGCGCAATCGTCCGGACTGGCTCATCCGGGGCATCAGGACTCTTTGCTTCGGCCTCGCATCAAGCGGCGGTCCTCGAATTCCATCTTTGCGTAAACCAGTGGCATAAACCAGGGCGTTCCGTTGAAGAAAGGTATCGATTTCGGAGGCTTAAAGTCGAACGCCGTGCGCCCGGCTTCATGATTGCCCAAAACCTGTTGCGCGATCTTCATTCCCAACCAACGCGCCCAGACGACTCCGGATCCGCAACAGCCCGTCGCGTAAATTACGTTTTGTTTCCTGAAGACACGCGGGATCATATCCCGATGCATCGCCACATAGCCGAACCAGCTATGCGAGATCGACACGTTCGCAAGTTCAGGGAAGATACGCGTCATCTCCGCCCGTAGATGGTCCGTCGGCCATGCCGGATCGCCAGACACGGTCCCGTCGCGTCCCCCGAACAAAATCCGTTCTCCATCGGGGGAAGGGCGGTAATAGTAACTCAACTGGCGGCCGTCGCTGTACATCATGCGCGGGGGCATTAGCCGCGCGATGAGCTCGCGGGGCATGATTTCGGTTGCGATCATGCGACTTCGGACCGGAACAATTCGGCGGCGCAACCAGCTATCAGATGCATCAGTGTAGCCGTTGGTACAAACAAGAACCTTTCCGGCGCGGACCTTGCCGCGCGGCGTGGACACCGCACAGCCGGCGCCGTCGCGCACGATCGCGAGGACAGGCGTGTTGCCCTGCACTACGGCACCGGCTTCCAGCGCTACGCGGAGCATCCCGGCGTGGAACTTGGCGGGATGCAATCCCCCGATATCCATCCGCACTTTGCCGCCTCGATAGAAGTCGGTGCCGATGTATTGGTGCTGTTCGGAGCGAGGCACGGCATAAGATTCAATGTCGAGTGCTTTGGCTAAGGTTTCGGCGCTCCGCGCCGACGCGTCATACTCAGCGCGAGTCAACGCACCAGAAAAGTAACCCGATAGATGATAGTCGCACTCAATCCCTTCTTCCGTGATGAAGCGGCGCAGATCCTCTCTCGCTAACTTGCCCTCGGCGTGGATTGCAAGCGCCCTTTCGGGGCCGAACCTTCGGACCAACTCGGCGTAGGGGAGACGAATGTTGCCGCTCGTCATACCGCCATTGCGGGTGGACGCGCCTTCCCCAGGGTGCTGTCGGTCAAGCACGAGCACCGAGCGCCCGGCCCTCGCAAGTGTAATAGCTGCCCCCAGCCCTGAATAGCCCGCGCCGACGACCAGCGCGTCGACCTCAGTCGGCAGGCTCTGTTCCGGCAAACTAGGGAGCGGGGCAGCCTCCCACCAATACGGAGTGGACTTTATGATTGAGGTGATCATCTGGTTTCCTTGAGGCGACCACTTCCCGGTGTAACGCCAACGGGGACGTGCTTTAGGCACAGCAGGTCCTTAGATATCGAATTGGTTACGACCTAGTCATTCCTGCACGCACCAAATTTTGGTAATCTGCTCATCGCTATGCCACAGGCATTGTGTCCCAACAGGTGCCAGCACCGTATCTCCTGCGGCTACAGAAAATGCAGTTCCATCCTCGTCGGTTAGGATTACAGATCCAGCAACGAAATGCATTAACTCCGTATACGTGAAGAGTACCATTTTTCGAGAGTAGGCATCCGCAGACCAGACGCCCGCAGAAAAACCCGTAGCCTTCTCGGAATACCAAGTGTGGTTGGACGTCCGGGGAACGGGTCCAAGGAGCAGATCGACCTTGGAGAAGGTCGTCGGGGTCAGGCTGTGGCTTAAGTCAAATGGAACAATCTCTTTCACGTCGACTGCACCGCCATCGCCATCGGAACGGGAGTGCATGAAGATCCCGGATTTGAGGCGAGATTGGTCGATACGGCAACGACCGCCGGCGGGAATGACGGCGCAGTCGCCCGAGCGCAAAATGACTTCCGATGCTCCTTCACCTGTGATGCTCAACTCGCCACCAAGAACGAGCACCAACTCGTCCCCGTTGAGTGGATCGGTGTCCCTCAAGGAAGGTGCCTGGCGGAGTAGCCCGAAGGAGCATCGATCATCCACACTCGCGTGAAGATAGACACGCTGAGGACTGTCAAGACCCGTCGGGGCCTTCGACTCCGGATCCCGAAAAACTTCGCCCTTGGCCGAGATTTTGAGCATTTTCGTCATTTGCGGTCCTCTTCGACGACTTGGGAAGCCGGCCGGCATCGCGCTCGACCCCGGATGATTTTCAACACGACTCTCACACTGTATTAAGTTGCGAAAGACGAGTTCAAACATGATACTGCAGGCATTGTGCACCACATCCGACGCATTCATGTCAACTTACTGATCAATAAGGGACGCGACCCCATAACGCATCCCTTCAATGTTACAACAACAGAGCCAGTTGTCCCCAACAGCACTCAATCCGACATTTGCGGAAACTGTTCCTTTAGTCCGGCGTAGATCGATCGTATCTGCCCATCTGGAGTCAAATATTTATCTTGTCCGCTTTTTACAGCCTTGAAAATCGAATGCTTCGCCCAATGACGCCAAGGGATCGAAGTGACTGATAGCACGCTGGTTAATGCTTGGTAGCGAGCCTCGGTCCAGACAGCCTCGAAAGCATTTCGGCCCTCACCAAAGTCAAATGCACCCCGCTCACAGGGAGACTGCCCAAGGTATTCTCGTTTGTGTTGGGTCCCAGCAAGGTCAGGCTGGCCATCGACAATGACTACGCCATAGTCTCGCTCCGCGGCGGCTGTGGAGATCAAGCCACGTTTGACATCAAGGGCAACGAGATTTGGATCGCGCTCAAGCGGGCTACCCCAGCCCCCGCCACCCGGGCCAATGACACGAATAACATCCCCCGGATTACATTCGACGATGTCGCGGTTTCCGAGCTGCTCCTCGGCAGCAGATTCGGGATTTTTTGTAAACGATGACGTGCTGCCAGCGCGTCCGCCACCAATACCCCACGACGACATCATCGTGGCATTACGATTTCGTGCCGTAACTACTGTTCCAGGAGCAGAAACCTTAAACTCCATTATCATTGCAGAGCCACCGCGCCAGCGGCCCGGCCCGGATGTGTCAGGTTGAAGGCCATACTTGCTAAAGATTATTGGCACTTCGATTTCATTGATCTCCACTGGCGTGTTGCGGAGGTAGGCATTGTGACCGCCGGCTCCTTCGGAGCCATCGCCGGAAGGCATCCCCCCGGCACCGCCGAGGACCGGTCCGACGGATGCCATGATCGAGAGATTCTTTTTGCCGATCGTACGAACATTCATGATACTCGAACCGTAGGCGCCGGCCGCTGGCATGCGATCCGGCATAGCCTTCGCGAAAGCACCGAACGTCGCCTGTTGCGCGATACAGCACGTTAAACTGCGCATACCAACGGCAGCAGGGGACACGGCATGCATGACTGTTCCAACGGGAAGAACGGCCTTGGCGACTTGAAGAATGCCGGCGTTCAGAAGTAGACGGTTATCCAACGTATATAGGACGTAGGACAGCCCGATCATCGCAAGTGCATGCCGCTCATGTCCGCCACTGGGTATGTTGAGGGACGAGTGGAGCTGCGGGTCGCTTCCCGAGAAGTCCATGATGAGACTTTCATCCTCGACCCTCAACGTAAGCGCAATACGGCACGGCACGCCTCCATCGGAATCTTCGTCGATATACTCCGCGTGAAAGTATTCCCCGTTTGGGATGGAGCGTACCACCTGCTTTGCCTGCTCAGTTCCATAATCCAGGAGGCTGTGTATACCTTGCTGAAAGCTCTCGATACCGAAGCGTTCCACAATCTCTTTAACGCGACGCTCACCAACTCCAACTGATGCGATCTGCGCTTTGAGATCTCCCCAGTTCTGGGTGGGAACCCGAACGTTTCGTTCCATGATGTCAATGAGACCTTGATTAAGTACGCCTCGCTGGACGAGTTTAGTCGGCGGTATTCGAAGGCCTTCCTGTTGTATTTCGGTCAGCTTACGGGACAAGGTTGCGGGGACCGCGCCACCAACATCGGTGTTGTGGATATGTCCAGCGACAAAGCAGACTATTTGCCCATCCACAAAAATTGGCTTCCATATGTGTATGTCAGGTGTGTGAGTAGCAACCGAACCGCTATACGGATCGTTCGTTATGCATATATCGCCGTCTTCATAAGAATCTATAAGCCTAATTACCGGCCCATAATCTAGGCCAAGGAACCAGGTTGCACCGAGAGACTTAGGCGAAGCGAACGTCGCGCCTTCGGGTGTAAGAAGGCCGCAAGAGAAGTCCTCAGTCTCCTTAACGAAAGTGGAATGCGCTGTACGTAAGAGCGTATAGGCCATAGCCTCGGCTGCCGCGGAGCAGTAGTCCGCGAAAATCTGAAGAGTCATACGGTCCATTAAAGTGCCTCTTTGGTTAAGCGCAGATTCCCGAACTCGTCAACGCGACCTTGCCAGCCGGGCGGCACTACAGTTGTGGTGTCATCCTGCACCACTACTGCTGGGCCCTTTATCTTCTGCCCTGAACGCAAATCTGATCGGCGATACACCTCGGTGTTCACTGGCTCGCCTGAGAACCAAGCGATTCGGGTGGACTGAGATTGTGCCGGATCGTTGCTTGGAGAGATCCGTTCGAGCCGCGGTTCCCGTCTAGGGGCCCGCACGACCAGCCTGAGGTTCACTACTTGGACAGTCGCTTGGGGGTCGGAGTGCGCGAACATCTCATGATGACGCTGATGAAACGCTGCCGCCATTTGCAAATGATCAGCCGAATCAATCACGGATTTATCGAAAACAGTCTCGATCTCGAAGGATTCCCCAGCGTAGCGCATATCCGCCGAGTAGATAATTTGGGACTCGCCGGTATACGCTTGCTCTTCCTTTAGCCATGCTCGCGCTCGCTGCTCCAACTCGGCCCATCCATCACGGAAATCATTGACCGCAGCCGCCTCGAGGTCCGCAAATCTGGAGAGGATAAAGTCATTTTTGATGTCGGCAACCAGGCCGCCAAGTGCGCTGAGGACACCTGGTGTGAGGGGTACAAGAACTTCTGATACGCCAACAGATTCGGCTAGCGACGCTGCGATCATTGCCCCGGCACCCCCAAAGGCCACCATCGTGAAATCGCGAGGATCGACACCAAACTGGGACAGCAGGGCGCTTACGCCATTGTACATACCCGAGACAGCGACCTTCTCAATGGCTTCAGCAGTTTGTTCGACGGTGCTTCCCAGCCGCTGCGATAGTGGCGTAAGTGCCGCTATCGATGCCGCCTTATCGATATGAACGTGACCATACCCCAGTCCTTCGCCGCCGATAATGTTCCGAGCCACGAACGAGTCCGTGATTGTGGGGCGTGTTCCTCCACGGCCGTAACAAGCGGGCCCAGGAGTAGATCCGGCACTCTCAGGGCCGACCTTGAGCACGCCAAACTCGTCGACGGACGCGATCGAACCCCCTCCGCTACCGATAGACGCCACTGAGACGGACGGAATAAAGATCTGGAAATCTCCGATTATTTCCCCAACGCCGTACTGAGGTTGACCGTCGAGAATTAGGGCAAGATCTGCGCTAGTGCCGCCGATGTCGAGGCTTAGAGCCTGCCGCACGCCGGATTTCCGGGCCACATAGGCTGCTCCAATGACACCCGAAGCGGTGCCAGACAGAATCATTTGGATGCATTGCGATTTGCCTTGCTCCGCCGTCATCACCCCGCCGTTGCTCTTGGTTATGTACGGCTGACATGTGACACCTACTTGCTTCAGCGCCTTCTGCAGGGAGCCTATATAGTGGGCAACGCGCGGTTGAACGTAGCTGCTGATCGTTGCCGTGATGGTACGCTCATACTCGCGTACGATCGGCCAAACCTCACTCGATAAGAAGACAGGAAAATCTGGAGCAAGCGACAATGCGATAGTTTTCGCCTTCTTCTCATGCTCAGGGTTGCGATAACTATGGAGGAAACTAACCACCACACCGTCACAGCCTGCCGCACGCGCTTCGAAAATTGCACGCTCCACGCTACCGGGGTCAACGGGTACAAGGCATTTTCCATCCGGGCCCATCCGCTCTCTAATAGAGAACACCCGGTCGCGAGTAATTAACGGATCCGGACGACGCGAAAACAGGTCGTACATGTTTCTCGATTTGAGCCGTGCCAGTTCCAATACGTCACTGAAACCCTCGGTAGCGAAAAGCCCGAGCTTCAATCCGTTTCGTTGAATGACTGAATTTACGCCGACGGTCGTGCCGTGGGTGAAGTATGAAATCGCAGAGGGGGCAATTCCGTAGCGGGTCTCAAGCTGACGGATGCCCTCCATTACCTCCGCGCCAGGATCATCGGGCCTGGAGAAAACCTTTAGAGCGCGCAGTTCGCCTGTTTCGTCGTCAATCACGGCGAAGTCCGCGAAGGACCCCCCGATATCGACACCAATCTGGTAGCCCATTGCCTAGATAAACCTCTTGCTAGCATCAGAACGCTGGTAAACGGGCCCGCTGCTTGCACCGATCAATCCAGCAGCCAGAACATTGCATTGTTGAAGGGAGACTTTCGGTCAAAATGCCCTTAATTGCGGAACAAACATGCTCGCGATCGGCCCAACGTGAAACAGATCGACCATGTCCGGTATGGCGCCTCGCGACAAAATCAGCCTGGGAGGGAGGGAACATTGTGATTGACGCTAACTTTGCAAAGGACGACGACGAGGGACATCACAGGGTCACATGAAGCAGGATCCCCATTGCCGTTGCGCGAACAGCCGCGCATTTTTTTGTCCGGTGTGCCACGGTATCTGTTGAACAATATTACGTACCAGTGTTGGTGCCGAGGCCGCTCGCTTGCTGTGAGAGAAAAGCGATTCAGGTAAAACCGTCAGCCGAAACCGGTGCTGGTTTTCATCATGTCCGAGGCTGGCACTTGCCAGACCACCGGCATCGCCAGCTTGCCGTCCGTTGTGAAGCTGAGTCTATCGCCGCATCACAGCACCCTGCCCCGTCCGGGCTAGCTCGAATCGTGCGGATAACTGATCGTCGCCAGCTGTCGCGGCTGAACATCTCGCCGATTCGCGTCGTGCGAGCCCAATTCTGCGCTTGGATCTCGCATTTACGATGGATACCCGGAGCGGGTACCACATCCTGCAGCAGCGTATCCAAGGGAGCTGAGCGCAACCATATCGACATGGGGGCGGCCGCCTATCAGTCGGCAGTGGCCGCCGGATCAAACCTGGACTGTCGAGGCACCAGGCGGACACGGAAGCCTCGCTATGGGCCCTCTCGACCACCTCAGGTTGCCGGCCCAAGGTTGCCACGGTCCCTTTCTGTCGTCGTGTTGTATTCTTTTTGACCCAGGCTACGGCGCCAGAAGCGCCCGGCTGCCCAACCGAACCAGCGTCGCCGCCCTCACGGGAGATAGCGTCACGACCCCGTCATGCACTAACATTAAGCTCGGTAGATCACCAGCAAGCCCCACCTCGCCAAGTTGGCAACGGCTTCTCGCCAAGCGCCACATCGAGAGCGTACTGCGCGAGCAGGCGCGTCGAGTCTAGCGTTGGCAGGGGCGAATGTTCATGTGAAATAAGTGCAGGAATTTCGGTGCATCCAAGGACAACTGAATCGCAGCCTTGCGATTTCAATCGTTCAATGATCTCCACGTACTGAGCTCTGGTTTTGTCGGTGAAGACACCATTACACAGTTCTGAAAAGATTGTTCTGTTAATAAGATTTCGATCCTCTTCACTAGGAGCAATGGCATTTAGTCCCCTCGCCTTGGCGGCAGAAAAGTACATAGGCTTCGTCATTGTCCACTTCGTGCCAACTATCCCGAGCTTCCGATAACCGAGCCGACTCGCCTCGCTTGCGACAACATTAGCGATATGTAGATCAGGCAACTCAAGGTCAGGGCCGTTCATCTCTAAGGCTAAATGGGCTGTATTATCTGGGCAGACGAAATAATCACATCCAGCGGCGCTCAGTCGGGCAGCCGAATTGGCTAGTCGCTGGCGGATAGGCGCTAGGTCACCACTTTCCCAGTCTGGCATGCTAAGGCCCATTGGAATAATGCTCATTGAAATATCGGGATGCAAATGAGCGCCGAGCCTCGATGTACCCTCGTGGCAAATCGTCAAATAACAAAGAGAAGAGCCCTCTGCGCTATGAGCTAGTATGCCAACATGTTTCATAACTTGATCTGCCATTGCGGAGGTACCTGGTGCCTTTATCGCCCAAAGCGGCTGTCCAACTTTGACAAATGCCAGTTTACGCCACGCCGTCGTTGACAAAACAGCAAAACGGCGCGCACCCTGACCAAATTATTTCGTTCCCGCATCTGATTCGAATGGAGTCGACGTCCGCCGCGATGTTCGAATAACCGTCCCGCGCCGCCTACGAGAAAACCACCACATCGGCGATGTTAAGTCCGGAAAAGACAATTCTGCGCCATCTGACGCAAGGCTAGTTGTCTGGGCATACGAAAATTCAAATCCGGAAGCCTTGAGACGCCTTGGCGCGGATCGGCTCAGCTTTCGAGCACGTCCGCGAAGCTACTTCCAAAAGAAGTATGCTCAATTTAAATTGAGATGCATATGATCTCCTGCTTATGACGAGCCCCGTGTAGGCGCTGCGTGGCCTCCGATGCGACAGCCACCGCCTAGCCTAAGTGATCATGCGGAATCCGGCACACGATACTGCATCACCGCCCACACAATGCGACCGCTGCGGATTTCCAGTCCGGTCACCCTGCAATTCTCGACCACACGAACCCCACGCTGCCGAGCGCCACGCGCATAAGCAGCCGAGAGGTCGGCGGGATTGACCCTGCCTGAAAGAGGATTGAACCAGAGAACGCAGCGGAAGAATCGAGCAGAGGATGCAGACGACCGGCTTCCTAGCGGGAGAGTGCGATGTGGGCTATATCGCGGCTAGGTGGTCTGCAACGGCTCGAAGACGTTTGAACCACAGAGGTCGCTGGCCGGTCGGTCGGCAGCTTGTGGCCTGCTTCAGTAAACCCGACGCTCCTTGATCGACTTGCCCTCATGCATAAAGGTCGAAGCCTTGTTGAAGTCCTCCAGCTTCAGCAAACGGGTGATCATCGGGTCAATCTGGATCTTGCCGTCCATGTACAAGTCGACGATTTTAGGCACGGTGCAGCCGGGTCGCCAAAGGCGGTGCCCATCGAGGTGCGGCCGGTGACGAGCTGGAACGCCGGGGCGAAAATCTCCTGGCCAGCACCCGCGACGCCGATGATGACCGATTTGCCCCAACCGCGATGCGAGGCTTCCAGCGCCTGGCGGCATGACCTTGGTTTGCCGGTGCAGTCGAACGTGTAGTCTGCGCCGCCGATCTGGTCAGCGCCGCGCTTGTTCATATTGACGGTCGTCGCGAAATTGACGAAGAGACCCCGACATTCTCTGAAGAGCATGCCGAGGATCGGCCTCCAGGTCAGACCATATCTGGTGCTTCGCTCCCCTCCCCTCTCGGCGCACTCACTTATGCGGCATGCAATAGATCCCCTCTGATTCCATCAGTACCGCGCCGCCCTTCAACTCGCTCAGTGCGCCGACCCACGCTTCCGAATAGGTGCGGCTGGCATCGACGGCCGTCAGCCAAAGAACGCGTTTGTCGGCCAGTTCGACCTTAACTTCTTGCTGCAAAGGGCTTGCCTGCACGGTCTGTTGATAGTGGCGTTTGATCCTGACATTGCTGGCCGGGAACTCAGCTTCGTTGCTGCCGTAGTTCAGCACAAACCCAGTGCGGTCCTCAGCCACCGAGCAACTGCCATCACGCTCACACACAATTTTGGCGGCGGTCTTGCAATCCCATTTCAGTGAAGCGGGCCACATAGGATTGTCGACGCTTGATCGCGGCCTGTCACTCTGACCAGCCGCAGTCAAGACTGCGCCTGTGTTCACAATCACAATGGACAGGAGAAGCGCCTTGAACACTACAAAACTCCCTGAATTGTCAGACTCATAGTGCCTCGTCACGCGTGATGGCATGGCTTATGGCAGGTTGAGATTGAACCAGCTTTTCTGGCGCGTGCCGTTCGCGTCGTCATACTCGATGAACCAGGGCTTTCCGCGCATCGGCCGAGCGATGGTGTAGTAGGTAGGGCCATTATGAAGGGAATGCCCTCGATCGTTCCCCGCGGTCTGGATTGTTGCCGCAACCAACCTACCATCGATTTCGATTTGGACCTGACGTGTTCCGTCTCCATGATGTCCGCCGAGGCCGTTGTTTTTGAGAACGACGGGCAACGAGAGCCTATCGGCCGCGATGCGGCAGATGTTCCGCTCTTGACCTAAGCCCGGCCGATCGGATTCGGAGTTGCCAACTGCTTGCCAGCCAGACGGACAATCCTCATACTTCTCAAATCTCGCCGCGCTGGAGTTGGCTTGCGGACAGATCGGCCAATTAAAGCCTGGGGCTTCCATCGCCGTAATCAACTTGTAAATTGGTGGGTGGCACGAGGGGGTGGCTTGCCAATCGCCGGAAAGACATAGGAGGACCTGACAGCCCCATTCCGACGCTTTTGATTGGGATGGAAGAGCTGCTGCGCCCGCGATGGCGACGGCACTCCCCAGTAGAAATTTGAGTATGGTCATAGCCTTTTCCTCGCTGCAGATTTGACAGTTTACTATGGATGATCGGCGCGAAAAAGGACAGGTCAAAAAGGCAGGTTTGTGCGACTACATCGATTTATGCAACGAGACGACGGAGGCGTGGTCAACAACCCGTTGCGCGTCAACATTGCTCTGACGCTTGAGCGGGAGAGAGCCAGACGCGGCCTATCCCATATGCACATGGCCGAGCTGTTTCGGACCGCCGACGGCGAGAAACTCGCCTACCGAACCTATATTCAGACTGTGCGTCAGAAAAACAATGTCACATTGACGACGCTGCAGGTGATGGCAAACGGCTTGCGATTGTCTTTTGCAGAACTGCTCGCCGGCGGCAAGAAAGTTCCGGAATGGGCGCATCGGTTGGACGACAATGCGATCCGGAAGCGGCTGGCGCACATCATCGATTTTGAACGGCAAAGACGTACTTTGCACCGCTATGAGATGGCCGAACTCATCGGCGTGGCGGAGGCGACCTTCACAAAACTGGAACGGGCGAGCGGCAACGTCAGCGTGGACACGATTGCCGCGATCGCCAAGGCGTTGAAACTTGATCCAGCGACCTTCCTCTTTTCCGAAAAGATCCCGCCAGAACTGACACCTAGCTAGCCGCCCAATGGGTGTTCCTCCGTCCGACCGGCCTTGCGAAACGATTGGCAAAAAGTAGCTGCGGCGGAGGCCAGCGGAATTCTAACCTGCACGGTTGTGCCGATACCTTGAGCGCTTTTGATGATGAGCTTTCCATTCAGCGTCGAGACCATCTGAGAACATGCGGTCAGGCCAAGGCCAGTATGATTCCCGGCTCGCGTTGAAAAGAAAGGGGTGGTCGCTTTTGCAGCGATCGTAGGCGGCATGCCTGAGCCCTTGTCGGCCACCTCGAGCACTAGATAGGTGCGCGGGAGGAATGGCTGTCGCTTGACTGTCGCGGAGACAAGAACTTGGGCGTTACTGACGTCCGAAGCGGCAAAAGCGTTTTCGATCAGCTCGTTCACGACCAACCGGAATGGCGCCGAGGGTACGGGGTGCAAGCGCGCTTTGGAGTCGACACGGACTTGCACCAAACCGCTAGGCTCTGCCGTTATGTCTTCTAGCAGTTGGCCGAGCGGCACAGTGCTTGAATCTTGTGGCGCATAGGCGATCTGGAGTACACCGTTAGTGATCGATTCCAGTTCGCTCGCGGCATTGCGCGCAGCCTCAAGCATTTCGCTGCTCGGCTGCTTGTCTGGCTGTGAATGCTCAAGGAACAGCCTGAGGGCTGTAACACGCGATCGGGTCGTATGCGCAAAGAGCGAGGCGAACGAGCGCATGTGCTGGTCGCGGCGGTTGGCCAGAGCGTAGCGCTGATGGATAACCAGATAGAAGGTGGCACCAAGGCCAAGCGCGATGGCGAAGATGAACCAGTTGCGCGAGGCAGCAATGTCGATGCCGGCGGTCTGCTGCAAAGTGGCGCTGTGGTCAACGGTGGAGCTTGAGACTTCGTAAATTGACTGTTCCAGCTTGGCCATGTCGGCAATGGCTTGGGTGTAGCTTTTGCGGGCCGACACAAGCGGGGCGATTTTCTCTTCGAGGGTCTGGCGGATCTCCCCCAGGAGTGCGGCGTCATGATCCGGGAAAAAGCGGTTCAGATAGGGCAGGTTTTCCAACTGCGCTACGTTGACGCTTACCAGCGCCATTTGCCGATCGATGTCGGCATCAAGCTTGCCCGTCTGTTCGGCGATGCGAAGATAGCCATAGACTCGTATGAGGCGCTCGCGAATCTGTGCCGCACGCCACTGAATTTCGAAGGTCTGGTTGAGGATGGCATCCGTTTCCTGACGGTAGCGATCTGATTGAATGAATGTCCACGCACTCAGCCCAAGCGCTGCAGCCATACCGAGATACGGCAGAACATTGAGCAAACGGCCGTTAAAGAACTTCATTGCGTGGCGCGCAGGATGACTGGAAAAAACACCCAGATCGAGTTTCTTGCGGGAACATATGAAGCAGGCAATTGGTCGAAGGGCCAAACAATGAAGATGGGGCCTTTCTCTACCATGCTGATCGGGCGGAAGTCCTGGCCTCCCAAGCAAAACGAACTGGCCTTGTCGTTCTCGTTGCAGCGACGCTCGACCGCGAGGATCGGGTTATAAGACCGGATTTCGTCCATGCGAATATCGGAGACGAAATTGTCATAGGCGACAACTTTGACTTCCTGCGCGGCGGTGATTCCAGCCTTGGCAAGTACGTTTGCTAGCAGCGGCCCACGATATTCGATTTTCTCGCTGTCGCTCGTCCAAGGTGTACGCGTGTCATAGGTCTGTTGCGGAAACTCTGCCTGTAGCTGCTTCACCGAAAAGACCGCGATGTTCTTGCCGCTGGCGTCTTGAACCGACAGCTCGTTGGGATCGAGCGGGATTTCCTCCGCCGCACTAGCGAGCGGAAGGGCCATGGCAAATATGACGGCGAGAGCACTACGCAACATCTTCCGCATCCTCGTATTCGCGGGGTCCATCATTCTTAGCGAAGAGCACGCAAGGTCCTCGGGATCCCCGCGGATCGTAGGCAAGTCCCTTTTCTGCCAGGGCAAGCGTGATGTTGCGGATGCCGTCAAGCCCATAGAGATGGTCGTGCAGCTCAAGAAAGATACGCTCGACGCCTGGCAGCTCGGCATCTCGCAAGAGTTCTTTCTCAGCCCCTTCAATGTCCATGACGAGGACGTTTATTCGATGATCGGCGATGAAACGATCGACGTCAGCCGAGACGATCGAAAGTTCGCGCTCGTAGGGTCCTTGGTCTTTGTGTGTGGAAGACATCCAAAGGTCGCGGCGAACGTAGAAGGTGAAGGACCGCGGCGGGCCCGCTGTGAGGATACCCTGGGAATATGTGACATTGTGGAGATCGTTGGCTGCTATCACGCGCTTGGCTAGTTCCGCTGTTGCGGGGTTTGCTTCAAATGCCCACACCTGAACGCCGGGGATTTTCGCGATCAGTGCGGTGATGATGCCAATACCGGACCCTAGCTCCAGTACGCGATCGCGCGCCTTGACCGCCCTGAAGATCCACTTCGCTTCCTTCGCTTCATAGCTCTGGCTTTGAAGCGCTCGCCAGATAACCGGGGAAACCTCCTGTGGTGCGACAGGAACCTTGATTCCATGGACGATCATGGGCGCCATTGCTCACAGCCCCCGCGGGATCCGATGGCCTTGCCGCATAAGCTTGGCGCGAGCCTGCTTGTAGTATTTCTCGGCCGAGCCGGGCGCTATGGCGAGGCGATCGGCCATGAGAGAAAAGATCTCCTTTCGTTTCACGCCGGGTGCGCGGTGCGCCATCATGTCGATGGCCTCCTGCTCGCGCGGTGTAAGGGCTGAAAATCGGTAATCGGGCTTGGTCATGACAGCGCGGGACAGGCGCAAGGAAAACCCCTTGCTGGAAATATCGTCCAGCACGTCGCTGAACACGCCGGGCGCAAGGCCCGTTTTGCCGAGATATGCGGCGGCGCCAATTTGCCGAAAGCCATCTGCCTCGCAGCGGTTGTCGGAACCGGTGACGACAATATGAATTGCGCTGGGTGAAGCCTCGATGATCTTGTCCACGACTGCGACGCGGTCCCCCTGTGAGGTGGGATCAAAGCCGGGCAAGCCAGGGTCGATCACGACCAGATCGAAATGACTGTTTTGAAGCTCGGTAGTGGCGATCGTCAGCGTTTCCGCGCCAAGGACGACACATTTTTTGAAGCTTGCTTGCACTTCATTCATCAGAGCCAGACGCATAAGCGTCTGGTCTTCGACCACCAGGGCACGAAACATCAGAAGCCAATCCTTCTACGCAGCCGCCCCCTGCCCTGTATTTCAGAATTGGTCGCTACAATCTAGGGATGTGAACATCCCTAGATTTCGTCTCCTCCACAGGTATTTGTATCTGACCGATATACGCGAGGGAGCTGGACGATGCCTATTCGATTGGTCTGTAGCACCGGAGTGATGGAAGCGGCTGAGGGCGTCGCTAAACTGATTGCGGAACATCGTCAAAGCGTCGCCGCGCTTGAACGTATCGGCAAGCGTTGGATGGGGGCCGAAGGGCCGGACGCGACCGTGCTGGCTGCGAGACTGGACGCGGTCATGGCGGAGGAGGCTGCGGTGCGAAGGCGTGCTGCCATTGCTCCAGTAGCCAGTATCGCAGAGATCAAAATGAAGGCCACTTATTTTCAACGGCTGACGGCTCATGACTGGTGCGAGGTTGATGTCGATGATTTCCGCGCGTTGCTCGGTTCTTTCGCGAAACTGCAGTCCTAGGAGAAGAGCGCTGAAATCCATGAGGCTACGGTATTCCAAGCCGCATAGAGCCCCGCAGGCACCAATATGATCGCCATGAACGCAGCGGCTCCGCCAATAGCGCCGTCACCGCGC
This sequence comes from Mesorhizobium sp. CNPSo 4670, assembly GCF_057784235.1. Classification (NCBI taxonomy): domain Bacteria; kingdom Pseudomonadati; phylum Pseudomonadota; class Alphaproteobacteria; order Hyphomicrobiales; family Phyllobacteriaceae; genus Mesorhizobium; species Mesorhizobium sp. CNPSo 4670. Next base: position 63,358 of record NZ_JBWJFQ010000029.1, on the reverse strand, counting down.
CCTTCCACGGGGTAGTAATATTTGTGCGCCTCTTCGTCGTGCTTCATTGTTGTCTCTCCGATCGCTTATTTAGCAGCAACTGAACAGGATGCTGAAACCTCGTGTTCCACAAACCCGCACGTTTCATCTTAGCGTTGATTTCCGCAACGAGGTAGTTCTCATTGACGGCCTTGCCCTTTGCTGTCGTTGCCGCAAACGCGTATCCGGTCGCTATGAGCGCTGTGCCGACGTCGACCGTTTCGCCATTGAGCTGCGCACCGCACACGACAAAAACCGCCTTGTCCAGGGCGTAGCCGATTGGCTGGCATGTCACCGCCGCGCTGTCGAACAGGGCTGCCAGGTGCGCCAGCGAGGTGTTCCCGCAATCGATTTTGTTTCCATTTGGCTCTTCAGCTGATGTGCCTCGAAGACATGACTGGACGCCATAGAGGCGAAAAAGATGATCTCCGTCACGCCAGGTATCTCCAGTCAGCAGTTGAGCCGATTTCGATACCGCGAGCGGCGTTGGCACCGCAGACTCCGACGCATCCTGAGCGTGTGCCGACGCACACAAACCAAATGCCGCCAGCACTGCGAAGCTCGCCTTATTCATTCCTGGAACTGTCCACCGAGGTCGGCGGAATGCTCCAGATCGGGGCGCAGCGACTTGCCGTCCTTGTTGCGTCCGATCGCCGCCATGTGGAAAAAAACCATTTCGTCGTCGTCGTAGGCGACGTTGTAGGGGTCGTTTGCATTACCCCCACCCACGAGCGAGAAGCACGAGACAGCGTCGGGTTCACCCTTCCTGCTTTGCAGCACAAGTGTTTTGCAAAGCACGACGGACGCACGATCGTTGTAGATTGCCTCTTCATAGTCCTGCGCGGCTTTCGTGCAGTCCCACTGCTGCGTCTTGTACGCAATCTTCGGTTTTGGGCAGCCGGCAAGGCCGCGCAGTCGATACGTCACCCCGTTGATAACGCGCTCAGTCGCCGACGGCACCTTAACCGGTGTGATGAGGGCGGCCGCGTCGCGCTGAAAAATCGCGCCTTTCCCATCGTAGCGTTCATAGACAAACACCTTCTCGCCCGACTTTGCAAACTGGAGCAGGTATTGCTCCGAGGGTGGCGCGAAGGCGTTCGGGGCGTCGGCGCCGGCAGCATAAGCCACAGTGCCCTGGAGCAGCAAGATCGCGCAACGGGCCGTCTGTTTCATCGAAATCCGTCCTTGTGATCGATATCGTGTTGACACTTTACTAGGGCTGAGTGTAGCCATAGTAAAGTGTTAAATCTTGGCGACAGTATGAACACCCGATTCGCTCTTCTGCTCACCCTCGTTGGCGCCACCATGCCGTTCAATGCGCACGGCCGGGACCTGGCATCAGACCGCGTGGCAATCGCCTTTGCAACGCCGGCGCAAGCCCTTGCCGCGGTCGGGGCGCAAAGGCCGGGAGCGTGTAAGACCGCAAATCGTGCTGAGGTCTCCCAACTTGTGCGTTCAATCGCGCAAGAGGAAGGGTTCGACGCCGACCTGTCCGAGACAATTGCATGGGCCGAAAGCGATCTCGGCGCCAGTCAGGGTCCCTCAAAAGCCGGAGCCCTGGGAATCATGCAGCTGATGCCGGGCACGGCGGCCGATCTCGGCGTGAGCGACCGTTGCGATACACAGGCAAATGTCCGGGCTGGCCTTCGCTATCTGAAGTCACTGTATGACGAATTCGGGGATCCGCTCCTGATGCTGGCGGCATACAACGCCGGGCCCAACAGCGTCTACAAGGCGCAGGGGATTCCGGTGAATCCGGAGACGGCGGAATACATCGTGAAAATACTGAACCGCTGGAAGTTCGGCGGTGTGGTGAAGAAGTCCACCCTGACCAAATCCGAGACGCTCGCGGCCGCTCCGCCAGCAAGCGAGGACGCCTGGCAGGATGGTCATGTCATGGATTTCGGCAACTGAAAGGAGCCAAGGGTGGAATACAGGAAAGCGGGCATATTTGCCCTGAAACTGGCCTTGGCCTCAGCGGTCGGAATAGCTCTCTCGCCAGCCACTGCGTATGCCCAGTCGGCCGCGCCAGTCGAAAACGTGCTGGAGTGGTTCGTCGGAGTCCTGCAGGGCAACATAGCGCGTTCATTCGCCATCATCGCGGTCTGTTTTCTCGGCTTCCTCGCCATGACGGGTCGGCTTGCGTGGATGATGGCTTTCTCCATCATCATCGGCATCGCTTTGATCTTCGGCGCCGCCCAGCTTGTGGATGCGGTTCGCGCGACGGCCGGAGGCAGCTAAGACATGGATGACGAAGAAGTCTATGTCGAACCGGTCAGCCTGCCGCTGACACGCCCCCCGATGAAATGGGGGGTGCGATATGAGGTTTTTGCCCTGAACGGCATCCTGGCGGTGATCGGTTTTATCGCCACGAGCAGCTTCATGCTCGGCCTTGGCGTGTTCGGCGTGGTGCATCTGGTCAGCGCATATCTGTGCCAGCGCGACCCCTACATGTTTCATATTTTCGAGCGGCGCGTCTCCAAACGCGGCGCGGTGGCGAACCTTACTTTCTGGGGGGCGAGGAGCTATTCGCCATGAGCCTCGATGCCGACCTGAAATTTGGCCGCGAGCGCCGGCGTGAAAAGCCCGCGGCGATGCACATACCCTACCTTCGCCATGCCGATGATAATCTGATCGTGACGAAGAGCGGCTTTCTGGTCGGCGTTATCCAGCTCAGTGGCCTGCCGTTCCAGACGATGGACCAGGTCGAGTTGAACAGCCGCATGTTCAACCGGAACACGACGTTCCGCAATCTCTCGACCTCTCGCTTTGCGGTCTACACAACGATCATCCGCCGCCACGTGACGCCGGAGATCGAAGGCGACTTTGACAATCCTTTCGTGGCCGAGCTCGACGCCCGCTACATGGATGAGCTCGGTGCGAAAAACCTTTTCGTCAACGAGGCGTATCTGGCGATCATACGCCGACCGATGGTCGGTCGCGTCGGCTGGGTGGACAAGGCGCTCAATGCGTTTCGCATAAGTACCGCGGGCGAAGAAACCCGCGAAGAGGCGGCCGCCGAACTGCATGACGTTGTCGACGGCGCCGTCAAGGATTTCACGGCTTATGGTGCGCGCCTTCTCGGCGTAGTGAAGCGCCGCGACAGCTTCTTTTCCGAGCCGGCGGAATATTTGGCCAAGATCCTGGCCGGCGGCGTCGACGTGGAAATGCCTTTGCCGCGCATGAGCCTTGGCGATGTGCTGGCGACACGACAGCTGTTTTTCGGCAAATCCGCGCTGGAACTTCGCGGGCCGGACGCAGGCAAGCTCGGCGCCATGGTGTCGATCAAGGAATACCCACCGTTCACCGCTCCGGGCTCATTGGACGGTCTCTTGCGCCTGCCACATGAGTTTGTCCTGACGCAGAGTTTCGCGATCGAAGACCGTGTGACCGCGATGCGCAGGATCAATACCATCGCCAACCAGGTCGAGGGTTCAGACGAGGCGGGCACGACGGTCGAGGAGTCCGTCCACGACGGCGCCGACAAGCTGGCCGGCGGCGAAGTGGTCTTCGGGCAACATCACATGAGCGTCATGGCCTTGGCGCCGGACATGACCGGGCTCAACCGCGCGCTATCCGACATCACGGCCGAGCTTTCGCGCATGTCGATCGTGCCTGTCCGCGAGACACTAAACACGGAACTGGCGTTCTGGGCGCAGTTGCCAGGAAATTTCAGCTACATCGCGCGACGTGCGTTGATCTCGTCGCTTAACTTCGCCGGTCTTTTCTCAGGACACAATTTCCCGTCCGGCCAACGTGAGCGGCTGCATTGGAAACGCCCTATCGCTTTGCTCGAAACGACCAGCCAGACGGCCTACTATTTCAATTTCCACGTTCACGATGTCGGGCACTTCACGGTGTTCGGCCCGACCGGCTCGGGCAAGACCGTCGTGCTGTCGTTCCTGATGGCGCAAGCCATGCGCATCATGCCAAGGCCGCGATGTGTGTATTTCGACTATATGCGCGGTGCTGAAATTTTCGTTCGGGCGCTCGGCGGTCGCTACGAGGTGATGGAACCTTCCCAGCCGACCGGGTTTGCGCCATTGCAGCTCGAGGACACCGCAGAAAACCGTTCTTTCCTGGAAGATCTGCTCATCTACATTCTAACGCCGGATGGCGGCGCGCTGGATGTGGCGGAGATGCGCGTCATCAATGCCGCCGTCGACATGATCTACAAGATCCCGCGCGAACAGCGGACCTTCGACCTGCTGCCCGAAGTGCTGCGGGGTTCGCTCATGCCTGGCATGAACGATCTGGCCGCGCGGATACAACCCTGGCTCGACCCGAAGGACAAAGGCTGGCTTTTCAACAATCCCGTCGATCTTATCGACTTCTCGAAACCCGTCGTCGGCTTCGACATGACCAGGATCCTGGGCGACCGAAAGCTGCGCTCAGCGGCGTTGCTCTACATCTTCCACCGTATCGAGGAGGTCATCGACGGCTCGCCGATCATGCTCTTCCTCGATGAAGGCTGGAAGTTGCTGGACGACGAGGTTTTCGCCGCCTTCATCAACGAGACACTGAAGACCATTCGTCGCCGCAACGGCGTCGTCGGCTTTGGCACGCAGACGGCGGAAGACGTCGTCAATTCTTCCATCTCGTCGTCGCTGATCGAGCAAACGAAGACCAACATTTTCTTCCCCAATCCGAAGGCGAGCAAGGAATCCTACATGGAGCGCTTCTCGCTGACAGCGAAGGAATTCGAGTTCGTGCGCCGGACCGCGAAGGAAACACGCACCTTCCTCGTCAAGCACGACAGCGACTCGATCGTAGCCAAGCTCGATTTGTCGGCGATGCCCGATCTCATCAAGGTCCTGTCCTCGAACGAAGCCAACAGCAAGGAATGCGCCCGGCTCCGGGAAGCCTTCGGCGATGAACCGGAGATGTGGCTGCCATACTTCTGCGGATGGGAGAACGAGCATGACGAAGCGGCTTAGCAGCGCTTGTCTAGCCGTGGCTCTCGCGACGGCGGAAAGCATGAGCGGGGCTGTCGCTCAGATCGCGGTGATCGACGGGCAGAACCTCGATAAGCGGCAAGAGGACGAGCAGCACAGCACGAAGTCGGATGAGGCCAAGAAGGACGAAACCGACAGGAAGAAAAGCGTCGTCTGCACCTATTCGAACAAATACCGCTCACAGATGTTTCGCCGGTCGCCGGCCGACGCGTTGCAGCGCGACGCCGGCAACGCAAAGCTAATCCGCTACTATGCGCAAAAATACGGCGTTCCCGAAGGCCTGGCGCTGTCCGTTGCCTATCAGGAATCGCGCTTCGACACATGCGCCGGGAGCCACACCGGCGTCAAAGGCGTCATGCAGCTGACCAAGGGCACCGGCAGGTCCATGGGACTGGACCGGGATGTGAACGAGCAGAATGTCGAAGGCGGCGTCAAATATCTCGGAATGGGCGTGAAGCAATGCGGGGCGACGAATTACAGCTGTCTCGCCTCTTTCTACAACGGATCGAACGCAGGCGAACAAAGCCAGTGGGCCGGCGGCGTCGGCCGCTGGAACAGCTACTTCAACGACTATGTGTCGAGCGGCAAGGCTCCGGCCGCCGCGCCGCCGCCATTCTCGATCGTAACGGCCGACGGCGCAGGCGGCACGGCCCAGGACGCGGCCATGGGCGCGGTGAGGAAGGCGGCTGGCGGCCTTGACGCAAGCTCATCGCAGATGGGCGCCAGCGCTGCGGTGATCGACGCGCTGGCGGGCAACGTTGGCCAGGTGACCGAATACAAGGACGCCTGGGAGCAGAACTCGTCGGCTCGTGGGATCAACGCCGATGTCAGCAACCAGTACCTCGCCCAGGCGGGGGATTTTACGGCGTTGCTGGCCCAACTTCTATCGTTGCAGAACGTTCAGGCATCGCAGTCGTCCAAACTGGTGCAACAGCCGAAGACCGGCTCTCCAAACCCGTTCTCTTGTGATCCCGCGGAACTGGAGCGGCTGAAGATCGATCGCCGCCGGTGGTTACCATGCGCACTTGAGAACGCGGGGGCAAGCTCGGCCGACAGCCACTCGATGATCATCACCAGTGATCCTGCCGGCGCTGCAAGCGTGATCGATTCCCTACAGCAATAGGAGGCTGACATGAAGAAATTCGCGATTGCCGCCAGTCTGGCGCTTTGCGCAAGCACGGCCCACGCACAAATTGCCGTCATCGATGGCGCCAATCTCGATGTCGCCCGCAAGAATGCGGACAATACCAACTCCATCATGGATTCGAACAAGGATATCCTGAAAAAGAGCGAGGAGATCCTGCAGGCTCTCAGCGGCAGCCGTGACGGTTCGCTCGGGATCGGACAGATGGGCCTTGGCGGCAACATGTCGATTGCCCAGGCGCCGTCGTTCGGATCGATTCTGAACGGCGGGTCTCTTTCGTTTGGTGGCCTGTCGCCTGAAATCCAGAAAATCGCCGGCGCCGTCATCAATGGGCTCCAGCTGGTGAAGCAGCTCCAGCAGATTGCCGGCAAGGAGAACAGCGCCGTCAACACGGCCTATGACGGCAGCGTCAATGTGGCCTCGCTGCTAAGCGCATTGACCTCGCAGGCTTCGCAGGGCGTTACCCAGCGCCAACAGTCTCTGCAGTCAGCGAGCGGGCAGATCGGGCAGTCGCAGGACGTCAAGGGTTCGGTGGACCAGAACACACGAATGCAGCTGGAAAACGCCCGCGCCGTCAACGAACTGATCGGCGTGCAGAACGGCGCGGTCGCGGCCCTGAATGAGAAGCTGAAGGGAGATCTTCTTCGCCAGAGCCAGGTGCAGAAGATGATGACACCGCGCACCGTCAATCCGTTCGCGGAATTCGGCAAGAGCGGGGGCTGAGCGCTTGTCGAGGCGAGTCCTGCGTATATGCGTTGTGATTGGGCTCGGCGCAGGGCTTCTTGGATGCGCAAATCGCGAACTGAAAGCTCCGTGCGGGCCTTTGGCGTATGCCCACGCCGACGAATGCGGCCCGCTGAAGCCGGTCAATTCAACGCCGTTCGCCAGCATCATTGACGAGGATCCATGAACGGTCTCGCCGCAAGCATCCTCGGTGGCATTGACAACATCGGTGAGGACTTCGTTCGCACCGTCTATATGCAGTTGGGAAATGCGATGGGCAACGTCTTTACCCTGATGCTGACCCTCTACATCGCGTGGTGGGGCTATTCGATCCTGAGCGGGCGCGAGTCGATTTCACCAATCGAAGCGGCCTTTCGCCTCGGCCGCGCCGTCATCATCTATCTGCTGCTGACCGGATGGGGCACATTTTCGTCAACGATCTATCAGCTCGTACAAAGCATTCCAGACGAGGTCGGTAAGGTGATCGTCGGTGCCGTGTCGCGGGCCACCGGCAATCAGCTCAGCGACCAGGCGGCAATTCCGGCGCTCATCGACAACCTCTACCAAGGGGCTCAGGACGTCGCCAATCAGGTCTACAGCGGATCCTTCTATGACATTTTTGGTGCGCTCTTGTCGCTGCTCGTCCTGCTGTCGGCCATCATATTCGCAGCCCTTGCCATTGCCGCGATCATCGCCGCCAAAGTGATGTTGTTCATCACGCTGGCCTTGGCGCCGATATGGATCATCCTTTGGCTTTACCGATGGTCCTCGCGCATGAGCGAAGGCTTTCTTTCGCTGACCACCTTCCTGATGATCCAGCAAATCCTGATCTACGGCTTTCTCGGTTTCTATTTCTCGCTCGTCAATGCGGCGCTGAACACCGCCACGTCCGGCGGAGCGACCATGGACAGCAAAATGTCGCTGGTGCTGCCCTTGGTGCTGGTGACGATCATCGGCATCTATGTTCTCATGCAGATACCCTCGATAGCTTCGATCCTGAATGGCGGCGGGTATCTCAGCACCGTGGGCGCATACAACCCTTATAGAAACTTCGGCAGGAATGCCGTGCGCTATTCCGGCGCGCGATGGGCCGCAGGCCGCGCCGCTCGGGGCGCGCGGCAGCTTGCGACAAACAGTTTTCGATCTTCGCGAGCAGCAAGGGCCGAGGCCGCAACCCGGACCGCCATCCAGCAAGGTGCGCGCGATAACTCCAGGCCCCTGGCCTAGAACTCAAGAACGATCACGGCTCGCGGCCCGGATCGGAAGGGAATCGTCGCGCAAACGAGGCAGTATTAAAGTGTCAATCTCAATGGAAACACCTGCCAGCAGCAGCCGCGAACTCGTCGACAAGCGCTATTACAGGGCAGGCGCGACCTGGGAAGACGACACGCACAGGTCAATGCGCCGATCGCGTACATTGGCCTGGATCGTCAGCGGCATTTCAGGGCTGGTTGCGGTGCTCTCGCTGCTGGCGCTCGTGCTGATCCTGCCACTCCGTCAGTTCGAGCCGTATGTTGTGGAGGTCGACAAATCGACGGGCTACCTCGAGATCATGCGCGCGCTGAAGCCTGGCGATTTATCGCAGAACGAGGCCGTCACCGCAGCAAATCTGGTGCGCTACATCAGGGCCCGCGAAACCTACGATTCGCGTGAACTGAAACAGCATTACGACTTGGCGCAGCTCTATTCGACCGACGCCGCGTCCAAGGATTTGACCTGGCTTTTCACGCCTGCAAACCCGCAATCGCTTGACAAGATTTTTGGCCGCAATGTCACTGTCTCGGTCGAGATCAAATCGGTTTCTCTGCTCAATCGCAACACAGCCTCGGTGCGCTTTGCCACGACGACGCGGCGGGACAATTCGTCCACGGCCGACAATTGGGTGGCGGTGATAAAATTCCGCTACACCTCAACGCCGCTCAAGAACGAATGGCGTTTCGACAATCCACTGGGATTTCAGGTTACGGATTACCGCCGCGACCAGGAATCGGCCCCGGCCGCGGGGAGCCTGCAATGAGATGGCGCGCGGGCCTCGCCCTATCGGCCGCCCTTCTGCTCGGCGCGATCCACGCTGCGGCCGCACGCGACGGCCGCATCCGATATGTCACCTTCAACAATGACGATGTGACGTCGGTGCGCGCCGCTCTTGGGATTTCGACCATGGTCGAGCTCAGTCCGACCGAAGTCATCGAAACCGTGTCGGCTGGCGACACGAAAGGCTGGTCAATCATCCCCAAACGCGGATCGCGGTTTCTGTTCGTCAAGCCGCTGGAGCGCGATGCGTGGACCAACGTCAACGTGGTCACCAACCGGCGCGTCTATTCCCTGCTGCTGCAGGCGACTGACAATAGCCGTGACCGGGCGTCCTTCCAGGTCCGGTTCAAATACCCGGACGAGGATATCAATGCGCGCCTGCTCTCGCAGGCCAAGGAGAGCGCCGCCGATCCGGATCTGAAGGATCTGAATTATGCCGATCTCAATTACGACTACGCCTACAAGGGCGACGACAGCCTGAAGCCGCGCACCGTGTTCGACGACGGCACCAAGGTGTTTCTGGAGTTCAAGGGCGACATTCCGGCGATTTTCGTTGTCGACGACAAGCGTCAGGAGTCGCTGGTCAACGTTCGCACGCAGGGCAAATACACCGTCATCGACAAGGTCGCACGGCAGTTCACCCTGCGGGCCGATGGCAAGACGCTCTGCCTCTACAACCGGGCGCGACCCAACGCCATCGATCCCGTCGAGCAAGTCTACGGTCCAACGAAACTGACAGGCGGTTCCACCCTGTTCGGATCCAGCGGAGGGCGCTGATGTCCCAGATCGATTATAACCAACTGGACGGCAGCCCAACGATCGCGCGCCGTGGTGCGGGCGTGGGTACCAGGATCGCCCTGGTCAGCCTCGGCGTGGTGCTGGTAGGCGCCCTGATATGGCTCAACTGGCCCCGGGAGCCTGTATCGCGCGATGTTCGCAGTGATGGCGAGGAAAACTTCAATCCGCCAGAGTTCCGCCCGCCGGCGGTGAACGACCCGCCTCAACCTGCCGACGGCACGATCGACCAGATCGTGGTGCCGCCACCGGCTGACGACAAGAATGGCACGCAGCAAGCCGATAATGTCGATCAGACCGTGCAGCAAGGCGCCGATCTCGATGCGCAGCGGCGCGCGCTGGAGGCGCAAATGGCAGCCGAGGAGGCACACCGCAAGGCCGAGGCGGAAGAAGCCCGCCGCAAGGCCGCGGCTGAGGACGAGGCTCGCCTCAAGGCGGAGGCCGCCGAGCGCGAAAAGGCGGTGTGGGAACGCCTGCGGTCGAACCAGATGGTGACGAATGATCAAACCGGCTCGACAGATGCCGGCGCCCAGGCAGCGCAGGTCGAAATCGCGCCCGACGGTCAGATCGTCCCGGTGCCCGGCGCCGACAGCGATCCCAACAAGGCATTCCTGGCGCAGTCTGAGGGAAGTTCTTCCGGCATCGTCAAAGCCAGGGCCTTCCGGCGTACCGATGCGTTGATCCCTGAAGGAACGATCATTCGCGGCTATTTGGAAACCGCTGTTAATACCGACCTTCCCGGCGCCGTACGCGCTGTCGTGCGTGAAGATGTCTTCTCTCTCGACGGCCGGCGGATCCTCATCCCGAAGGGCTCGCGCCTGACCGGAGAATACCGCTCAGGGCTTGCGCGTGGTCAGAAGCGTGTTTTCATCGTCTGGAGCAGGGTCATCCGCTCGGACGGCATTTCCGTCGATATCAAATCGCCTGGTGCAGACGCGCTCGGCCGCGGCGGCATGGGCGGCCGTGTCGATACGCACTGGGTTGAACGTTACGGCAACGCCATCATGCTTTCCGTCGTTGGCGGCGTCTCTGAATACCTGTCCTCGCTTGGCGATAGCGGGCAGGATGGACAACAGCGCCAGGTATCTACGATCGATCCCGTGACCGGTGAGACCACGACCGTGACATATGGTGGCAACGGCTCGCAGCGCGACGCCCGCGGCATCGCCTTCGACAAGTCATCGACCGCCTTGCAGCAACTCGCGCAGGAGGCGTTTCGCGACACGCAGAACATTGGCCCGACAGTCTACGTCGACCAGGGCACATCGATTGTCGTGCTGGTGCGGCGAGATCTCGATTTCTCGGACTTATATGCCGATCCCGTCCAGGAAGAAGTGGCGCGCCTGAAGGCGGGTGGTGGGCCGAAGACGGCGATCGATCCGACGCCTCTCTACGCGACGCCAAAGGATCATTTTTATCCCGGCTATGGGAGCCCGGTGAAATGAGTGCCGTGCATCCCCTTCCCGACCCTTGGGCGAGAGCCCCGGTCCTGCGCGCTCATCTGGAGCCGATATGGCCCTATTTGAACGAAGATGCGGTGTCCGAGATTGCGATCAACAGGCCCGGTGAATTGTTCATCGAACGCCTCGGCGCGAGGGAAATGGAGCACGTCGTCAAGCGCGAGGTCACGCCCGGCTGGATCCGAAACATCTCGACTGGCGTTGCCTCGGCGACAAATCAAGTCATCAACGAAGAAAAGCCGGTGCTGTCGGCCGCGCTACCCTCGGGTGAGCGTATCCAATGCATCTTGCCGCCGGCGGCTCCCGAAGGCGGGGCGATCTCGATCCGCAAGCAGGTCATCATGGATATGAGCCTTGATGCCTACAAGGACCTCGGCGCATTCGAAAACACCGCGATGGGCAGTGGACTGGCGCTGTCAACCGAGGAAAAGCGACTTGTCGAAATGCTGCACGACACGTCGCCGATGGACTTCCTGCAATATGCTGTGCGCAACCGCGTCTCCATCGTTGTTTCAGGCGGCACGTCGACCGGCAAGACGACGTTTTTGAATGCGCTCCTGAAGGAGATCCCTGCCCATGAACGGATCATCACGATCGAAGACACCCGCGAACTGAGGCTGCCTGCCCCCAACAACGTCACCCTCATAGCCTCGAAGGGCGACCAGGGCCTGGCCAAGGTCTCCGCGCAACAGCTGCTCGAGGCCTCGCTTCGCATGCGGCCCGACCGTCTGCTGCTGGGCGAGTTGCGCGGCGCTGAAACCTTCGCGTTCCTCCAGGCCATCAACACCGGCCATCCTGGTTCGCTGACGACCGTTCATGCCAATTCGGCCCGGTCCGCCTACGAGCGGCTGGCGCTGATGGTCATGCAGGGCAGTACGGGGCTCTCACGGAGTGAAATCCTCGACTACCTGCGCGAGGTCATTCCGGTGGTCGTCCAGATGGTCCGCACCGAAGGTGGACGGCGCGGCATCAGCGAGATCAAGTTCACCAAGGCGGAGACGATCTAGCGGGTTATCCATGCAGAAAGTCGCAACAGGAATTTTCATGATGCTCATGGCGATGGCCCTGGGTGCCCTGCTCTTCACGGTCGCCTATGCCGGGACTGATTGGTACCGGACCGGCTCCCACGTCCTGTTCGACCAACTGAACGCCAATCCCTTGCCGGTCGTTCGTCAGGCGTGGGGCGACACGATGGCCAGGGATTTTGGCCGGGTCCAATACGCCGTTGCCGCGGGAGCACTAGGGTTTCTTGCGCCCCTGGTCAGCCTGTTTGTTATGCGACCGAGAAAGCGCAATGACTCTCGCTTCATGACCATGAGCGACGTATCGAAAACCGGCCTGACGAAAGTGGGCGGCGTCTTCATCGGTCGAGCCGGCGGCAAGCTTGCCGAAATTTTGTCGCCGGGCCGCGATCAGCGCTCAGGCAAGATCCGCTTGACGCAGCGCAAGTTGGTCGGCGGCAAGAAATTGTGGATTGATGGCGATGACGTCGGCGGCTTCGTCATTGGACCGCCGCGCTCGGGTAAAGGCACGTCTCTCATCATCCCGAACGCTTTGACCTGGCCGCATTCGCTAGTGGTTCTCGATCTGCGGGGCGAGACCTATGCGGCGACGGCCGGCTACCGCTCAACCATGAGCCTCGTGGTTCGTTTCGCGCCGGCTGATCCGGGCGGCAATACCGCCTGCTATAATCCGATGGACTTCATCTCGCTGGATTCGGCGCAGCGCGACATCGATCTTCGCAACATCGCTGCGGCGCTGTTTCCGCGACCGCCCTCAAATGCAGATCCCTATTGGGTCAACGACGCCCGCCTCCTTTTTACCGGCATTGCGTCCTTCGTCATGGAATCGCCGGCAATTCCAAACGAGAAGAAGACCTTTGCCACAATCCTCGAGATCATGAACGGTGCCGAGCAGCCGCTCTTGGAATTTCTCGGCTCGCTGCGCGAGGAACGCCGCCGCGAGTGTTCGCATTTCACGCTGCAAACCCTGCTGCCCTATTTCGAGATGTCCGAGCGACAGTTCTCCGGGATCTACGCCGGCGTTCGCACCGGCATGGCCCCGTTTCTCAACGAGCGCCTGATGCGGGCTACGTCGCGCAGCACGTTCGATATTCGCAAGCTCAAGCGTGACCGGATGTCTCTGTATCTCGACGTGCGGCGTGAGCAGATTTCGTCGCTTGGACCGTTGTTCAACGTCCTGCTTACGCAAATGATGAACTTCATGTCGGAAAGTCTCCCGCGTGCGGACGAGCATCCGGCGCTTGTGCTGCTCGACGAGTTCCAGAACCTCGGCAAGCTCGAGAACGTGACCGAAATGGCGAGCGTGCTCGGCGGCAACGGTGTTTCGATGTGGTTTTTCGTGCAGTCGCTGAAGGCTGTTGACGAGATCTATCGGCAGGAAGGACGCAAGACGCTCATCAATGCCGCTCGCGTGCAGATCTTTTTCGGTGCGCAGGACGTTGACGATCTGCGCTACGTTTCCGAACAGCTCGGCGAAACGTCGGACGTGCAAAAAGACGTGACGCGCACCAAGGCGACGTTATTCGACACTTACTACACGCGCTCGGAGCACCGAAAGGAAGTGCGGCGGCCCCTCATGCGGCCGGATGAAATCCGTACGCTCGACAAGAACAAGGTCATCATATTGCCGCGCGGCGAACTGCCGATCCTTGGTACGCGCAATTTCTATTTCGCCGACGTCCAACTCGCCAAACGCGCGTTCATGCCCGTCCCCGCCTCTACCGACGTTTCGCGAACGAAAAGCCATTCGTTAGGCCCCGCTGCGGCGGTTCCATCTCCTGCGATCCCGACGATTGTGCCGACGGCACCAGCGTACCGCTCAGGCCTCTTGCAGACCCGCCTGCGGCGCGGCGCGACATTTTCCGCAAAAGCAGGCCGTAAAGCTCCGCCACCGGGCCGGCGCGCAATCGTAAAAGAACGGCTGAAAGCAACAGACGCCTCAGCCATACCAGCTTATGCCGCCATAGATTTTTCCGCTTTGGCCGCCAAAGCGGTGACAACACGCATAGCGCCCGAAAAAGAAGTTGCGGTTGCGGCGATGCTGAACAAGGTGCGATCTCTCCGAGCCCACGCATCCGACACCGAGGCTTTCGATCGAAACTTGAGCGTCGTCGAAGATACTTTGCCTGATGTAGTCGATGGATAGGCTACCCGTGTCAAGGCCGAGGAACGGAGCCTGATTAACCGTGCCAAGGCGCGAGGGAAGAACCGAACGGATTTCGTCCTTGATGCCGCGCTTATAGCAGCAGAAGAGGCCTGGCTTGACCAGCCTATCATTGCAGCCAGCCCGGAAGCGTTCGCAGCATTCTCAGCCCGGCTCGATATCCCTCCTGAACCTAACGAACGTTAGCGCAAGGCCATCAGACGCCGGCCCCTAGAAGAAAGCATGACGGTGCGGCGCCTGAACCGATGGCGGCGGATCACGACGTCCAACTATTTCTATCCAGCGTGGAAAGCCTGGATCACTGGCTATAGCAATACGCCCCGAAAATCAGACGAACGGGGCCCGAGCTTTTGTTGCCTGCGATGGTCATCGCGTGCTGGCAGGGCAGCCTTCGCTATGCCGATCGCCAAATGTCGTGTTTGAGGCCGTCAGCGGTCCGTCCGGTTTCGGGGTTTGAGTATCACCAAGCTGCCGTTGGGCTCTCCAGCCCCCTGCGCCGCCGCAAGGACTAAGACTACAGTCTGAACCAAATGATTGAGATTCTCGGCCAGGGCCAGGGCCTCGCGACCATAGGTGCCAATTCCTGGCTCACGCGCGGTCGGAACTGATGCACCAAACATGGATTTTATCTCGGTGAACATTCGGCTGTGAGCAGGGGTATGAACCACTACGGTAGTGTGAGCCACCAGCGCCACTACCGGCGCTGCCTTATGTTTAGCGGCGAAGATTGGCTCTAAAGCTATCGCCTCGTTGTCGTAGAATGGTAGCAAGATTTGCCCAATCTGGGCGTTCACGGCCCACTGCGCAACCGTTGAATTTGGGAAAGCTCCCGTGGATCGGAGGAGAGGATGATCAAGAACATTCTTCATGTTCACGACCACCATAGCTTTGTCGCAACTGGCTCGCTCGATCTGTTGGCAGGCCTTCTCAATATTTGCGCGAAGATTCTTTGCGGCAGTTGTCGGCTTAGCAACGTCAGCGAGTGTCTTGATCGCAAATGCCCATCGAGTCCCGTCTGTCGCAGTGGCAATGACATCAGGGTTCTGCCCACCAGATGATTCGAATGGATCGTCGAGTTCCACTTCCATGCCGGCCAATATGCAAAGGCAGCCCCAGTAGAGCTCAATTACCTTGTCGGCAGAACCATGCTCGCGAGGGACATCGTCTTTCCGGTCCCAACGCGCGTTGGCCGCATTCTGTCCTGTGTAGTAGACCGATGCAAGGAGCCTGAGGTGCGCTTGAATGGAAGGCCGCGCCTGCGGGATGTTGTCCCACACCATTACAACTTTGGCAGCCAAGTCGTGGATACCTGCTCCAGCGACATACATTTCAGAGATGCGCGGATCGTTCGGATCGCCGGGAGTTGCCAAGTTCTGAATAACCTCCCATAGGGAGATAACTCCGGCCTCAACGCCCTCTAACGGAGCTGCGCCGAATCCTAGTTCGCGAAAGATCTCTAACAAGCGTTCAGCTTTGTCAGCGGCATCTCTAACCTTTACGTAGGTCATCTCATTCCTCTTATCTGTCGCCGAGGTTGTGCGCCTGAAGCAGTCGTTGGTAACTGCCCATCGGCGCGACAGATTCCTCCCGGCCCCGCCCTGCGAGCCGAACCAGCCCTACTGGAATATTCTCTCAGTCACTACCTCTGTTTTGCCATCTCTCGATCCGGGTGCCGCGCTCCGGGATAGTCGCAAGGTCGGCATTAGGTTCGGCCCGCGAGCTGTTGGGGCACGAGCTTCGAAAATGGCATTTCACCGCAGACCGTTCGCCGACTGCCAAAACCGGAACCTAACTGAAGGATGAGGGTGAAAGGCCCGGCGCGCATGTCCCCTCTGGGACTGCAGACACTCCCCAAGCGGCGCGAAAGTTACGACGATTACTTACGGCTCGAAACGTTGCCAACGATCCCGACTCCGTCGCGCATCTGTTGCCAGCCGTTCACGTGGCTAGGTGGATTCGTAGAAGCAACACTGTCTGTTCGACCGGAAGGCACGTTATCTGTTGGTAAGGCTTACGCGCTACTCAATTGTGCTTGCGATTGCTTGACTGCCCATGAAATGGGCACTCATTTGGACGCATGGCTTACGACTTCTCTAGTTTGTCCCACAATGAGTTTGAGGATCTGGCCCGCGATCTTATAGGTCGCGAGATCGACAAGCGTTTCGAGGCCTTTGCGGAGGGGCCGGACGACGCGATGGACGGACGCCACGCCCTCGCCGACGGCGATATTGTGCTGCAGGCGAAGCATTATTGCCGATCGGGCTTTTCAGCGCTGAAATTGAAGATGAAGAACGAGCGCGCGGCCATCGACGGGCTGGCACCCACGCGTTACATCCTCGTCACGTCCGCCTCGCTCACGCCGAAAAACAAGACGGTCTTGGCTGAGATCATCGGGCCTGCGCTGCAAAGCCCTGGCGACATATTCGGGCCTGGCGACCTCAATGCGCTGCTACGCAAATATTCGGATGTCGAGAAAGCTCATCAGAAGCTTTGGGCGCAAAGCACGCCTGTTCTGAAATTGGTGATCAAGGAAGCGTTCGACGAAGCGCTAGCAAAGCCGGGACCTGTCCCTCCGGTCCTCGCTAATCTGCTGCCGACAGTGCAAGGGCCCGCACTACGCGCGGCTGCCGAGCCAGCGAAGCGCGACACGATATTTCTGCTCAAGGCCTCGCCAATCGACGACGAATTTGCGCTGTGGCTGGCTCCAAAGCTTGAAGCAGAAGGCTATCGGGTTTTCGCCGACATCTTGACGCTGCAGCCGGGCGACAAATGGCGGCGGCAGGTGAATCAGGCCCTGCAGTATCGAGCAGTGAAAGCCCTCCTCGTGTGGCGCGACGCGACCCTCGCCGACCAGCACTTGCAGGACGATCTCGACATCGCGCTGGAAGTGGCGAAGGAAATCGACGATCCACGCTTCATCATCCCGTTGCGTCTCGAACAGGGGAAAAAGGTGAAGGGTCTCGGCGACGCGATGCCCATCGATTTCGTCCGTGGGTGGGGAGAAGGCGTCGACGGTCTTCTGGATGCCCTTCAAAGACAGAAGGTTCCGCGATCCGGTGGTCCAGCCGTGATCGATCCGAACTGGGAAATCTTTCGTCGGCGCGGCGCGGTCCCGCTTGTCAACCAAGCCGAGCGCCTGACATCGAACTGGCTTCGTGCCGTGGAGGCGCCCGACGTCATCCGCTACTACGAGAGCATTGGAGCGATCGACAGCCGATCGCTTGATCGAGCGGTCGAGCAGTTCAAGTATCCATGCACCCTGCAGAGCGCCGGCTTCATCACCTTCACGGACCAGGCCGAAGTCGACATCGCGTTCGCATCCGCTGGCCGTTTTCGGATGAAGCACGAAATTCCGTTGCTGGATTTCGTCAACACCGGTTTCCCGAAGCTTGGCATCGAGCGTCAGGTGGCATCCAACGTCGTCATTGCGATGATCAAGCAGGCTTGGTTCGCGTTCTGCAGGGAGAAGGGCTTCGTCGAGTATCACTATTCCAACGCGATTGGTTTCCACGCGTCGGCGGCGCAGGTGCGGACCGGTCAACGCATCCCCTGGGGCAGGCAAGGGGATCAACGATCCTCGATGCTGCGCAATGTGGCGAAGGGACATATCTGGCAGTTTGGCGTCACCGCGATGCCCTATTTCTGGCCGTTCTGGCATCTGAAGCTAAAGGCGCGGGTGTTGTTCTCCGTAAACAACAACACGCCGGCCGGGCTTGATATTGAAGATGCCAAGAAACTGCACCGATTGCGCCGTAGCGTCTGCAAAGGATGGCGCAACAAGCAATGGCACGGCCGCATGCTTGCGTTTCTCGAACTCCTGTCTGCCGAAAGTCCGAATATCCGCCTGACGCTCGCGCGGGATGCCGAGCTCGCGATCGATGCAGCGCCGATGCTGTTCACCTCCCCGGTGAGTACAGCACTTCCTGATATTCTCGATGCCGAGGAAGAGGAAGCCGACATCAGCACCTTCGGTCGTCCGGAAAATGATGACGAGGCCGACGCATGAAGTTTCCCGAGAAATCGCTCCAGGTCGAACACTTCAACGAGCCGTTGCTGGAGTTTGCATACGCGCAGCGCAGTCCTCATCCGAAAGACGGTCTGTTTCTCTACGGACCCCATGCCAAGGCGAAGAGGACTCGCGAAATCCGCGTCGGGGTGGTCGGCACAAGCGATGGCATTGCGCATTTCCGCACCTGGGCGCGCAAAATGAAGACCGTCGTTCTGGTTCCACCGCCCGTGAAGGGTGAGAAGGCCGATCGCCTGCACCTTGCGAACTTCCCCGGTCTCGAGGAGGCCTTCGGGATAACTTTCGATCCGGATGAATGCAGTGCGCTATCCATCCAGTTGAAGGATATCGACCGCGCCACGCGCATGCTCAATCTGAACGAAGCCGTCGACAAGGTCGCACAACTCTACATCGATCGGGTCGAGCAGCATCGCCGCAACGACGAGCGATCGGTCGATGTCTGGGTCCTTGTCCTGCCGGATATCGTCTATGAGCGCTGCCGGCCCCAATCTAAGCGGGCTGGCCTTGCGATGGAGCTGGGGGATTTCAAGAAGCGGCAGAAGGCAAAAGAAAATCTGCCGCTGTTGTCTGCCATGGGTGCGATCGATCAGTCCGATGAGGCGATCTTTGAGGACGTCCCGGACTTTCATCGCAGGATCAAGGCCGAGTTCCTCAAGATCGCGCCGACCCAGTTGGTGCGTGAGACGACGCTCGCGCCTGGTGCCTTCCTTAACAAGGCCAACTATCCCGTTCGCAAAACTCAAGATGCGGCGACGGTCGCATGGAATCTCGCAACGGGGCTCTACTATAAAACGCAGCCGAAACCGCCATGGCGACTGGCCGATGTGCGGCCTGGCGTTTGCTACATCGGCATGGTCTACAAGAGCCTGCCAAACGATCCTGACGGGCACGCGTGCTGCGCGGCGCAGATGTTCCTCAATGAGGGTGACGGCGTCGTTTTCCGCGGCGCCAATGGGCCGTGGAAGACTGGGGACTACGAGTATCATCTCAAGGCGCCAGCGGCGAAGGACTTGCTTGAATTCGTGCTAAAAACCTACAGCGAAGAGCATGGCGGCCCGCCGAAGGAGCTGTTCATTCACGGACAGACCTATTTCAACGATGAAGAGTGGGATGCCTTCGTCGCAGCCGCGCCGAGGGGGACAAATGTCGTCGGCGTGAGGATCCGACCCACGGGTGGCGAGACCAAACTGTTTCGCGATGGCGACTACCCGGTGCTCCGTGGCACAGCGCTGGTGCTCGACGATCAGACGGCCTACCTGTGGACAACAGGCTACGTACCGCAGCTCGACACTTACATTGGGCCCGAAACGCCGAATCCGCTGCACATCACGGTGATGCGATCCAAGAATCCCAAACCGAAAATCAGCACCGTCCTCGAAGACATCATGGGGCTGACCAAGATCAACTACAATTCGTGCAACTTCAACGATGGGCTGCCTGTCACGGTCCGTTTTGCCCGTATGGTCGGCGATGTCCTGACAATGGGTTCGGCCAAGGGTCAGGAGCGCCAGCCGTTCAAGTTCTATGTTTGACCCCAATACTGGGCTAGCCTTGTCTTGCGGGCCGCCTCACTTGATCTCTGTTGACTATCGAGGTCGGACCTGCATCACGCGTAACCTTCTCCGCCGGACGGAAATGAGCAACTTATCGCCGCCAACGCGATCGAAAGCTTGTTCGCCCATGGCGGGTTCGGTAACATTATGGACGGCGCAATGCTGAGTACTTCCGCAACAGATTCTGAGATATTTCGACGCGCTACCGGGAAGCAAAAGCCGAAGCTCAGCAGCCCCTCCGCACTTGCATTCAATGTGGGGGAATGGAGGTCCTTGCTCGACGACGATACGCGTTTGACGACCCGGGATGTTACCATCGCGACGACTGCCCTCATCGTCGGCACCAACATATCTTTGCTGCGCCAAAAGATCATCGACGGTTTGTTCGACGAGCTCTCGGAAGCGCAAATCGTATCCTTCGCTGTGGCCGATGCGAACAGAGCTTTCTCGATCCTTCGAGAGAAGAATTTCGAGATGATCGAACGCACTGGCGCCGCCGGGGGCGTGTTCCACGGCCCGGGTACCACCCTTCGCAAATTAGACCTAGGCCCAAGCACGGCTCCGACGACTGCCGAGGACATGAACACGACGGTAGTCGACACGATCCCTCATTGGTTCGCTCAAGCTAGAAAGCAGTCGGGAGCGCCTGATCATTCGAACTACAATTTCAACCTAGCAGGCGCCCGGGCACAATGGGGGATGTCTCTCGAGCACGCGTTGACCGACGTGTGGCAGCAGGTGCTCTGGGAGCCTTGGGTACTGTCCTCTGAACAGGCCGATTGGAAGGTCGGCCCACCGGACCAGCGATCGCATTCCTTATGGCGGGCTTGGGCACTTCGCGATCAAGTCAATCTGGTCCAGCGCACGATGCTGTCACGTCATGACGAGGAGGCACTACGGAAGACACCGGCCCCACTGGTTCGCCAGACAGCCACAGGGATCGAAACGATGGAGGAGCGGATGCGACCTGTGCTCGGCGATCCCACATTGTGGCAGACCAAGGGACACCTGAGTGCAATAGAATTGCTCGATCGGTCTTACCTCGGTTCATTTCTGGACCAAGCACTGTCTCCCAACAACCCTGGAATGACGCCGCGGCTGCTGACCTTGGTACTTGGTGTTCTTCAGGACCTTGCGGAATTCGCGCTTCCTGAGCGGGCTGATGTCGAGTACCGCAGTCAAGCCGATATCGATCGGCTCCGCTGTGCATTTGCAGCCGCTGATCTGGAGTCATTCATTAGCCGAGCCCTAGAGATCGACGAAGGACTCGCTTCCGGATGCTTAACGCAATTGACCTCGGATGCTTTCGGTCCACTGAACCCACTGTTCCGTGATGGGTTGTGGCACCGTCCGCTTATCTCGAACCAGGACGGCACGGAACTATACATGCTCCTTGGTTCCTTGCTCTGGGGTGCGCCTGTAAGACGCGTGGAAAGGTGGCTGAAGGGTGCCGAGCAGGACGCCGACCTGTCTGAAACGCCAACCGGAAAGGCGCACGAAATCTCGGTGCGCGAACGAATCCAGTCAGCTTTGCGCTCAAATCCCTTGTTGAGCGAGGTATCCAGCGACGTCACCTTGGTGTCAGTCAAGGAGGGCGAGGATATCGATGCGCTCGTGCGAATCGGGAAGACCATCCTCGTTATGGAGGTGAAATGTTTTCTGGCCCCAGCCGAACCCGTGGAGCGACACAACTATGTCCACAAGCTAGAAAGCGCATGTGAACAGGCACGACGCAAGGCGCAATGGCTCAGCGAAGATCACTTCAGAATCCCTGCCATGCTCCGCCGGACGGCTCTCGAGGCGCCTAGGTTCGTGCCGCTGGTAGTGGTTAATCAGAGCAGTGGCTCATCTTGTCGGTTCGGCAGCACTGTGGTCATCGACGAGCACTTCCTGGTACTCTACCTGTCTGGAGGCTCGTATGTTTCAGCCGCTGCCTTGGACTTCAAGAATCCAGGCCGTACCGGCTTCGCAACTCGAGTTCTTTACCAAACGGCGGAGGAAGGCGAGAATGCCATTCCAGACCTTTTCGAGAGCCACCCCGGTCTTGCCAATTTCGTCGACGCGATGATTTGGGAAACTCGCGAGCTACCCCTGCACGGCGGCAACAAGATCTTGATGTATTCCTCTCTGCTCGATCCCGACCGGTACATCGCAGGTCTGCCGGCAGTTCATACTCTCGAGTGAAAACGACCCGATCTGTTTGCATACTGGCAGCTTTCAGGAAATCGATTTGATCGGCCGAGTAGCTGAAACAAAGGCGCATTGCTGCCATCTAGACTGATCATTCTGTGGCGAATGCGCCGTTTCGATAGACCGCCGCGCGACGACGCTGGGTTGGCCCTTGCTCAACGCTCGTAATCGTTATCGTTTGAGCGCTGGGTCTTGCGGTCCTGCTCTTCCGACTGCCGTGCCTTCTGCTTGTTGGCGTCCTTCTGCTTGGCACTCACCTTCTCCTGCTCGGTGCCGGTGCGCGGCTCAACCGGCTGGCGGGGATCGTCCCGCGTTGGGAGGTCTCGCCCTCGCGCCTCGCGCTCGGGGATTGGCTCCTCACCGCCACCACCACGACGCTGTTGCTGCCGTTCAAACTGCAGCCGCGCCAGACGATCGTGCATCTTGTCGTTCACCTCTTCACGATACTGTTCGAACTGTCCTTGATGCGCCGGCGGCAGCGTCTCGCGTATGTTGTCCAGGGCCTGATTGACGCGGGCCATCTGACGCCGCATTTCCAAGGGGGTTTGCGCCATGTTCAAATCTCCTATCAGTGCATTCAATTCTCGCATACCGGGATGGGACAGGAAAGACTTCTGCCCCGATTGATCAGCTCCGCGATCCGCGGTACCTGGCTGCCCCTCGCCTGTCCGATCGCGACGGACCCGCAGCAAATTGTTGCCGATCGACTCCGCTGCCGTGAGAGCCTGACCGACTATGCCCGCGGTCCGCATCGTCGTCACAGTCTTATGCCATGCGCCAGCGATTGCATCGCCGTTCACGACGAGGGATTGCACATCTAAACGACGTTGCCGCTTGGCCTCCACTCGCTCGATCGTCCTGGCGCTGACCTGGTAGCGCGGATCGCTCTGGGCGCGGCTATAGGCTCCGGCATGCTCCTTCGTGAATGGCCGCGTCATCGCATGATCCATGCGCCGCGTCGCCACCATCGCAATGCCGTTCTCGCGTGCTTTTTCCGCAAAGGTCTCGCGCCAGGCCGCGAGATCCGGCTTGTAGAATTTCAGGCGCTCGCCGTCGGCAGAGCGCGCCTGCACCATCGCATGGATATGGATGTGCTTGGTGTCCTTGTGATGCGCCAGGACGAACTTGTATCCTGGCGCGCGCTCCTCGAGCACGGCGCGCGCCGCAGCCATGACGGCGTTGGCATCGGTGCCGGCCCTTGCCGAGAAAAGCAGGTGATAGGCATTGCGGCGCTCACGCCCCGAAAACTGCGGGCGCCATTGTTCGTAGACCGAAGCCGCCGCCTTCGTGGAATTCTTCACCCCAGGCACGGGCTCGCCATTGGCGTGGCGGATTTGACTGTGGGTGCGGATGAACTTCTGAAGGAAATATCTCGCTTTGGGTTCACGGCTGACGGCCGCAGTCACCTCTGCCTTGGCGACCACCCCAGCCGCGCCCATCGCCTCAGACAAACGCGCCTCGATCTTGTCGAGCGCCTTGCTGCGCGAGTTATCTCGACCACCGGCAACCACCTTGACAAGCGGTCCGGCCCTCTCATCGGTGTGCGCGTAAACCTCCACCGTCTGTCCATCCTGCGCATAGATGAACGGTTTTGCCGCGAAGGCCTTGCTCAACGCATCGCTCAAGGCGGCATCGGTGACCTCGCCGGCGAGCTCGAAACGAACCTCCAGAAAATTGGTGTTTTCCAGGGGCGGTTCGAACGTCTCGCAAAATATCTCCAGGAACGCCTTTCTTGCGCCGCCTGTCGCCAGGACCTGCCCGTCCTCGTCAAAAATCTCGATGTCGTGTTTCTCGCCTTTTTCGTCCTCGCGCTTGCCGATGTAATTGAGCAGCCGCGCGGCGGCCTCCCTGGTCGATGGCGGATTGGGCATGACCTTGAACACCGCAGGCTGCGCACCCGCCGCATAGCCTGCTCGTGCCGCCACGGCCCGCGCCTGATAGCCCGCCCGCGCCGCTCGCCCTGTAGCGCCAGAGCGGCCAGCGCCACGGCCGCCGCCGCCGCCGCGCCGCTTCCAGTCTTCCTCCTCCTCTTCCGACCGGAAACCGGCGAGCGTGGCGCCATAAACCATGATCGGCGCGCTAGCGGCCTTGTGCGAGCTCGCAGCAGCAGTGGACTTCGGTGCACCGCTGGAGACGGAGCCCCCCGCCGCCCCCAATCCTGCCGGCGATGAACGAGCGGCGCGTCTGCCGCCACCTACGGTCGAGCCGGCTTGTCCTTGCCCGAGGCGTCCGCCGCCACCGGTCCGCTCATAACCCTTCATCGCCTGAAATTCGCTGGCCGCGCGTCGGGCGCTCGTCGCGGACTTGTCGTCGTCCAGTTCCTCGCGCTTCACGCCGGACTCGCCCCGTAGATAGCGTTCGATTTCGGCCGCGTAGCCAGCAAGACGACCGCTCATGGCCTGGCTTCCCTCGCCTTGCGAGAGCCGGCGGTCATCGTTTTCAGTTCATCGCGAAACTGCCGCACGAGGTCGCCCACGGCGATCAGCGCCTGCTCAAGGTCCTCATCATGGGCAACTCGGCGGTCTTTCAGGGCGCGCACGGCCTGATTGAAATTGACCCCGACGCGCCGCAGCTGATCGGTCATGTCCACGATCGCCGGCCGCAACGCGTCTGACGCGACAGGCAGGTGCCCGACCTCTGCCCGCACGAGACGCCGGACGACCTCGCTGACGGTAACGCCGTCCCGCTCCGCAATGGCTTTGAGGTTGGCCAGCTCGTCAGCCGAAAAACGGATGTGCGTCACCTCGCCATAGCGTCGTGACGCGCTCTTCACCGCTGCTTTATGGGCGTCTGCATCCATCTCTCAAGCCCGCTTGCGGGCGCTAAGGCCCGCCAGGGCCGCGCCGCCTATTTTGTGTGTATCACAAAATAGGCTATCCTGCCAAATAAGAAGTGAGGAGGAAAGTAAATTATGGGCCCGTCTTCTCACCAGCCCAGTCGTCAGCGGCAGCGGCGCGGGCGAAATGTTCCCATCGTGATTTGATGCGATGTGTCTATGATGCGCTGACGACTTGTTTCCATGTTAACATGGAAACAAGTCAGCCCTCTGATGCGCAGCCGGAAAACCGTTGTCGGAAAATGCGCAGTCGATGGGCCACCGGACCTGTTTTTTGCTGAAGACAGCAGCTGCGCAAAAACTGCCCCTTTAGCGAGCCCTTATCGATGCGCGCCTGGGTTGCCAAACCAGTCTTCCCCGTCGACAATGTCACCATGTTGCGACCGTGATTTCGTTTCATGTGCCCATGATGACTTGTTTCGATGTTGACATGGAAACAAGGAGACAACGCCGGAAGGAGGCCCCATGATCATCTCCGCTGCGATCCCAAAGGGCGGCACTGGCAAATCGACGATGCTACGCACCCTCGCATCCGTCGCGCTGCATCGGGGCTATTCGGTCACTCTTATCGATGGCGACCGGCGGCAGAACATGAACCGCTGGTTCCAGATGCTGGGCGAAGCTGGCAATCGTCCTGACAGACTCACGATGGTGAGCGCGATGACGCCGCAGGAAATCCTTCGCGCGGCAGCCACTCACAACGGGGAACGCTCGGTCGTCTTGATCGATACGGAAGGCACCACAAATGACAACCTCATGGCCGGGCTCTTCGCCGCCGACATTGTCGTCGTGCCGGTCTATTTTGCCCTCGACGATGTGACCGCCGCAATCCAGATCACCGACCACTACATCCCGCTGGCGGTTGAGAGCCGGGGTAGACCGCTGCCCGCGATATTCGTGCTGACCAAGCAGACCATCATCGATGGCAGGGCGCGAGCCCTGACCGAACTGCGCGCCATCATCCAGGCCAACGGCACGCCAATTGCAAAACACGTCCTGCACAATCGCGTTGCCTACCGCGACCTTCAGACGGGGCAGACCCTTTACAGCCCCGAGGTGCCTGACGCGAAGGCGGTTGCCGAGAGCGAAGGCGTCTTTGACGACCTTCTGCAAACCTTCATCGAAGCCACAAGGAACGCGGCATGAGTGAAGAACCCGTGCCGAAACCCGGTGACGACAAGAAAGCCCGCATGATGAAGGCGATCTCCACGCAGCCGCCGGCGCTGCCGAGCATGTTCATCCCGCCGAAGGCCGAGCCGTCAGGGATCAAGCAGCAGGCTGCGCCACCGATGCAGGAGCCAACAAAGCCGTCCCCGGCAGTCGGGCCCGATTTCCGCAAGCTGCTGCGGCAGGGTCAGAAAAAGGACCCCGTCGCCGGAAAGAAGATTCGCGAGGAGGAGATGGTTCGCTGCGGCTACTATCTGACGGCCGTGGAGCAGCGCCAGTTCAAGTTGCTGGCGATCAGCAACGGGCACAGCATGACCGAACTGCTGCGAAAGGCTGTCCAGGACTATATCCGCATTCATAAGCACAAACTACCGAAGGAATAATCGGCGGTTTGGAGTCGCTGTCTCTTGCTGTAGCGGGTGATATTCGTGGCTCTTTTGCGACGCGCAAAAAAGGCCCGCGACGGAACACTCCGTGGCGGGCCCTGAGACGTGTTGCCTACTTGGGTTGGTTGAGGTGTTTCAGCACCTGGCCGAAGATTGTGTCTCGCACCGGACGCCCGCTGGCTGCCGGTTTGTCGTCGGCCAGCTTTGCGGCCAGTTTGGGCGACAGCGGCATGAAGTCGTAGCCGTGTGAGATGGCTGCGCGGTGAAGATCCTCAAGCGTTTCGAACGCTCGATCGTGGGTGCCGAGCCAAAGACCGGGCTCGTCGGTTTCTTCGTGCGGGAATGCCTGCAGGAAGTAGGTCCGAAGTGGTGGATCGTAGCCGATGACAGCTTCTGGATCCGAGCGGACCTGTCCGGTGACGGCGCCAGTGACAGTGATGGTGTAGCGGCTCATTGCAACCTCCTCTTGCCGGTGGGGAGCCGGCCCCTTGCGGGGCCGGCCACCGATGCCTCACTGGGGGTTGTTCCAGAGGATGACCTTCTTGTTTTCCTCGCCACCCGGGGCGGGAGCGAGATTGCCGAAGATGACGCCAATCTCGGGGGCTTCCAGCTTGACCGAGAGGTACTCCTCGCCCGAACGCTGGGAGATGCGGTGCCAGCCGGCTCCGATCTCGAAGCCTGTGCGCTTGTTGACGATCCGGTAGTCGGGGGCGTCCTCGCGCGACTTGTTGGTGTTCGGGATAAGGGTGATCGGGGCATTGACCCGGAGCGTGGCAAAGACGCCTTCCATCGAGCCGTCGGCCTTGGTGGTGAGGTTAGCGATCGTGGTGGCCATGGTAGTTCTCCTTCGGTTGCATCGGGACCATTCCCGATGGCGCCAAAGGAGAGGGCCGTCCTGCTGCGGTCATCTCGGCGAAAATTCTGGAAAATTCTATTTGCCGAAAAATTGCGGGCAGGCCCTTCGCCTGCCCGCAGACAAAAACAGAAATCGAATTTTCCTGAATATTCGCCGAGTGTACCCCCAACGGGGGTTGACCGCACAAAGCAGGCGGTCGTCTACAAAGGCGACATGAAACGGGAATGGTCCCGGATGCGACCGAAGGAAAAGAACTCAGGCCGCCATCGCCAGACCGCCGACGCAACGCTGCCGGATCGCAGGAACATGCTGCGGCCTCTCGGGTCATACCGTCGGCATTGCCAACACATCGAACAGCAGCCCGGCGCGTGACCGCCTTGCGTGTTCGGTATGGCGGCATAGCGGTTTCGAGATCGGGGCCGGTTGGCGGCGGCCTTCACGCCCTCGGGGGATGATACCGCGCAGTCAGGTTGGATGACCCGGCAAGCCAGGATGTTGTTCGGCACGCTTGCACCCGCTTCAGAGGCGAGAAAAGATGATCATCCGCACAAAGCCCTGCGGCCCTGCGCGTGGCCCGGTTGCGAAAGGGGCCGGATCCCTCCGCTCACACAAGTGGAGTAGGCGGCGAGGAGCCGGATCAACATATCTGATTGAACCCGCCGGGCTGTCGGCGGGGCCGCATCCATCATCCTGGCAACGCCAGACGCTCGTCCGGCGTCATGCGGGCTTCGGCTTGGCGTCGAATGTCCGGACCGGCATGGCGGAGCATGGCGCACCAGTCCTCCACATTGTACGTCGTCGCCATGCTGCCCCTGGCCAGATCGTAAATGACGCACGGCTTGTTAGCGATGGCGAGCCGAAGCACGTTGGCGGCCGTACCGGGTGATGCGCCGTCCCAGACCATCATGCCAAAGTCGGCGCGCCGCGCCATCTCCCGGTCCT
The DNA here is from genome assembly GCF_057784235.1 of Mesorhizobium sp. CNPSo 4670. Classification (NCBI taxonomy): domain Bacteria; kingdom Pseudomonadati; phylum Pseudomonadota; class Alphaproteobacteria; order Hyphomicrobiales; family Phyllobacteriaceae; genus Mesorhizobium; species Mesorhizobium sp. CNPSo 4670. Next base: position 35,086 of record NZ_JBWJFQ010000029.1, on the reverse strand, counting down.
TTGCGGCGTGGAACCAGTGCTCGTGAACTCCTTCAGGAGAAGGAACATGGTAGGCGGCCCAGTCGCCCAGATTGTTGCGGGGTTCCTTGCCGGCATGGAAGACCCCGACATGCTCGTACTTGTAGCCCGCGAGCAGGCCCTGCGCCTCGGCATCGGCTCCGGGCGCGTCGCCAACCAGCACGCCGTGCTCGGCAGCAACGATTGCGCCGATGCGAGCGATCGCAGGTTCCGGCAGCTCGAATATCTCGCATGATCCGCCTATGAATATCATCGACATGGTGACTTTCCCTTCTCTCCAGCGCCCCGCCCCGCGCCGGCCGCCCTCTCCCCCTGGCCTTGCGCGAGGGATCGTCACCCGAAGGCCGAGACGGCAAAGCCGGCTCGGGGAGCGGCGGGACGCCGCGACGAGAGCCCGGCCGGGCGAAGGCCGGCGCGCCCGGACCCTGCCGCTGCCGGAGGCGCTTCGCGCATCTGGCTAGTGGCGCTACGCGCTTGGGGCTAGTGGTCTTTGTTGGCCAGCCAGGGGCTCACGTGGCCGCGAAAAGAGAACATCAATCCAGACGGCTGACGCGGCGGCCCTCGCTGCGCGCTTCGATAAAGGCGCCTGCGATCTTCATCATGAATGCCTTGCTGAAACGACCGAGGGGCTTGCCGTCGGATTCGATGTACCAGGAGCGTTCGGCAATATCGTAGTTGTATTCGTCAACCACGATCCAGCACCGTTTGAGATCGGTCAGACCAGCGCGGCGGCACTCGATGGTGGAGACTTCCAAACTGACCCGATCGGCGGGCGGTGGCTGGGTGGTTATCGCCAGGAGCGCGAGATGGGTCAGGCGGTCTCTCGTGCCGCGAACAGCAATGACCACGCAGGTCGGCCGGCTCTTGCGGCCTTCGGTTTCGCCGCGCTCGTGTTGCCATGCCCAAAGATAGGGGTAGGAGATCACCTGACCGGGCAGAAATCTACCGCTCATCATCGTATCCCTCCCCGCGCGCCAGTCGGTCGATCTCGGCGGCGAAGAGTTCCGCGTGTTCCTCCGGCATCTCGGAGACATGGTATGCGCGGCGGGGATCGCCGCCGGTGCGCATCCGTTCGTAGTGCTCGTAACTCATCAACACGAACCGGGGTTTCCGGTGCTTGGTGAGAATAACGGGTTCGCGGCTGGCAACGTCGGTGACGTCGCCAACCTGTTTGTTGAGATCCCCCGTCGTGAACTGACGCATGGCTGGACTCCTTGTTGATCTCCATATTATCCAGATTTTCTTGATTTGCAAGAAAACGGCGCTCACGCGCCGCCCTCCACGAACCGCCAGACGGGAATGCCCAGCCGACGCGCCTTGTCGGCAAGGTTGTCGGTGATGCCGGAGCCGGGAAAGACGATCACGCCATAGGGCACCACCGACAGCAGCTGGTCGTTGCGGCGGAACGGCGCCGCCTTGGCGTGCCTGTTCCAGTCCGGCTTGAAGGCGATCTGGGTGACCTTGCGGTTTTCGGCCCAGCAGGCGGCGATACGTTCGGCGCCGCGCGGGCTGCCCCCGTGGAGCAGGACCATGTCGGGATGTTTTTCGCGGGCCTTGTCGAGGGCGTCCCAGATTCGGTCGTGATCGTTGCAGTCGAGACCTCCGGCGAAGGCAATCTTGGTGCCGGCTGGAACGAGCACCTCGGTTTCGGCGCGACGGCGGGCAGCGAGGAAGTCTCTGGAGTCGATCACCGACGCGGTCATCGCCTGGTGGGAGACCTTGGAGCCAGTGCGCGGTCGCCATGCCGATCCGGTCTGCGCCTCGTAGAGGTCGGCGGCCTCATCGCGCATGATTTCGAGCACGTTGCGGCGCTCGATATAGCTGATGCCTTCCGCGGTCAGCCGCTCGAGCTCGACGGACTTCACCTCCGAGCCGTCCTGCTCCTGCTGGCTCGAACGCTGCGCCTCCTCGTTGCGGTCGAGGCTGCGGGCGACGCGCTCGGCGGCACGGTGGAAGACGTTCGCGAAGGACCAGAGCAGGTCGTCGAGATCGGGTTCGAGCCTGGTGTCGCCAAGCATGCCGGCGAAGGTCTCGACGATCCCGGCGAGGCCGACCCGGATCACCTCGTCGTCGGGAAGTGGTCGAGGATCAGGTTCGTCCTGATGCGGGCGATGGCCGTACATCTGCAGTTCGAGGATGACGCGGTCGGTCGGCGAGGAGGCGTGGTAGGGCTCGTAGGCGTCGTCGAAAGGAAGCTCGTAGGTCATGGCATGTCTCCGTCGGCTGTGGCCACGCCAATCGCGGCCTGACAGCGCATCCCGGCCGCGCCCCGGGCCCGGCCGCACCGAAGGCCGGAGCGCGAGCGCAGGACGGCGCAGCCGTTGCGGCCGTGACCGGGGGGTGGCAGGGGTCGCCTCTCAGGCAGGCCGCGGGCGCGGCCTCTCCGGCGGATTGCGCCATGGCCTGCAAGCTTTCGGGTTACGTGTCCGCTGCCGGCTTGCCAGTCCGGGCCGTTCATCCGGACGGCAGGAAGCGACGGGCATCCTCCAGGAGGAGCTGATCGGCGAGCCATGCTGCAAGATGAGCCGGGCCGAGATGGCGCAGATCGTCGTTGAAATCGCCGAGCTGCGGACGAAGCACCAGGGCGAGGATCCCGGCCTCGCCTGCACGCTGACTGAGACGCTCGATGCCGTGCCGGCCGGCGGCGTCGGCATCGGCCGCGATGTAGAGGCGACGACAGCCAAGCGGGAAGAGCAGGCCGGCGAGGTGATTGGCCGAGGTGGCCGCGGCAACCGGCAGCGCCGGCATCACCACCTTAAGCGACGCCATCGTCTCGAACCCCTCACCGGCGGCCATCACAGGAACAGGCGCACCGGACTCGTGGCCTAGCCAGATGGCGTTGCCCAAGAGATGACCCAGCGAGCGACGGGGATCGGCGAGCTGCGCCTTTCCATCGCCCGATGCATCGAGCCAGGTGCGCTGCAGGCCGGTGATCTGACCGTCGAAGCTGGTGACAGCGGCAATCAACGCCGGAAGCGTCTGCGTCTCGCCGGTGATGAGATTGCGGTAGTAGCAGCCGGGATGGAAGCGGACGGCACGCTCATGCGTGGGGAGCAGAATGCCGCGCCCGGCAAGATATCGCTCGGCGAGGGTGCCGGCGATCGGCTGCGACATGGCGAACAGGCGACGCGCGGCATCGGGGGAGCCGCGGGCTGCGGCAGGCTGGCGCTGCGCGCCAAGGGGCTGGGGCGGTGGCAGCGGCAGGGAGAGGAAGCGACGTGCTTCATCCGCGACCTCGCGGAAGTCGACGAGGCCGCAGCTTTCTCGGATGACATCGAGCAGATCGCCAAATTCAGACGTCGCCTCGTCGACCCATCGACCCGCCGGGCCCTTCGCGTTGACCTTCAGCCGCACATGCATGGAGCGGCCGCGCGTGTTGCGGACATCTCCGACGATCCAGTGATTGCCGGAGCGATGGCCATTGAAGAGATACTCGCGGCACACTGCCTCGGCATGTTCGCCCAGGCGGCGTGCCAGCTCGGAAGCCGAGCCGGTCATGATCGCCTCCGTTCAAGCCCTATCGCGGTCGGTGACGCCGATCAGCGTATGGCGATCGAGCAGCGAGGCGAGGATGGACGGCCCTTGCGCGGCCGTCGGGATGAACAGCCGGAGCTTCCAGGAGATGATCTCGGAGATCAGTCCCAGCGCCTTCAGCCGCGGAACAAAAGCGTCGGTGAAGCCGATCAATTCGACGCGGTAGTCGTTCATGACGCGGCTGCGGCGCAGGATCAGGCCGTCGGCAAGCTGCAGTCCGATTCTGCCTTCAAGGAGTCCGGTCCAGGCATCTTCCGGCGCGAGCCTCGGCGCATCGGCGAGACCCAGATTGCGCAACATGGTCGCGACAAGGGTTGGCGCGATGTGACGCCCGATGATGCGTTCGCCGGCATCGGTCTGGATCCGATAGACCTGGCAATCATGATCCGGCAAGCGCCGCCAGATCGGCAGCAGCAGACCCGTCACGATGTGAAAGGTGCTGGTGGTGAACTCCGGGACGGCGGCGACTTCTGCCTGCCAGAGGTCGCAGAACAATTTTCGTTCGGCCGGCTGCCAGTGGGTTTCGGCAAGGGCGTTGAGACCGAAGCGCAGTTCGTCCGTCGGCCGCAGCAGGCGCACGCGCTGCTCTATCGCGCCGTCGTCGAGCATCAGGCTCGCCGTCGGCAGCTGTATCGCCGCGCGGTTCGACCGCGTGTTCACCAGCAGAACCGCTTGCGGCTCGGCCCGGACGATAGCCAGCGCGTCGACGAGGCTGAGCGGCCGAATCCGATCCTTGCGCGCGACGGTCAGCACATGCGACTGCGCGCCCGAGACCGGGTGCGAGTATACGGTGCGGCGATCGGTGACGACGATGCTCTCCGCCGTAATCGTCTCCAGACCTTTGTCATAGGAGCCGGCAGCGATCGCGCCCTCGACCTTCGCCGTCATCAGTTGCTCGAACACCTCGAACAGCAGATTCTGGGTTTCGATGCGCAGCGCCAGCAGGCGGTTGAGCCAGGTCGTGATGGGCGGCAGTTCGTCGCGCAGCCCGCCCTCGTCAGTCGTCAGCGACAGTCCGGTCACAGTCTCGAAGGTCGTCAGCGAGCAACCTTCGATCCTGCCCTGATGCAGCAGCATGTAGAATTGGCGAAGCGCGGCCCGCGCGTAGGGGCTTTCGAGATTGTCCTCGGCGCGGAACAGCCCTGCCCCGCCGGTCTGGCGCTGGCCGCGCGTGATCGCACCTAGCGTGTCGAGACGCCTGGCGATCGTCGACAGGAAGCGCTTGCCGGCTTTCACGTTCGCGGCCATGGGCCGGAACAGTGGCGGTTGCTTCTGATTTGTGCGGTGGGTCCGCCCGAGACCCTGGATGGCGTTGTCGGCGCGCCAGCCGGCCTCGAGCAGATAATGCTTGCGAAGCCTCTGATTCCTGATGCCGAGATCGGCGTGGTAGGAGCGGCCTGTGCCGCCGGCATCCGAAAAGATCAGTACGCGCTTGTCGTCATTCATGAAACTCTGGGTCTCGGCGAGATTGGCCGAGCCAGGGCGGTTTTCCGCGGCCAGCCGGTCTATGCCGTCGCGGCCAGTCTTTTTCACGATACGCCGCGCGCGGCCAGTCACCTCGGCGACGGTGTCGGTGCCGAAGTGATGGATGATCTGGTCGAGCGCGCTGCCGACCGGCGGCAACGACCCAAGCCGCTCGACCATCTCGTCGCGCCGGCGAACCGCCTCGCGGCATTGAACCGGGTTGCCATCTTCATCGTGGGCAGGCCGCGAGCAGACGTTGCCCTCCGCGTCCGAATATTCCTCGAACAACTGGGTGGGGAAGGAGTGCATCAAGTACCCGCCGACGTACTCGCGCGGCGTGACGTCGACATGCAGATCCGACCATTCCTCGGTCGGGATCTCGGCAAGGCGCCGTTCCATCAGCGCCTCGCCGGTCGAGACGATCTGCACGACCGCCGAATGACCGTGGGCGCGGTCCTGCTCGATCGCGCCGATCAGCGTTGGCGTCATCATCGAGGTGATGAGATGGCTGAAGAAGCGCTGCTTGGTGCTTTCGAAGGCCGAACGGGCGGCCGATTTTGCGTCGCGGTTCAGCGTGCCGGCCTCACTAGTGATGTTGGTCGCCTCGAGCGCGGCGGTCAGGTTGTTGTGGATGACCTGGAAGGCGTCGGCATAGGCGTCGTAGATGCGGATCTGTTCCTCGGTCAGCGCATGCTCGAGCAGGTCATATTCGACCCCGTCATAAGACAGCGAACGCGCCGCATAGAGGCCGAGCGATTTGAGATCGCGGGCGAGCACTTCCATCGCCGCGACACCGCCATCCTCGATCGCGGCGACGAATTCGGCGCGGTTGGCGAAGGGAAAATCCTCGCTACCCCAGATGCCGAGACGCTGCGCATAGGCGAGGTTCTCGACCGCGGTCGCACCGGTCGCCGAGACGTAGACCACCCGCGCGTCAGGAAGGGCGTGCTGCAGCCGCAGTCCCGCCCTGCCCTGCTGCGACGGGGCGACGTCGCCACGCTCGCTTTTGCCCCCAGCGGCGTTAGCCATCGCGTGGGCCTCGTCGAAGACGATGACGCCATCGAAAGATTTTTTCCCCGCCAACGGGTTTGCACCAATCCTCGTCGGGCTTTCTTTAATCGCCGTCGGGCCTTCGACCCTGCCTGACTCTTGGCCCACCCAGTCGAGGATCTGGGCGATCCGGGATTTCTTGCCTTCCCGTTGCTGCGAGCGCAGCGTCGCGTAGGTTGTGAACAGGATGCCCTCGGCAAGGCGGATCGGCGTGCCCTGCCGATAGCGCGACAGTGGCTGCACGAGAAGTTTTTCCTGGCCAAGTGCCGCCCAATCGCGCTGGGCATCTTCCAGCAGCTTGTCCGACTTGGAAATCCAGATCGCACGGCGGCGGCCCTGCAGCCAGTTGTCAAGGATGATGCCCGCGACTTGCCGTCCCTTGCCGCAGCCGGTTCCGTCACCCAAAAACCAACCACGGCGGAAGCGGACAGCATTCGCAGCCCCTTCCGGGGCGGCCGAAGCGACATCCCAGGTCTCGTCAACCGTCCAGGTGCCGGCGAGATGTCCGCAATGCGCTTCGCCGGCATAGATGACGCTTTCGAGCTGGGCGTCCGACAGCAGGCCTTCGTCGATGATCGCATCAGGAAGAAGCGGCCGATAGGAAGGTTTTGGTGGCGCAACGGCGGCCATTGCGGCCGACTGCACGAGCGGCGTCGGATGCGGCTTTGCGCGGGGAATGTCCATCGACTGAAGCGCGTAGGGTTCGTAGATCGTGTCGGTGAGCCGGCCGCCCTCTTCCGGCATCCAGTCGCGTAGCTCATAGGCGAGGGAGACCGCAGGCGTGCTGTTTGCCTTGACCTGGCGGGCGGGTTTCGCCCGCGCATTCGTACGGACCGGTTGGATGGCCTTCGGAGCAGCCTTTGAGACAGCGAGGGGTGCGGCTCTCGCCCCCGATCGGCCGCCCATGTGTATGGCGTCATTGCGCAGGACGCCCCTGGACAGCGCGCCGATCGAGTCCGGAAACCCGCCCGGTGTCCGGGGCAGATCCGTGATCCAGGTAAGCAGCGTTTCGACATCCGTGGCCTTGCCGGTCGACCGGACGAAGCTTTTTGGATCGGCGGCGGGTACCTTGTCGATAATTGTCAGGCGGGTCTCGGCCGTCGTCCCATGGCGGGCGTAGACACGGCCGTCGATCGCCGCGGTGAAGATGACGGTGCCCTGCTGCTGCAGGCGTTCGAAGGCCGGCCGCCATTTGGGGTTTTCGGGAGACAGTCCGTTGCCGGTGATGGCGACCAGGCGCCCGCCGGCGCGTAGGCGTGCGAATGCGGAGGAAAGATGCCGCCACGCCGCGTCAGTGACATGGCCGTCGACATAGGCGCCGACGCTGAACGGTGGATTCATCAGCACGACTGACGGCTCTATGGCCGCGTCGAGATGATCATCGATATGGGCGGCGTCGTGCCGCGAGACGGAAACCCGTGGAAACAAAAGGCCGAGGAGATCGGCCCGCGTCGCGGCAAGCTCGTTGAGGGCGATCGAGGCGCGCGCCATCTCGGCGTGGACGGCGAGCAGACCGGTGCCGGCCGAGGGTTCCAGAACGAGGTCGCAAGATCCGATCGCCGCAGCGTGGGCCGTGACGAAGGCCAGCGGCAAGGGCGTGGAGAGCTGCTGCAGGGCCTGGCTCTCGTCGGACCGTCGCGTATGGGTGGGAAGAAGATCGGCGATGCGCTTGATCATCGCCAGCGTTGCCTGCGGCGAGGTGGACCGGGACAGGATCGCAGGGCCGAACCGGCGCAGAAACAGCACCTGGGCGACTTCGAGCGCCTCATAGCCGTCCTTCCAAACCCAGAACCCTTGCGCATCGCTGCCGCCAAAACTTGTCGTCATGGCGGTGCGCAGTGCGGCGGTGGTGACAGGCTTACCCTGCTCGAGGAAAGGCAGGAGCAGCGTTGCCGCTTGATGAATCGCCTCGGCAGTGTTGATGGAGGCCGGCGTCGGCGCGTCGAGGGGAGCGGCAGTCCGCGCAACGGCGGGTGTGGTCGAAACGATGTTCATGGAAATGTCCTTCGCAAGAGGGGAGTGGCGCCCGCGCCGACACTCTCTGCGCGCCAGCCGGGCCACACTCCTCCCGGCTCCCCTCTGCCTCTGGCGCCGATGCACCAAAGGGGTTGCGCTCTGTGCAAAGCCATGCCTTGAATGCGCGCGATGCGGCGGCGACCTGGAGCTGTCGAGGTGATGCGACGGTTTAGAATTGGCAGTGCGGTCTACGAGGAGGCAGCGCCTGACCTGCAGGCGGCGCTGGCGAGCGCCTATGTCCGCACCGAGCGTCCGCTATGCCTGTGCCGCGAGCCGGGCTGCCCGATGTACATCGCCCGCATCGGCGATGTTCATCTGATGAAGCGCATGCCACTCAGCGGTGGCGAGCATGATCCATCCTGTGATTCCTATGAATCGCCTTACGAACTGTCCGGGCTGGGCGCCTTGATGGGCAGCGCGATACAGCTCGATCCGCAAAACGGCTTGGCGGCCCTCAAGTTGGGCTTCAGCCTGTCGAAGACAGGGAGCCGCGCGGCATCGGTGCCTGCGGGGCAAAATTCCGCCAGCGTAACCGCCGATCCTAAGAGAATGTCGCTGCGTGGCCTGCTTCATTATCTCTGGCACGAGGCCGAACTGACGGTCTGGACCTCGAGGTGGGCCGGCAAACGGCATTGGTGGAATGTCCGCTGGCACCTTCTCGAGGCTGCCGGGCAAATGACAGTGAGAGGCGGACCGCTCGCCGATATCCTGTTCGTGCCCGAGCCGTTTCGGGCCGAGAACAGGCAAGCCATCGAGCAGCGTCGCAACGCGGTTCTCGGCACGGCGCTCCCGCCGAAATCAGGTCCACGAAAGTTGCTCGTCGTGGTCGGCGAAGTGAAGGAGATCGTGCCCGCCCGCTCCGGTCAGAAACTCGTCATCAGGCATTTGCCCGGTTTTCCCTTCATCATCGACGATGCCTTGCATCGCCGCTTGCAGGCGCGTTTTGAAAAAGAATTGTCCCTGTGGGCAGCGGATTCCAGCTCACATCTGATGACGATCGCGACGTTCGGACTGAACCCGGCCGGCCTCGCCATTGTCGAGGAGGTCGCGTTGATGGTGGTGTCCGAGAACTGGATTCCCTACGAGACGGTCCCGGAGAAAAGGCTCGTCGATGGGCTCGCCCGCCTTCGCGAGAAGAGCGTGAAGGGATTGCGCTTTGACCTGCAACCCGACCAGCCGATCGCCAATGCGTTGCTTCAGAACAGGGACGAGCCGATCGCGCTGTTTGTCGTTCCGGCCGGAGCGGACCAGAACTTCGAAGTGTCGCTCGACGAAATGATCGCCGCGCGCCCGGAGATCGGCTCCTGGGTGTGGCGGGTCGGCGAAGGCGATATGCCGCCGCTACCGCCTTAAGTGTCGTTCCGGATTTCCAGCGATGCTCACTATGCCTTAGGCAAGGCCCAGCTTCTTCTTGAGTTCGGCATTTTCCTTGCGCAAACGGTCGGCAAGCAGGTTCTTAAGGCGCTTGTTTTCTTCTTCGAGCGCGACAAGATCACGGAGATCGCCGCTGTCTGAAGAAGGTGCGGCAGCCCTCTTCCAATAATAGTAGGTCTGCTCGGATATGCCGGCCTGGCCGACCGCAGTCTTGCTGGTCGCGCCGGCAGCGATCGATTTCTCGATCTGGGCAAGCTTCTGGGAGCGTTCCTTCTCGGAATATGTCTTGCGGGCGGCCTTCGCTGCCACGGGAGCTTCCGCAGCCTGGGGCGCAGGTTTCGCTCCGTTCTTGCGGGCCGGCTTTACGAGCTCCGCCTTCGCTTTCTTTGCTCGCGGAACTTTCTTCTTGGATTCAGGCACTTCCACTTTGGCTGGCGCTACTGTCGTCTGAACAGTCTGAGCGTCCTGAAAATCGGCCATCATATACTCCGCTTGTGGTTTATCCCCTTCTTCAGCATCAAGGGGTCTTATACTGAAGTCAATGACCTCCGAATTTGGGAGCGGAGCAGCTTGAGCCGGCTGCGTCATCTCGGTAGCAATCTTGGACAGGTCGAGATCGCCCCAGATCGAATGGCTTGGCTTCTGCTTACCGCGCCTCTGTTTCGTTTCCACGATGAATGGCCGGATCTGGCGCTTCATAGTCTGTTCCTTGATGTGAGCATGACTTGCAAGCCAAGTCGCAGTTTGGGTTAGCGGGTCCCGACGTATCCTATCGGTCTCGCCGTGCTTTATCGGAGAAGCCTCGCAACGAGCAAGCGGTGTGTCGTGGGCCCTGGGGCAACCGGCTCAATCAACGGGGGCAAACATGCCTACCGAGAGAGAGCTGCCTCATACATGCCATGGCTCAGGCGTCTAGCCGGGGGAGTGCGATGACTGTGCACAATCCGGCTGGAGCGATTGCAATCCTTATATTCTTGGGAACTAATCTTCTCATGGCGGCGGATGAGCTGGACGCGCTTGTTTTCGGGATGGCGGTCGACAGCGTTCGTGCGCTTTCTGTTCCTTTCGCGGAAAAAGTCGCGGAAGTCGCCCACAGAAGCCACGGCGTCCTGCTTTTCAATTTGCGCATCGATGGCGACATGGAACTTCAGCGCGTCGCCGCCATCCGGTATCCAAGCAAGCAGACAGGGGTTCTGGTGCTGGATAAGCATGGCTTGTTGACCAGCCATTGCATGGTCAATGGCACTTTCTCCAGCTTTATCGCTCCCTTGGAGGACTGGGACACGCTGCCCCTCGCAATGCAGGCCAAAACGAGTATCGCCGGCCCGGCCAGCCTGTTCATCGGCGCTTTACGCAATGCCGGGTACCTCCCGCGTGGCAGGCGCTGACCCCAAGTTTTGCTGAGGGCCGGATGCTTGTATCGGGGCAGTTGGCCATACAGTCTCGCATGTCTCAACAGCTTGAGGATGGAAGGGTGCATCCATTGAGCGAAAGTCGGTCACCGTGATGGAGAGGTTTCGCCGTCGAGGCGCGGTTCTCATAGATATCCATCGTCGCCTTCCTTCGTGAGCTCCGACGCGATCGCACTTTGGACAGGAATTCGTCGATCTCGAGATCCGACAGATCATCGAGCAGCTTGAAGCCGGCATCATGCCTTCCGGCGTTGGCGAGAATCGTGCGTTTGCCTTGATGTTCGGCCCACCCGGTCTCGGGATCTGTATTGCGGGCGGTCCCCCTGAGTTCGACAGGGGTTATGTTCCAGATCGCCTCGAGCTTTTCCGAGCGGGTCATGCTGTCGCTCGCGCCGGTCTCGTGGGCGATGATGGCAGCGCGCATCTGGTCTGGCGACTGCCGATCGGTGAGATCGCAGAAGCCATGAAACCAGCGCTCGCGGCCCCGGATTCGGATCGCGAAGAATACGCTGGTGACGTTGCCGGCCTTATACTCCGACATGCCGAACATGCCGGTGCGCATGAAGAGGGCGGCAACAAATCGAGCATGAAGTGATATTCGGACGCGGTGATCTCAAACCACTCGCCTGAATAGGGAGTGCCGGAATTGGGATCGATGCCGGGAGTGTCTTTGTGACGGCTGAACAGTTGGAACATCTGCTCGCGGGTGGCGACGCCGTCGAGCACCTTCCTGAAGGGTGGATGTGCGGTCATGAGGTTCTCCTGAACGCAGCTCGGCCACGCGCGGCATTGCCGCGCCATGGCAACTGCTTGCTGTGTTGTGGCTGGCGACGGGCCGAGCCCTGCGGCCGGCACGTGCACTGGCGATGATGGGGTTTACAGGGTTCAGGCGGCGCGTCGCTCGGAGGAACGCGAAACGTCTCGACCAACCCCAGTGATGGCACGGACGGCGGCGGCGAGCGCCGGAACATCATCCAGCATGCCGAGTGCGACGAAGTGGTTGGCCCCGCCGGTATAGTCCTTACGGCCCTTGCAGGTCCTGATCAGGATGCCGTGACCAGAGGACAGCCCGAACTGGCCGACCTGGATATAGGCACGGTCATGGTGCAGGGTAATTTCACCGCAAACGGCGATGCCTGCCTTGTTTGAGCGCAGGTCAAAGCTGCCCGATGGCAAGTTTAATTCAGCGGCAAGTTTCTTCAGGCGTGAACGGGCTGTGGCGTGGAAACGTCTCTTTTGCTGCTCGTCGTAGGAGCAGCTTCTGTTCCAGTCGAACATGTCGATCTCCATGAAAAAAACCGCCCGGGTCGCGATGGCGATCCCGGGCTTGAGAGTGAGTTGGAACTGAAAAGGGTCCGGCGAAGGTGCCGGACCGGTGGGACCGGGAGGCCGACTATTCGGCGGCCTGGAGGTGGTCCGTTTCGTCGCCGTCGATGGTCACCGGAGCATCGGAGGACGGATCCGCATCGTCGGCGAGGAAGGCCGGAAGCTCGGCGGCATCGCCGTCGACAGACGCTTCCTCCGACATCTCGCCGGCGGCCGCGTCGGCAGCATCGGCAGACACTTCATCGACCTCAGCGCGCAGCGGCTCTGGCAGCCAGTTCGAGCCTTCGAGAAGACGGGCGGCTTCACGGGCCATGATGTCCTTCTTCATGTGGTCGATCAGCTGCGCGGAGTCTGCGCCACGCGCTTCACGGACAGCCTGCAAAATCCGTGCCTTGGTGAGCCGCCCGAGGAACTCGACCGTGGGCGTCCAGCCGGCGTCGACCATGTCGAACTGGAGCGAGTGGCCAAGCACGTCTGCATGCTCGAGCGCCTTCGCTCGCCTGTTCCAGGGTTCGACCACCGCATTGAGGGTCAGCGAGACGCAGTGCGCGAACAGCGCCTTGCGGCTTGCTTCATCGAGGCCGAGAAGGAAGTCCCACAGCCCTTCCGCCTCATCGGGCAAATCGCGGTCCCAGGCTTCGTGCCGCTCGGCGATCTCCTTGGCCCAGGAGGTCTCGGCAAGACCGTCAACCTGGCTGAAGCTGCCGCTCTTCAGGCTGATCTCCAGGCAGGTGTTCGGCGCGAAGCGATAGAAGACCTGCAGGACGAAGGCATGGAGTGCGGCGACGAAGGCGATGTCGACGTCGCCGGCGAGCGCGTTGCGCAGTGCCAGCGTGCGCTGCGCGGTCAGGTCGAAGACGAGCCGATCAGGCAGTGGCTTGATGCCATCGTCCTCGCCGTCGTCGCTAGCGCTGTCGTTCATCGGCTGGCCGTTGACGACAACACCATCGCCATCGTCGTCGCCATTGGATCCGGTTCCGCGGTCGGCGCTCCCTTCCTCGCCCTCATCGACGTCGCCGGTCTCGGTCCGCGGCTCGTCCTCGGGCCGCACGAAACCGGCGTCGATCTGGAGCTTGCCGTTCGCGGCAAGCGTAAGGAACGCACCGGCAATCGCCTTCTGGGCGGGATCGTAGCTTTGAGGACGATCATCGATCGCATCGAGCTCGGCACCCAGCTGGTCGAGCTTCGCCTCGATTGTTTCGTCGGCATCCTCGGCCTTGGCATAGTCCGCATCCAGCTTGTCATATTCGGCCTTCACCGCGCCGTAGCGTTCGATCTCCTCGGCGCTGAGCTCCTGCGCCTCGGCGTAGATGCGCCGCATGCCGGAGGTGTGGCCATAGGGAAAGCTGATCGCCGCCTCCACCCATTTCCAGCCTTCGGCGCGGATCGCCTCGGCATCCACCTTCAGCCGGTCGAAGACAAGCTGCTCTAGGAGAGCTGCATCCTGGTACCAGCCACCGGAATCCTGCTCGAACAGATCGCGCAGGATGACGCCGCCGGCCGCTTCATAGGCATCGGCGCCGACATAGACCGCCCGGCGATCATCGGCCCGCACCGTGGTCTCCGTCAGCAGGCGTCTGATGTAATAGGGTTCCTGCGTGTGCGAGCTGGCAATCCGCTCCCAGACCTGTTCCTGGCGCGCGTGATCATCGGAGATCGAAAACGCCATGATCTGCTCGAGCCGGATTTCATCCTTCTCATAGAGCTCGAGCAGCCTCGGCGACACCGATGCGAGCCGCAGTCGCTGTCTCACCGTCGCCGGCGAGACGAAGAAGCGGGCACCTATCTCTTCCGGATCGAGGCCCTGATCGCTGAGCGTCTTGAAGGCACGAAACTGGTCGAGCGGATGCAGGTCGGCGCGCCGGAGGTTTTCGGCAAGCGAATCCTCCTCGGCCGAGGTCTCCTGCCCCCGGTTGACGATGCAGGGGATTGGCTCGTTCTTCGCCAGGCGCTTTTGCTTGATGAGGATGCCGAGCGCGAGGTAACGCCGGCCGCCGGCGGGCACCTCGTACGTGCCGGTCTCCTCGCCCTCGCCGTCGAGCACGGGACGGACGTTCAGGCTCTGGATCAGCTTTCGCCGTCCGATGTCTTCGGCCAACTGCTCGATCGACACGCCGTCCTTGATGCGGCGGACATTCTTCTGCGACAGCATTAGCTTGTCATAGGGAATATTCTCCGCGGCGTTCATCGCGATCTTCTGAATGGCGTTCTTTGCCATGGTCAGGTTCTCCATGACGGGCGGCCCGGGGCCTCTCCCCGAACCTCCAAGCCCGTCAAAAATCCTCCCCTCCTCCCTCTGCCTCCAGGCCTCACGCCGACCCGGGCCTGGCTCGCGGATCTCGGCGCGACTTCCAACTTTCGGGCGCCTGTCTTGTCTCGCACTCCAGCCAGTGCCAACTCATGGAAGGCTGTCTACCGAAAGGAAAAAACCCGCCTTTGGGAAGACGGGCAGTCGCGGAGTGCGCTGAAACCACGAGCGCCGAAGGGGTCGGTTGCCTTCGTTGGCGCACTAAAGCCGTTTGAAGTCGGCAAGCCCGAGGCGTATCCGCTGGCCTTCTGCAAAGGCGAGGGCGTAGGCTTCCATTTCGAAAGTCAGGGTTTTTTCTCGGTCCACGCGAACGTGCCACTCGCCGCAGGCTTCGACCACTTCGATGCAAGGGTGGACCTTGCCATTCATCATCACGTCATCCATCGCATTGCCTCCCGCAATGGGACAAATCACCAAATTTATATGATCGCCGAAATTTGGCGATCAAGAGCAAAACCTGTACGGATGCGTACCAATCGTTCTCGGGGTGTTGGCGAGCACTCGATCGCGGGGCGACAATCCCGTGCCGCAGTGGCCGACGCGGTTTTAGCAACGCGCTCTCACCGGCAACCGCGTCGGCCATTTTCTGGCGCATTTACCCTGGCGCCGGGCCTAATTCGTTTAGCACCGCTGGCCCGGCGTCACGGCATGGTTGGTGAAGGCGAGGTTCCGGTCGCCTCGTCCCGCATCCCGGCAGGGCCGGCAGAACAGCACCTTGATCAGGTCCCAGTGCATGCAGCCGTGATCTTCCCCCAATCGGTCGACGAGCGCTTGGACGTCGAGCGTCACACTTCGGCGGCACGTCATGCAATCGACCGAGAGACCCGATCCGGCCCGTAGTTTCTTGCCGAGCGTGTCCTCTACAAATTGATATTTCATGGTCATCGCGGCAGGCCAATCTATCCCCGGAACCGCTCGGTGTGCCAATGGATCTTGCCATCGATCTTCATGGGCTTATGGATCATCAGCCGTTTCGGCAGATGCTCGGGATGGACCTCGATCAGCGTTATCTTGATCTGCGGCTTGCAGCGGCTGCAGTCGAATTTCAATGTCAGCGGATCGACGCCACCGCCATAGACCATCATCAGGTCGGCCGATCGGCAGTAGCGAACGTTGCCGCAACTGCATTCCGCCTTGACGAGCATATTGTGCCGGGTCGCCTTGCCCAGCGTGTCTATCGGATCGTGCGCCATGAGAACGAATAGGGAACATTTTCCTTGCTCGTCAAGTCAGCTTGTGGAATCTTTTCGTCATGAGTGACGAACCCTTGAGGCTTGCCGAAGGCATGACGCCAGCGACGCGCGAGCGGTCGCGGATCGAAAATCACCTTTGCGAGTTTGCCGGATGCGCGATGCGCGCTCCGTTCGGCTTTGCCAAGCCAAGGCAAGAACCGCACTGGTTTTGTTTCGGGCACCGGGAGCACGGCGACCGCTATTTGCAGGGGGCAAGATGATCAACCCGCCGAAAGGACTGGAAGAATATCAGGACCGCCACATTGATTGCCAGGAGGCCATGGAGCCCGGCTTTCAGGCGATTGTCGATTGCATGTTGGAAGTGGGCTGGACACGAGGCGAGACGCTGCGGGCTCTGAAGCGGCTCATTGCCGCCGACAACATGACCCTGAAAGAGAATGCCAAGACGGAAGCGCAGCTCGCCATAGCGCGGGCCATGATGCGCGCGGGCAAGCCGCTCTAGGATTTGCTAACGCCTGCCTCGTGGACCTCCGCTTCCAGTTGATCGCTGATCGGCCTGGCCTTGCTGGCACCGGCCAATTGCTCGCCATCGAAGCCCTGCAGCCACGCGTCGGCAAACTCCTCCCAAACAGCCGGGACATCGCGCTCTTTGCCATCCTTGCGGGCCTGGGCGCCATACATCCACGCGTAGGTGACACGCTCTTGATCCTTCTTAGCCACGGCCATGTGCCACCTACCTTCCCAACGGCTGCCTGGACAGCGAGACCAGCTCAGCTTCATCTGTCACGCCGGCATATAGTTCGCGATGATACGGGAAGCGATTGCCTCGCGGGCATCTGGCGACTGACTGTCTAGCTTCATTTCAGTTGTTCAAAAACCCGCCCAAGCAAGGCCAACTCGGATGCGTCGAAGATTCCGGCGTCAGTTGCCTTTCGTCGAATCGGCATGGTCGACCTCCCTGAAATCCTGCAGCGAAGCGTGCCGCAAGTCTTCCTCGCCGCGCAAGTGCTTCACGCGGCCGATCAGGCCCGGCTTGACCCATTGCGTCGCCGGCCGCTTCATGCCCTCGGGCGGCGGCCCGGCATGTTCCTGGACACGCTTCCACAGCCGGTCTCGGATGGCGCCGCGCGAATTGATGAATGCCGAGCCCACATATCGCCCAGTCACAAGATCGGCCATCAGCGCGAAGGCCGGCTTGCCTGCTTCGCGCTCGACGCCCAGCAATTCATACTCGTCGACTGTGTAGCATTTCGCCTTTAGCCAGTTCGTTGACGGGCCGCTCCGGTATTTGCTGTCGCGCCGCTTCGACACCATGCCCTCTAACCCGGCCTTGTCCAGCAGATGAAAGATGGCCTTGGCTTCGCCCGGCAGCGCTTCGCTGAACTGGATGCGTCCGCCGGGCTCAACCATGCCGGCGAGGATCTCGCGGCGCTCTTCCAGCCGCATGTCGCGCAGATCGTGGCCGTTGAGATGCAGCAGATCGAAAGCGACGAAATAGAGGTCGTGCTGGCGGCGTGTGATCGCCTTGCGAAGCTCGCCGAAGTCCGACAAGCCGGCATCGTTGAGCACGATGATCTCGCCGTCGACAATAGCGCTTTCGGCGCCGAGACTCTGGGCTCTTTCACCAGGTCGCGATATTTTGCTGTCCAGTCGTGCCCGTTGCGCGTGTAGATCCTGGTGCCGTCTTCATCGATGATGAGCTGCGAACGGTAGCCGTCGAACTTGACCTCGTGACTCCAACCATCGCCCTCGGGAGGCTGCTCAACAAGGGTCGGCATCAAGGGCGCGACGAACTTCAAACGCATGCACGGAACTCTCACAGACCGCGAGTAAATTAGCATGCACTGAAATAGTTCCGGAACGTTTTAGACGAATTGAAAGTTTGGTAGCGATGACGAACATACGGGACCTAGGACCACCCATCCCCGGCAAGCCGCACGGCACACCCGTAGAGGACGAACGCGATCATTTCTACAATTGCCCCTACTGCGGGCAAAAGGTCGACATGCGTGATCTGCGGCAGGTCATCTGGCATGAAGAGCCAGGGCACAAACCGCTGGGCCCAACCCTGGTTTCAGGCTGATCGCCTTGCGAGGCGCAAAAAAGCCCGCCACCTTTCGGGAGCGGGCCAGCTTGGGGAATCACTGGGGCCAGTGATCCAAACGAACGTCACGAGTTGCGCTGCCGGCCTGCGCAGGATCAGGCGGCGAAGTCGAGAAGCTTCTTGGCTTTGCCTTCCATTTCCAGGCGGACATCCTGATGCGGCTTGTCGCGCGCGACCCGCGTGATGCCCTGCACGAAATCAAAAATCGATTCTGGCGGGCGGCCTTCCTCAAGCAGCACAGTATCGATGATCTTCGTGGTCTCGGACTTGGAAAAGCCCCGCTTGCGCAGGAAGTCCTGGCGATCTTCGTCGTCTCTGGCAACGATCCGTTGCCGCGCCGTCTTGATGCCGTTGACGAACGGCATGGGCGAGGAATCGGCAAATTGGATCAGCGCCGGCTCGGCTTCCAGGGCAAAACGGGAGGCCGCGTATTTCGAGTGGCGGATGGTGATTTCCTCGAAATCTTCCACGCCCCACAGGCAACGGTTCTGGCACACTGCGCGCAGATAGAAGCTGGCGATGCCGAGCGTGCGGGCTCCGACTTCGGAATTCCAGCAATAGAAGCCGCGGAAATAGAGATCCGGTTCCCCATTTGGCAGCCGTCCGGCCTCGATCGGGTTCAGATCGTCGACGAGGAACACAAAGATATCGCGATCAGAAGCGTAGAGCGTCGTGGTGTCGCGGGAGATGTCGACGTGCGGATTGTAGATACCTGTCGACCAGTCGAGCACACCGGGCACCTTCCAACGCGTGTCGCCGGTACCGTTGCCGGCGATCTTCTGCACGGCGTCGACGAGTTCTGAGTCAAATATTCTGCCGTAATCAGGGCCTGTTACCGCCCGCAACTCAAGGCGTCCGTTCTCGATTTCCAGGGTCTTAACCTGTTCGGCGCGGTGGTTGAGGACACCGTGCTGAAGGTTGATCGCCGCGAGCGGAGCTGGAAGCTGCCGCAGATAGGTGGCTGGCGCGCCTATTAGGCTGGCGAGTTGGCCGAAACTCCAGTGCGTGGGGGCAACAGGGGCAGGCGCGTCGGGTAGCATTAGCCTCAGACGCTCCGGATCGTCGCGGCTGGCCTCGACGCGGATCAGCTCACTTTCGACGATGCGGGTCTTGCTGCGCTCCGACCGGCTCTTCACCGAATTCCGGAGCTCGTTGAGCGACAGGTATCGCTCGTCCGCCGGCCGGTTGAACCATTCTGACGACACGCGGCCAATACGCTGGCCGCGGCCGACGTCGACCTTGTAACCGGCACGTTCGTTGCGCTTGGGCGCAAGAATTTCCATCTGGGTCATGGGTGTTGCTCCTTGGCGGGCGCCGGGAGACCCTCTCCCGGACCTTCACCCGCCACCGCAACCCGCCCGCCCTCTTCCTCTCCGGCACCAGCGCGCCACTATCAGCGTCGCCATTGCGGCAGCCGCCGCTTCAAGGCTGGCACCCGCGCCACCTGCGCTGCCGCGACCCGACCCTCTCATATGAGGGATACTTGCCCCAAATGAGCATTGGAGACGAACAGCGTTTCCCTCGGGCGTCAAAGAACAGCATCCATTACTTTATCGTCTACAGAATTGATAGACATACTGAACAGCGCAAATAGGAGCCATTTCCCAAACTGGAGGAAGACAATGATGTTGGCTGTGGAGAGATTTTCGAGACGGAAGTTTGGTGCATTGGTCACCGCTTTGGCGGTAACCTTGGTGGCCTCTTCCTCCCCTTTCAGTGCCCAGGCGGGCAGTCCGGACGCGGGTAAACTGCCGACCCAGATCCCGGAGGGCACCATGCTTCGCATCGGCGATCCCGAGACCCAAAGGGCACTCGAGCTCTCGGGGCTGATCGATCGACTACCCTTCAAGGTCGAATGGGCCAACATCAGCGGCGGTCCGCAGACAATCGAAGCTTTTCGCGCCGATGCATTGGACGTCGGGGCCGTCGCCGACATTCCGCCCATTCACGCGACCTGGACGGGGCTGAAGGTCAAGATCATTGCGTCGAAGTTCCGTAAGGAACCGGTTGCGCACCCGATTTATCAACTCGGCATTGCGCCGGGCGTCGACGTCAAGACGCTCGCGGATTTGCGCGGCAAACGGATCGCCTTCAGCCCTGGTCAGGCGCAGGGCGCGCTGGTGCTGAGGGTCCTGCAGGCCGCCGGCCTGACAAAGCAGGATGTCAATCTCATCGAACTGCCGAGCAAAGGCGATGCCTATCCGGTGGCGCTTGCCAGCAAGCAAGTCGATGTCGCACCGATCTGGGGCGTCCTCGTCAAGCACTATCTGCGCCAGTATGGTGCCGACGGCGCCACCACGATCCCGCATGGCTTGCGCGATGATCCTGACCATCTCTATGCACCGCAGGCCGTGCTTGACGACCCGGCCAAGGCTGCCGCTCTCGGCGAGTATGTGCGCTACTGGGCACTTGCGACCCGCTGGGTGCAAGAACATCCCAAAGAGTGGATCGACGGCTACTACGTGGCCACCCAGGGTCTCACCAGCGAAGATGGCCAGTATCTCGTTAACGCCGACGGCCAGTTCGACATCCCGTCCGACTGGAACGACGTGATCGCGCGCCAGCAGGCGACGATCGATCTTCTGGCCAGGGAACTGAACAAGCCCCCGATCAAGGCCGAGGATCTTTTCGACAGGCGCTTCGAGACGATCGCCGCAAATGCGCTGAACGCGTCCTGACGCCCTGCAACAGTGGAGACGATGCAGATGAACGCACTCTCACAAACCGCCGCGGTTGCACTCCCCATTCCCTACGCATCGGATAAAAGGGGATTTATTGCGCCCGCTGTACAGGCCCGCAAGGCCGCTCCCAGGCGTCGCCTCGCACTTGGGCGGGCGATCCCGTTTGGCGCACTGATCGGCCCCGCACTTCTTCTCCTCTTCTGGTCCATCGGCAGCATCGCTGGCCTGATCGATCCAAGAACCTTGCCGGCGCCTTGGTCCGTTGTCGGCACTGCCATCGATCTTATAGCCGCAGGGAAGCTTCAGGATCACTTGATGACGTCTGCCTGGCGGGCAGCACAGGGGCTGGTGTTCGGCATCCTGATCGGAACCACCCTTGCTCTCATTTCAGGTTTATCCCGGCTGGGCGAGGCGATCATCGACGGTCCCGTTCAGATCAAGAGGGCGATACCGACGCTGGCTCTGATCCCGCTGCTGATGCTGTGGTTCGGCATTGGCGAGGGCATGAAGGTGACGACCATCGCGCTGGCCGTCCTGATCCCGATCTATATCCAGACCCACAGCAGCTTGCGCGGCATAGACAACCGTTATGTCGAATTGGCCCAGACCTTGCGCATGGGATATGGCGAATTCATTCGCGAGGTCATCCTGCCGGGCGCCCTTCCGGGCTTCTTCCTCGGCCTGCGTTTCGCGGTGACCTACGCCTGGCTGTCTCTGGTGGTGGTCGAACAGGTCAATGCCACCAGCGGCATCGGCTACATGATCGATCTCGCACGCAACTACGGCCAGACTGACATCGTCATCGTTGGTCTTGCCGTCTACGCGTTGCTCGGTCTCGCCTCCGACGGCATCGTCCGCTTCTTCCAGGAAAGGTCCCTGTCATGGCGTCGCACCTTGGCGGATTGAGCGGCGCGCCCGTGGTGCGGGTCGAAAGCCTCGTGAGGCGTTTCGGGCCGCGAACCATCCTCGACGGCCTCAGTCTCGACATCGAGAAGGGAGAGTTCGTCGCCCTTCTCGGCCGTAGCGGGTCGGGCAAGAGTACATTGTTGCGCGCGCTCGCCGATCTCGATGACAAAGTCACCGGGTCAGGGCGACTCGAAACGCCCGACAAGAAATCAGTCGTCTTCCAGGATGCCCGGCTGTTGCCATGGAAACGAGTGCTGGAGAATGTGGTTCTCGGTCTCAACCTGTCCGACGCCGCCGAACGCGGACGGGTAGCTCTCGAAGAGGTTGGCTTGGGCGGCCGCGAGACCGCATGGCCGGTCGAACTCTCGGGTGGCGAGCAGCAGCGCGTGGCATTGGCGCGCTCGCTGGTTCGTGATCCTGAGCTGCTGCTGGCGGACGAGCCGTTCGGCGCACTCGACGCGCTGACCCGCCTGCGAATGCACGATCTGCTGCGACAGCTCTGCGCCCGTCACCAGCCGGCCGTCCTGCTGGTCACCCATGATGTGGACGAAGCCGTGACGCTGGCGGACCGGGTTTTGGTGCTCGACAATGGCGCGATCGCCGCCGACATCGTCATCGATGTCCCCACGCCACGCGATCATGGCAACCGCCGGTTCGGCGAGGTCCGCTTCGAACTTCTGCGCCATCTCGGCGTCGAGACAAGCCCCGTGCTGCCCGTCTGAGCGGCCGAAGACTTGTGGCTCAGTGTCACCCCCCAGGAGACCCACAGGAGGACCAATAAGATGCCCGCCCAATCACGACAGTTGAACCTCAACCTCTTCATCTATCCCGGCGGCCATCATGAAGCCGGCTGGCGCTACAAGGATTCTGCCCCTGAGAGAGTGCTGGACATCGCCTATTATCAGGAACTGGCGAAAAAGGCCGAGGCGAGCAAGTTCGACGCACTGTTCTTTGCCGATGGGCCTGCTCTCGCCGACAACATCCGCTACGCGAGCCGCTTCAGGCTGGAGCCGCTGACATGGATTTCGGCGCTCGCCGCCGTGACGAAAAGAATAGGCTTCATCGCGACCGCCTCCACCACCTACAACGAACCCTACAACCTGGCCCGGCTGTTTGCCTCTGTTGATCATCTGAGCGGCGGGCGTGCAGGTTGGAATATCGTCACCACGGGGGATGCGTCCGCTGCGTTGAATTTCGACTTTGACCGACATCCAACCCATGCAGACCGTTACGAGCGGGCAAGCGAATTCGTTGATGTGGTGACCAAGCTCTGGGACAGCTGGGAGGACGACGCGCTCGTCGCGGACAGGGAGTCTGGAATTTTTGCCGACACCGACAAGATCCACCCAATCAACCACGTCGGCAAATATCATCGGGTGAAGGGACCGCTCACGCTTCCGCGCTCGCCGCAGGGGCGGCCGGTCTATGTCCAGGCGGGTTCGTCGGAAGACGGACGTTCGCTCGCAAGCCGCTATGCCGAGGCGATATTCACAGCCCATCAGACACTCGGCAACGCGCAGGAATTTTATGCTGACATCAAAGCGCGCGTGAAATCGGTTGGCCGCAACCCTGACCACGTCAAGGTGTTGCCCGGCATCAGTCCGTTCATCGGTTCAACCGAGGCGGAGGCCCGCGCGCTGCACGACGAGTTCAACGAGTTGACGCAGCCGGAATATTCTCTCGATCAGCTGCGCCGCATCGTAGACGCCGACCTTTCGAGCTACGATCTGGACGGGCCATTTCCGCGGGAGCTCATCCGTGTCGAGGGCGAGCGCGGTGCGAGCAGCCGCTTTCACGTCGTACTCGACATCATCGAGCGCGAGAATCCAACCATCCGCCAGTTGCTCCACCGTCTCGCCGGGGCACGCGGGCATTGGGTCCAGGCCGGGACGCCCGAACAGATCGCCGACAATATCCAGGAATGGTTCGACAACGGTGCAGCGGATGGCTTCAATGTCATGCCGCCCTATCTGCAGGGCGGGTTCGACGTATTCGCCGATGAGGTGGTGCCAATCCTGCGCAGGCGCGGACTTTTCCGGCACGACTATGAGGGGCTAACGCTGAGGGACCATTTCGGTCTGCCCCGCCCTGACAATACGTTCAGCCAACCGCAAAAGGCCACCGCTTGAGCTACCTTCGCATCGAACGCTTTCTCTTGGAGGGATTCGACCGGACACGGATTTCTCGCCAGCATCTCCGGTCGCTGTTTCGTGTCGTGACACGCTCCTGGCACATGTATCCGGTTGGTTTTCCGGTTCGGGCTCGGCCTTGTTGGCGAGAAGATGGCCGCCTCAGAGGACCGTGTCGCTTCCTTGACCGTCTTGCCGGGTTTTTCGTCTTCCTCGGATTAGCAGAAGTTAAATTTCGAGTGTTTCGACTTGCCGCAAATTAGGGTCTCGGTGGCATAACTCGGCATGGCTTTCGGGGTACCTGGCAGGAAGATTGATGCGCGGGCGTGGATGGATCAAGGGGTTGCGTCAGGACGATGCCCGGCAAGTGCGTGCGCACATTGCGGAACTGGAGCGCAACCTCATGGCGGCCACACCTCAGGGACGCCATCGACGTTTCGAAGCGGGGAATGAACTTCGTATTGCGAAATTCCGCCTGGAGCGTCTGGAGGAATGCATCGCCGCAATAGCGGAGAAATGTTCGCGTTAGCAGAAGCTCGCCGCTCTCGACGTTGCCGCGCGGCCCTGCCGGACTGTGCGTCGGCGCTGTAATCACGAGGCCGGCCGTCTGACGACGCTCGGTTGAGAGCACCTTTTCAAGCAGCGCTGGCCGCAGACGCGCAGGCGCACGTGACTGCCTGGAGACAACAGGCAAGTTGGTTGCGTAGTACCGGACGAGGGGCGACCGGCTTGCGGGCCCGCCCGTCGCAAAACGCCTCTATCGTAATTAATTACCAAGTTACATTATTCGTTTTGATGACTACTCGACGTTGCGCCCGCGCTGGCGGCAGTTCAAGGATTCAGCTCCTGACCAGGCGTCTTCGCAGCAATGCCAAGAATGTCGTCTATCCGGACAGGTTTCCCGATCAAATAGCCTTGAGCTTCATCGCATCTGACGCGGCGCAGATAGTCGAGCTGTTCGGGAGTTTCCACGCCTTCGGCTGTTACCTCAATTCGAAGCTCATGCGCCAGCTCAATCAATGAGCTTACAATCGCGGCGCAGTCGGCATCGGTCAGCATGTCCTGGACAAAAGATCGGTCGATCTTGAGCCGCGAAAGAGGCAGTTTACGAAGGTAAGTGAGCGACGAATAGCCGGTGCCAAAATCGTCAAGAGCCACTGTGACGGATAGCGAAATTA
The DNA here is from genome assembly GCF_057784235.1 of Mesorhizobium sp. CNPSo 4670. Lineage (NCBI taxonomy): Bacteria > Pseudomonadati > Pseudomonadota > Alphaproteobacteria > Hyphomicrobiales > Phyllobacteriaceae > Mesorhizobium > Mesorhizobium sp. CNPSo 4670. Next base: position 10,393 of record NZ_JBWJFQ010000029.1, on the reverse strand, counting down.
ACGATTGTAATAATGAAATCGTTTCCTCAAAATTCGAAATCAGCACAGTTTCTGTGATCTCTACCTCCAGTCTTCGGGGCTCCAACCCGGCTTCAGCCAAGGCCACTTCAATTCCATCCAGCAAGGCCTTGTCCTTAAGCTGCACTACCGACAAATTGACGGAGACCCGCAAGTCGCGCGGCCAGCGCGCAGCCGCCAAACAAGCCGTTTTGACGACCCAGTGTCCGATGGAGTGAACCAAACCCGTTTCTTCAGCGATGGGTATGAACTCCGACGGAGGGATCGCGCCAAGGGTCGGATGCTGCCACCGCAGCAGGGCTTCAAAACCTCGAATGCGATCGCTGGCGAGATCGAGAAAGGGTTGAAAAGCGAGCGAAAGCTGGTCATTGGCCAGCGCAGAAGCCAGATCGCGTTCAAGAGCATGGCGCCTTGCAGCTGCTTCATCGTCGCCTGGGCTGAAAAACTGGATGGAGCCCGCCCCCAGCGTCTTCGCCCTGTGTAGCGCGGTGTCGACGCACCGTAGGAGTTGGTTGGCATCCAAACCGTCAGTGGGCGCCAAAGCGATGCCGAGAGAGGGCCTGCAGTATATCTCGCGCCCTTCGATCAAGAAGGGGCCGCGCATGGCATCTATGATCTGCTTGGCCAAGGACCTGATTTGATCTGGCCTGATTTCGCGCGCAGCGATTATTGCAAATTCGCCGCCCTCCAATCTCGCAATGCCGTCGCTCTCCCGTGTCGATTTGCGAAGTCGCGCAGCGACTTCGACCAGAACGGCATCCGCCATGGCTCGGCCAAAGTGATCATTCACCTCGTCAAAATTGCTAAGATCGAACAAAAGCAGCGCAAAGTGCTGGTCAAATTGCCGTGCGTCCACCAACGCGTTCTCCAGCCGCTCGTTGAAGCTGAACCGGTTTGGCAAACTGGTTAGAACATCCCTGCGAATGGCATTTTCGCTTTCTGCTTGCAGAATGAAGCGTTGGGTAAATTCGACCGCGTGAGCAAGCACTGCACGAAACAGCGTGATGGCGTAACTCACTATCAGGATCGCGACGGGCAGGTTGACTGCGTCTTGCACCCACACAATCGCGACCGCTGAGCCGACGAAAATCGGTAGCGTATACGCGATGGCCGCAATAGGAATCGTGTAAAAGGAAGCGGCGCCGCCTGCGATCATCCCGGCGCTCAGGCAGGTAATGACGACCTGGGCGGCACTTGTTGCCCCGCTGAAGAACAGAACGGGAAGCGCGCCCCACCAGGTACCGAACAGGAAGGCGTTGCGCACCAGGTTTTGCGTTGTCCGGCGAGACACTGTCCTTGGTTTGACCGACTTAAACGATGATCTCGCTCTTAGGCCGACGAAACCAGAGGCGACGATGATTACACTCGCCCAGAAGATGGCTTTCGTTTGGTCGGGCGAGCCCCAAACCGCCATAACAAAAGTGGCAGCATTGAGGATGTTCGCAACCATGCCAAGAGGCGTGTTGCGAAGCACGATACTGACCTGCTCCGCCCTAATGCGACCGGCAAGTGGTTCGATTGTCGAGGGCCCGCCAAAAACGCGCAGATCTCCCGCCAGAAGGTCACCAAACCTTGCGGCATACAGACGCTGCATCACTCTTTCACCCCCCACGCTAGAGTAGTAGCTGCGTGTTGGTCCCCTAACACCGAACACTTCGGAAAAAGTAAATTTCAACCGCAAAATTGGACAGCCCAGTTGGGAATCGGAAATTCGAAGGTAGCGAAAAACACGATGCTCGCTTAGGACACCGCCGACCTAACGTGATCTATGTTTTCGCAATTGTCGCGGTTGGCAATCGGACTCTGTTTCGACGCCTGATAGGCTAAGCTGGTTCAATGAGCAGGCTCATACTCGAAGGGGTCGACCTCGCGATCTTCGAGTTCGTCGCTCGGGAGACCACCATTGTCCCGACCGCGTTTTGTCTTGCTGGGGTGACGTTTGCATGCGTCCGAACCGCGTGCGATCTTCGACTCTCTAGGACAAGCATCAGCGGCACTGGGCACTAGGCGCGGTTCTCCCCTCTGTAGCGGACAAGCCGCGCGATTTGTTCGTGCAATGAAGTGGTGCGCGGCTTGTCGGGGAATGCACCGCTTGTCGCCGTCTCGACAATCGCGCTGCGCACCGCTTCGGGATCTCCTGCCAATGCACCAAGGTCGCTGCAGCAAGATCCTGTAGCGGTATCTGAACGTCCTTCTCAAAGGATCTCGACGGCACGCGGCTTTCTCCAATGCATTGCGGCACGCGTGTAGGAGTTCGGCCTATGGCGCGACGCCTGTGTCATTCGCTGGTTCCGAGGTTTTTCAGCCCGTCCGCAATCCGTTGCAGAGTGGCGATCAAGCGCTTGTAGTCCTCGATGATATCGGCAGAGAAGTGCGCGAGCTGAACGGCATCGCCCCATTCCGGGACCGCATGTTGGCTGATTTCTCTATCGTCTCTCCGCCTATACGCAGTGCCGGCCCCAGCCGCTAACGGTCGAAGATGCGCGGCAAATCGCGTGCAAGCCATGTTGGGGACCCTGACATCAAGGTACGTGCATCTCAATCGCGTCCAGCCCATTCACAAAACCAGCTTCGTGGAGTATTGGGAGCGCAGAGAAATCTCCGGTCGCAGCCTTACCCGGTCAAAACAAGGACTCAAACCATGAATGCCCTCGTCATCTGCTCCGGCGGATTGGACTCTGTTTCGCTCGCTCACAAGGTGGCGACCGAGCAGAAACTCATTGGCCTGCTTTCGTTCGATTACGGCCAGAGGCACAAAAAGGAACTCGGCTTTGCCTCTATCTGCGCCAAACGGCTGGGTGTTCCGCACCAGATCATCGATATCCGCGATGTCGGCCGGAGCCTCAGCGGCTCGGCACTGACTGATAATGTGGACGTGCCCGACGGGCACTATGCCGAAGACTCCATGAGGATCACGGTGGTGCCGAATAGGAACGCCATAATGCTGGCTATCGCCTTCGGGGTTGCCGACGCGCAGAAGGCTGATGCAGTGGCCACTGCAGTCCACGGCGGAGACCATTTCATCTATCCCGATTGCCGGCCCGCTTTTATCGACGCCTTTCAGACGATGCAGAACCATGCGCTCGCAGGCTACGCCGATATCGGCCTTTACGCACCCTATGTGAATATGTCGAAGGCTGACATTGTCAGCGAGGGGGCAAAGTATGCCACGCCGTTCGAGGCGACTTGGTCCTGCTACAAGGGCGGCGCACGTCACTGCGGTCGCTGCGGGACATGCGTCGAACGGCGCGAAGCATTCGATTTGGCCGGCATTGCCGACCCGACAGACTATGAGGACGCGGACTTCTGGCTCCACGCTGTCCAGACAAGGAGCGCGTGATGTTCCGCATTACCAAAGAGTTCCATTTCTCGGCCTCACATCAGCTCACCTCCTTGCCACCAGACCATCAGTGCGCGCGTCTACACGGCCACAACTACATAGTCGTGGTAGAGCTTTCAGGTGGCGAACTGGACGAACATGGCTTTGTCCGCGACTATCAAGACCTAACGGCGCTCAAGCACTACATCGATGGAACGTTCGACCATCGGCATCTTAACGAGGTGCTGGGGCATGACCGTGTCACAGCGGAATGTCTGGCCCGCCACTTCCACGACTGGTGCAAGGTTCGGCTACCCGAAACCTCCGCCGTGTGGGTGAGCGAGACACCGAAAACCTGGGCGGAATACCGGCCATGACCAGCGCCTTGCATCCTGGAATCCGCGTGAGCGAGATTTTTGGGCCGACCATTCAAGGCGAAGGCATGCTGATCGGCTTGCCGACAGTGTTCGTAAGAACGGGCGGGTGCGATTATCGCTGTTCCTGGTGCGACAGTCTGCATGCGGTGGACAGTCGCTTCCGCCATGATTGGGAGATGATGTCTCCCGACGCGGTCTGGCACAAGGTCATTGCGCTTTCCGGCGGTCAGCCCGTGATGGTGTCGCTGTCGGGCGGCAATCCGGCTATCCAGCCGCTTGGCCCGCTGATCGACCGCGGGCATGGCGAGGGCTACCGTTTTGCATTGGAAACCCAAGGCTCGGTGCCGAAGCAATGGTTCGCTGATCTCGACGTGCTGGTGCTGAGCCCCAAGCCGCCCTCAAGTGAAATGACGACAGACTGGGCCGCGTTCGACGCCTGCATCGAGGCGGCGCAGGCCAAGCCGCAGATGGCGCTCAAGCTCGTCGTCTTCGATGACGATGACTATGCCTACGCGAAGGACGCCGCGGCGCGCTACCCGCAATTGCTCGTCTATCTACAGCCCGGCAATCACACGCCGCCGCGTCCCGGTCACGAAGACGCGCTCATCGACATGGCTGGTGTGATGAAACGCATGGAATGGCTGGTCGAAAAGGTGACCCGCGACAGGTGGTTCGAGGCGCGTGTACTGCCGCAGCTTCATGTTCTGCTTTGGGGAAACAAACGGGGCGTCTAGTCCACGCGGGAGGATTGCCGATGGCGAGCAAGACAGACATCTAAAGCAATCTCATCCCTGGGCGATAGCAACGTCGGTTCGGCAAGCCGAAAATGCCGTGCTGGAAAGGTTTCGAATCCGCGTGATGGCTCGCCTATCCTGGGCGCTTCGCCGCTCCGCTAGGCGTACCTTGCTCGCGATACTTGCGCGAACTCAGCGGCCGGTTCTGATTAGCCGCCGGTCGTCACGCCGGCCGAAGGCACTTGACAAAGCAGCGCCGGCCCTTTCAATTCGGCGCATTCACCAGGGGAGTCCCGGCAAGGGGCTGAGATACTGCTGGCTTTCGCGGCGCAGTGACCCGTTGAACCTGATCCAGTTCATACTGGCGTAGGGACGGTGCAAGCGCATTGCGGGAGTTTACGCCCGAAGACCTGTTTCCAAGCAGGTATATCAAAGCGTCTTTTCATCCTTCCGGCACAGAACTGGGTCTCCAATGCAATGAGCAAAGGAGCCTCACGATGAATGCCCAAACCCCAGCCGTCTCAACGGGACCGCTGCCTGCCTCACGGAAAATCCACAAGTCCGGCGGCCTCCATCCGCAGATCAAGGTGCCGATGCGCGAAATCTCCGTCCACCCGACGGCAGGCGAACCGCCCGTGACGGTCTACGATCCGTCCGGTCCCTATACCGACCCGACGGTCGAAACCAGCATCGAAAAGGGCCTCGCCCGGCTTCGCCATGAATGGATTACGGCGCGTGGCGATGTCGAAGCCTATGACGGCCGTCATGTCCGGCCGGAAGACAACGGATTTGCGGCGGGCGAGCGCCTGACGCCGGAATTTCCGGTCCGCAACCGGCCGCTCCGGGCCAAATCGGGCAAGGCGGTGACACAGCTCGCCTATGCGCGCGCCGGCATCATCACGCCCGAAATGGAGTTCGTCGCCATTCGCGAGAACCTTGGACGCGAGATTGCCCGCGGCAAGCCGCCACGCGACGGTGAGAGCTTCGGCGCCGCTATTCCCGATTTTGTCACGCCGGAATTCGTGCGTGACGAGGTGGCGCGCGGCCGCGCGATCATTCCCGCCAACATCAATCATCCCGAGAGCGAACCGATGATTATCGGTCGCAATTTCCTGGTCAAGATCAACGCCAACATCGGTAACTCGGCCGTCACCTCCTCGATGGCCGAAGAGGTCGAAAAGATGGTCTGGGCGATCCGCTGGGGCGCCGATACGGTGATGGACCTGTCGACCGGCCGCAACATCCACAACATCCGCGACTGGATCGTGCGCAACTCGCCGGTGCCGATCGGCACGGTGCCGCTCTATCAGGCGCTCGAAAAGGTCAACGGCATTGCCGAGGACCTGACCTGGGAGGTCTACCGCGACACGCTGATCGAACAGGCCGAACAGGGCGTCGACTATTTTACCATCCACGCCGGCGTGCGGCTGCACTACATCCCGCTGACCGTTGACCGGGTCACGGGCATCGTCTCGCGCGGCGGCTCGATCATGGCCAAATGGTGCCTGCACCATCACCGGGAAAGCTTCCTCTACGAGCATTTCGCGGAAATCTGCGACATCTGCCGCGCCTATGATGTGTCCTTTTCGCTCGGCGACGGCCTTCGTCCGGGCTCGATCGCCGATGCCAACGACGCGGCGCAATTCGCCGAGCTGGAGACGCTCGGCGAGCTGACGAAAATCGCCTGGGCCAAGGACTGCCAGGTGATGATCGAGGGGCCTGGCCACGTGCCGATGCACAAGATCAAGGAGAACATGGACAAGCAGCTCGCCGTCTGCGGCGAAGCACCGTTCTATACGCTGGGGCCGCTGACGACCGACATTGCGCCGGGCTATGACCACATCACCTCCGGCATCGGCGCGGCGATGATCGGGTGGTTCGGCACCGCCATGCTCTGCTACGTCACGCCGAAGGAACATCTCGGCCTTCCCGATCGCAACGATGTCAAGACCGGCGTGATCACCTACAAGATCGCCGCCCATGCAGCCGACCTGGCGAAGGGTCACCCGGCGGCGAAAGTCAGGGATGATGCCCTTTCCCGCGCACGCTTCGAGTTCCGCTGGGAGGACCAGTTCAACCTGTCGCTCGATCCCGAAACCGCGCGTTCCTTCCACGACCAGACCTTGCCCAAGGAGGCGCACAAGGTGGCGCATTTCTGCTCGATGTGCGGACCGAAATTCTGCTCCATGCGTATCTCCCACGACATCCGCGCCGAGGCGCAGAAGGAAGGCATGGCGGCGATGGCGGCGAAATATCGCGAAGGCGGCGATCTCTATGTGCCGGCGGACGAGACCGGTGCACCACTTATGCCAAGGGTGCAGACGTCATCATGAGGGTGCTGGTCAAAGGGGCCGGCGTCGCCGGCCTCACCGCCGCTTTCGAACTCGCCACACGCGGCGCGTCGGTTACAGTTGCCGAGACAAGACATGCCCTCGGCGGCAATGCGTCGTGGTTCGCCGGCGGCATGCTGGCGCCATGGTGCGAGCGTGAAAGCGCCGAGCAGCCGGTGCTGGATCTCGGATGCAATGCCGCAGACTGGTGGGAGGCGGCAACGCCCGGCCAAGTGACGCGGGCCGGAACGCTGGTCGTGGCCGCGCCGCGCGATGCGGGCGAGCTCGACCGGTTCGCCAGCCGCACCTCGGGTCATCGGCGTGTCGATGAAGATGAAATCGCGTTGTTCGAGCCCGACCTCGCCGGCCGCTTCCGCCGCGGATTGCATTTCCCAGACGAGGCGCATCTCGACCCGCGCCAGGCGATGGCGGCACTTCATGACAGACTGGCGGCGATGGGCGTCGAATTCCGCTTTGGGGCCGATGCCCGGCAGATTACCGGTTTCGATCGCCGGATCGACTGCACGGGAATGGCAGCGGTCGATGATCGGCTGCGCGGCGTTCGCGGCGAGATGTTGATCCTGCGCACGCCTGATATCTCGCTGTCGCGCCCAGTCCGGCTGCTTCATCCGCGGTTTCCGATCTACATAGTGCCGCGCAACGACCACCGTTTCATGGTTGGCGCGACGATGATCGAGAGCCAGTCCACTGGACCGGTCACGGCGCGTTCGTTGATGGAGCTTCTAGGTGCTGCCTATGCCCTCCATCCGGCCTTCGGCGAGGCTGGCATCATCGAGACCGGCGCCGGTGTTCGTCCAGCCTTTCCCGACAACCTGCCGCGTGTCGAAACGAACGGTGAGATCATCGCGATCAACGGGCTCTATCGTCACGGTTTTCTCCTCGCCCCAGCAATGGCGCGCCAGGCTGCCGACCTTGTCTTCAATCAGGACAGAACCAAGGAACTCGTTCATGAAACTGATGGTCAACGGCGAGGCGCTTGAAATTGCCGCGACAACGCTGGCGGCGCTGCTTGCCGCGCTCGACTATGAGGGCGATTGGCTGGCAACGGCCGTCAACAGCGACCTGGTGCACAAGGCCAACCGGGCGGAATTCCGGTTGAACGACGGCGACCGGATCGAAATCCTCTCGCCCATGCAGGGAGGCTAGACCATGTTCGAGCTTTGTGGAGCTAAGCTTGCCTCCCGCCTGCTTCTCGGCACCGCTCAATATCCTTCGCCGGCCATGCTTGCCGATGCCGTCAAGGCGTCGGGCACCTCGGTGGTCACCGTCTCGTTGCGGCGTGAGATGGCAGGCGGGAGGGCTGGCGAACAATTCTGGTCGTTGATCCGCTCGCTGGGCGTAAAAGTCCTGCCCAATACCGCTGGCTGCCACTCCGTCAAGGAGGCGGTCACCACCGCGAAAATGGCGCGCGAGGTCTTCGGCACGAACTGGATCAAGCTCGAAGTGATCGGCAACCATGACACGCTGCAGCCAGACGTGTTCGGCTTGGTCGAAGCCGCCCGCAACCTGTGCGAGGACGGTTTTGCGGTATTCCCCTACACCACCGACGATCTTGTTGTGGCCGAGCGGCTGCTGGAAGCGGGCTGCAAGGTCTTGATGCCGTGGTGCGCGCCAATCGGTTCCGCCCTCGGGCCGGTCAACATTACGGCGCTGCGCTCGATGCGCGGACATTTCCCAGGCGTCCCGCTGATTGTGGATGCGGGCCTCGGGCGGCCATCGCACGCGGCGACCGTCATGGAGCTCGGCTTTGACGCCGTGCTGCTGAACACGGCGGTCGCCAAGGCGGCCGATCCGGTCGGCATGGCGCGTGCGTTCGGCAAGGCGGTCGATGCCGGCCGTGAAGCTTTCAGCTCGGGAGTGCTCGAACCGCGCGAGGTCGCCGTGCCGTCGACGCCGACGATCGGCAGGGCGGCTTTCTCATGAAGCTCGATCCCTTCTACCTGATCGTCGACAGCACCGCCTGGATTGGGCGGTTGGCGCCGCTCGGCGTCAGGCTGGTGCAACTGCGCATCAAGACCATGGACGAGGCCGGGTTGCGCACCGAAATCCGGAAGGCGAAGGCCCTGTGCGCCGAGCAACAATGCCACCTCATCGTCAACGACCATTGGCGCCTGGCAATCGAGGAAGGCTGCGACTTCGTTCATCTCGGTCAGGAGGATTTGCAGACCGCCGACCTCGCGCGGATACGGGCGGCCGGCGTGAGGCTCGGGCTCAGCACGCATGATCATGCCGAACTGGAGACGGCCATGGCGGCCAAACCCGACTACATCGCGCTCGGACCGGTCTATCCCACCATCCTGAAGAAGATGAAGTGGGCGCCGCAAGGACTTGAGCGGATCGGCGAGTGGAGGTGCCGGGTCACGCCGATCCCGTTGGTCGCTATTGGCGGCCTCAATCCTGACCGGCTCGACGGTGTCTTCGAGGCTGGCGCGGACAGCGCGGCGGTGGTCACCGACATCACGCTGAACGACGCCCCCGAAGCGCGCACGCGAGAATGGCTCAAAAAGACAGATCAATGGCGCTGAAGCGAGACTCGTATGTGCTTGTCGTCGGTGGGTCGGACTCCAGCGGGGGTGCCGGAATAGCACGCGATATCGAGACGATTTCTTCCCTTGGCGTGCGCGCCTGCCTGGCTATCACGGCGCTGACGGTGCAGACGCACGATGGCCTGACCGAAATCCACCGTTCGTCACCAAGGCTGGTCGCCGATCAAATGCGGGCGGCACTTCAGGCCAATAGGGTGGCGGCGATCAAGATCGGCATGCTGGCGACGGCTGAGACCGTCGTTGCTGTAGCCAGCGTTCTGCGCGAAAATCCGCACGTGCCGGCAATTCTCGACCCGGTGCTCGCCGCCTCGTCCGGCAGGCAGCTTCTGCAAGCGCGGGCAATCGGCCTTATGATTCGCGATCTGATGCCGCTTTGCCGTCTCGTCACGCCAAATCTCATCGAGCTGGCGGTCCTTACCGGCTCTGCCTTGGCCTCGGATGACAAAGACACGTTGCGGCAGGGAAAGCGTTTGCTTGCCGCCGGACCACAAGCGCTACTGCTCAAGGGCGGCCATGCAGCGGGACCTCGGTCAACGGATATTTTGTTGCGCCACGATCAAGAACCAATCCGCCTCGACATGCCCCGCCTTGCCGCGTCGATGCGCGGGACGGGGTGCATGCTGGCCAGCGCGATCGCCGCGCATCTGGCGAATGTGAGATCACTTGAAGACAGCGTGCGCAGAGGAAAGCTGTTTGTGTTCGGGAAGCTTCAGAAGGCAGCCGAATGACAGTGACGCTACCTCAGTCGCTCTAAGGCTTGTTGAGATTCAGCGTGAATTTATGACGGCGGCTGCGAGATTGATGAAGGCTGCGAAGCTCTGGTCGGTTTTGTCAGCTCGCATGGCGATACGTTTGAATTCCTTGAGTTTGCAGAAGAAGTTCTCGATGAGGTGGCGCCATTTGTAGAGTTCCTTGTCGAGCGGCAGCGGAAAAGTACGACGTGAGTGCTGTGAAATAACGATCTTGGCGCCGCGCTCATTCAGATCGGCAATGATGGTGTTGCTGTCGAAGGCTTTGTCGGCGATCAAGCCGCCGAACCAGACACCAT
>NZ_JBWJFQ010000028.1:0-91293 GCF_057784235.1 Mesorhizobium sp. CNPSo 4670 | reverse complement strand
GATATGGAATGGCTGGGCGACGAGCATGTCCTGAGGGACTACCAGCTCCTGACGCAAGAGTTGCGGGGGAACAATCCGGGTCTCGCCGCCCGGTCGCGGTTCGTGGATCCCCTCATAACCCTTGGCAGCCTGCGCTTGGGCACCGAGAGCGACATGCTAGGCGCATTCCAGCGCATCGTTCATGATCACAATGGCGACGACACGGCCGACTTCCTGTTCCTGCCAGTGAACGATGCCAGTGCCAATCGCCGCGGCAGCCATTGGTCGCTGCTGTTCGTTGATCGCCGCGAGCGGGAACGGCCGGTTGCCTATCACTACGACTCGAACGGGAGATACAACGAGGCGCCCGCAGGACAACTCGCAGCAAGGCTGGGCGCGCGCTTGGAGTCACCCCGCATCCCCCAACAGCGAAACGGTCATGATTGCGGCGTCTTTGTGGTGGACGGCACACGCGAGCTGGTTAGGCGATTGGCGCAACCAGGGCAGCCAGTCCTGCTGGACCTCGACGGGCTCCGTGCCGATCGGCAGGCACTGCAGAACAGACTGCAGGGCTGAAGTTTGGCCATGGCGGGATGGCTTAAATTTAGACTTGGAGCACCTCACGCCTACGGCCTGGGGCTCGGGTCCGATAGGTGGTGGGAGGCGCACGGCCTGCGAAGGAGCATTCCCACCCGACCTGAAAAAGCAGATAACTCATTTCTTGTGAATGATTTTGACCAGAAAATTCCGACGCAGGGGACCGTCAAAAATTACACTTTGATTCAAGGGGAAAATTGCAAAAAATATCTTTGAGCTTATGCGAACTATCGGACTAGTCGGGCGATTTTGCAGCTCGCGACACCAGGCGGCGACATATCCGACTCCCGCAAAAAGTTCCGTCACTCGATCCATATCGCGCATCGCGAGTGCTGGCGAGCCGCGCCCAGCCATTACGTCGTTCGCCGCTAGTGGGAGCTGACCTCGATCTTTCTCGCCCCATGAAGAGGAACGGAAAATCGACGCTTCCTCCTCGATACCAACATAATCAGCAATGTCGTCAAATCGCAGCCGTCCGAATCGCTCCTGGCATGAATGTGGAGACAGCGTCGTGCGCCTCGTCGACGACGATGAAGGCCTCGTGCCGCTCGCCAAGCACGATCAGGCTCTCCATCGGCGCGCGCGATCGCCATCCATGCCGTAAGGACTTTCGACTGCGATCCAGATCGCCCGGTGCCGCCTTCGGCTCGCCAGCGGGTGATCGTATCCTCGAAAGCATCGACGTCGTTATGCTCGGAGAACTTGAGGCCGGCGCGTACCCCCCTCACGTATGCTGGCATGGGCCAGCTCGTGGAGGATCAAAATGTTCCCTCCCTGCGGCAGGGCGGCCAGCAGAGCGAAGTTGGCGATGTAGCCGCTGCCGAAGAACAGCGCGCGTTCAGCTCGGAAGAACGCCGCGGCGCCCGCCTTCAAGCCTCGCATTCCGGCGCATTGCCGCGCAGCAGCCGCGATCCGGTGGCGCCGACCGGGGCACCCCCGCGCGATCGCCGCCTCAAACGCGTCGCTTCAATCCCTTCCGGCAGTTTGCCTTTCCGTACAAGAAGATCCAGCAAGCCGACCAAACAAGCCTATGTCGTCAAATTGCCAAAGCGACACAAATTGTCGGACACCGTCCAAGTCTGCAGAACTCATCCGCTTCGACGAGAGCAGCGTCAGCTTCCGTTAACAATTCCCGCCTGGCGCCAACCCGCGCCAAGCCATGACGCCCAGACAGTTGGTCCGACATTCCTAATCCCTCCATGTCCTGCCACCCGGCTTCGGAAGTTGTCTGGTATTCCGGGGTGGCCATCGGGCGGCAGACATTCAGCAATTACGGGCGAGTGGGGGCTTGATAATGCGGCGCCGGACACATGGTCGTCATCGAGTTGTTCGCCTGCCGTGGGGCAGTCGCGAGCGCCGCCGCACAGCTTTCCAGCAGCACGCAGGGCCGCGATTGGTCGGACCCCAAGCCGCTCTTGCGCTGTATGCCTGTCAGGTTGCCTCCATTTTCTAGCGGCATCGTACAATCGGTATGAATTTTGCTGCTTCCATTGAGAGGCGGCGGGGTTGCTTGCCAGGTAAGAGCGAAGCGATCGCTCGGTAAAATTGCAAGGACTGGAGCAAGTGAGTTTGTTGAGATTGATCGCGTTCTCTGCTGGCAGGCATGCCTCTGCGGCTACGGCCGCTGCCGCGCTTGAACACGTGACCAGGGATATCGTGTGCCTGTCGAGGCCCGATGGTTTGGAGGCGGCTCCACCTATGGGCGTTGCAGATGGGCATTAGGTTACAGGCGAGTTTCGTCCTATTTGGGATGACATTTCCCCTCAGCGTGATCACTGCGAACGGACAGGAGACCTGTCTCGTCGACATTCAGCAGGGGTCAGAGCTAACCGCGGTCGCCAGCCGCCTGGGGAAGGGAGGATATGAGCTGTCGGATGGCACCCAGGTGTCTTTTGACAAGTGGTACCGCAGCAAATGGATCGACATGCGATTTGAAATGTTAACAAAGCTGTCGGACGATTTCGGTTTCCTGTGGGGAGCCAGTTCCGGCCAGCACGCCAAAAAGGTTCGTATCGAACCGGGCATAAAACTGGGCTTTATTGTGCAAAAGCGCCCGACACCCTCCACGACGCTTTCTCTCATCGTCAGTTCGATTTTGGGCGGGAACCTGACTGAACAACCCTGCACCGCTAACTATGGCGACATCGGCGGGGTCCAGACGGTGAATTGCCGTCTAGCGGCGTCCCGGCTTCCGCCCGCCGATACGTTGAAGCATTTGGTAAACGTCCATCCGAGCCGATTGAGACTCAGTCTCTGGTTCAAAGGTCAGTTCTAAGTGATGGTGAATGGTTCATTTCGTTGATTTACAACCGCAGACAGGAGTTTGATTTGCGCAGAAAGCAATTGTTGCAGACAGGGTTTGTTGCCGGTTTTGCCGTGTGCCTGTGGGCACCAAGCGGTTTCGCTGGTGACCTCGATTCCGGAGTGACCGGCAAATGGAGCGCCGGAACCCCAACCATGGAAGGCAGTAGCTCGGGCTGTGCACAAAATCCCGACGGCACCTTTTGCTGGATGAGTCCGGATATTGGTGAAGCATGGGCATCGGGCTATACCGGTTCTGGGGTATCTGTGACTATCGTGGACGACTTCAAAGGTGAAATACAAGAGGGGGATCTCGGCCATGGCCCCCAATGGCGACAACATGGGCAGTGGAGTGCTGAAGTAGCCGGCATGGTGGCACCTGGCGCAAAGATAATCGAGGTTGACTATTCCGAATCCGTTCCGCTCACGCTGGAGGACGGGCTCAATGTCGTCAATCTGAGCTTTGCCCTTGAGGGTCCCGTGAGCGAGTTTCCGCTTGAGCAATCGATTGTCGCTGCGGCTCGGGCGGGTGATGCGGTCTTCACAAAGGTAGCCGGCAACGAGGCTGTAGCGGTAGGTACCCCGATCGAGGGGACTGTGGACTACCTAGCTCTCGACCTGATTGGGGCGCCATCGACCATCTTTGTGGGTGCGCTCGAGCACAATGGCACTCCCGAAAACAAGGCAAAGCTCGCCTCCTATTCGAATTATGCCGGTTCAGATTCGGAGGTGCAGAGCCACTTCCTGACGGTGGGGGTCGAAAGTGACAAGACCGGGCTATCCGGAACTTCTGTCGCGGCACCTGTGGTTGCAGGCTATGCCGCCATCCTTGGCAGCAAGTTCACGTCTGCAACACCGACACAGATTACCAATCAGTTGCTGGATACAGCCAGGACCGACACGCTCGTCAACTATGATGCGGCGACTTACGGCCGCGGCGAGGCCAGCCTCACGAGGGCACTGGCACCCGTTTCGATCGAGTAAAGGAGCTCATAGACCGGAAGAGCAAGCTTGTTGCGAGGCGTTGATAAGCCACAAGAACGCCTCGCAATCCGCCTTGGGAACTGTGCTGTTTCGTGCAACAGCTCTTTGTGAACGACGAAAGTTCAACGATTGGCTCCGAAAAATCGGCAGAGAGAGCATCGGGAGTCGTGCATCCTGGCTGCGAACCTCCTCGGTGCGAACAGACAAGCCTTTTCAGCGGCCCGGCGACGACGCCTCCGCGGGTGACGTTTGAGACCATCTGACGGGGGTGCCGGTCGGAATACCTTTCGGATCCAGTTCTACATCCGGCAGGGCGGGGTCGATGAAGGCTCTGAGCCAAACGCTGACCCCACCATCATTGTGGATATCGACCCAACCCAGGATACTTTCAGTTTCGATGCTTTAGGTCTCACTTGCCGCGCGCGCCCCGGGGCGCTCATTCATGGAGATCCCCATTCCAGGGAAGCGCTCGTTCCCACGGGAGCGAGCACTTCCCCTTCAATTTGATCAAAAGTCCATGCCGCCGCCGCCCGGAATCGCTTGAGCGGGGGTGTCCTTCTTCGGCTTCTCGGCCACCATCGCCTCGGTGGTGACAAGCAGGCCGGCTACGGAAGCGGCATCCTGCAGCGCCGTGCGCACGACCTTGGCAGGATCGATAACGCCTTGGCCGAAGAGATCGCCGAATTCGTTGGTCTGCGCGTTCCAGCCATAGCCAAAATCGGGGTTTTCGCGGACCCTGCCCACGATGATGGAGCCTTCCGCGCCGCTGTTTTCGGCGATCTGGCGAGCGGGAGCCTCGATCGCGCGCCGCACGATGTCGACGCCGGTCTTCTGGTCCGGGTTGTCTACAGCGACATTCTCGAGCGCCCTTGCTGCCCTGAGTAGTGCCACGCCGCCGCCCGGCAAGACACCTTCCTCGACAGCTGCGCGGGTGGCGTGCAGCGCGTCGTCGACGCGGTCCTTACGCTCTTTGACCTCGACTTCCGTCGAGCCGCCGACGCGGATCACGGCGACACCGCCGGCGAGCTTTGCCAGGCGCTCCTGCAGCTTCTCGCGGTCATAGTCGGAAGTGGTTTCCTCAATCTGCACCCGAATGTGAGCAACGCGGCTGTTGATTTCGTCCTTATGGCCGGCACCATCGACGATGGTGGTGTTCTCCTTGTCGATGTCCACCTTGCGAGCGCGGCCGAGCATTTCCAGTGTCACATTCTCGAGCTTGACGCCGAGATCCTCGCTGATGGCCGTGCCGCCGGTCAGGATGGCAATATCCTCCAGCATCGCTTTGCGGCGGTCGCCGAAACCCGGGGCCTTGACGGCGGCGACCTTTAGTCCGCCGCGCAGCTTGTTGACCACGAGCGTAGCCAGTGCCTCGCCTTCGACGTCCTCGGCGATGATTAGCAGCGGCTTGGCGGACTGAACCACGGCCTCCAGCAACGGTACCAAGGCTTGCAGATTGGCCAGCTTCTTCTCGTGAATGAGCACGTAGGGCTCTTCGAGCTCGACGCGCATCTTGTCTTGGTTGGTGATGAAATAGGGGCTGAGATAACCGCGGTCGAACTGCATGCCTTCGACCACTTCCAGCTCTGTCTCGGCGGTCTTGGCTTCCTCGACGGTGATGACGCCCTCATTGCCGACCTTGTCCATCGCTTCGGCCAGGAAGCGGCCGATCTCTGCATCGCCATTGGCCGAAATCGTGCCTACCTGGGCGATCTCGTCGTTCTTCGTTACCTTGCGGGCATTGGCCTTTAAATCGCCGAGGATCGCTTCCACCGCCTTGTCAATGCCACGCTTCAAATCCATAGGGTTCATGCCAGCGGCGACTGCCTTGGCGCCTTCGGTCACGATCGACTGCGCCAGCACCGTGGCGGTGGTGGTGCCGTCGCCGGCGATGTCGCTGGTCTTGGACGCGACTTCGCGCACCATCTGCGCGCCCATGTTCTCGAACTTGTCCTCAAGCTCGATCTCCTTGGCGACGGTGACGCCATCCTTGGTGATGCGCGGGGAGCCGAAGCTCTTGTCGATTACCACATTACGGCCTTTGGGACCGAGCGTCACCTTCACCGCATTGGCGAGAATGTCGACGCCGCGCAGCATGCGGTCGCGGGCATCAGCATGAAATTTCACTTCCTTGGCAGCCATTGGTTCACTCCAGCAAGTAGGCAGTTCTTGTTGACTCTTTGTGTCATGCGTCTCGGTTACGCGGCCTGGCTGGCCGAGGTCGAAACCTCGATGACGCCCAGGACGTCGCTTTCCTTCATGATGAGCAGGTCTTCGCCATTGAGCTTGATCTCGGTGCCCGACCACTTGCCGAACAGGACGCGGTCGTTGACCCTCACGTCGAGGGGGCTGAGCTTCCCGCTCTCGTCGCGAGCGCCGGCGCCGACGGCGATGACTTCGCCTTCCTGCGGCTTTTCCTTGGCTGTGTCGGGGATGATGATGCCGCCGGCCGTCTTCTCATCGGCCTCGATGCGGCGGACGAGTATACGGTCATGTAATGGACGGAACGTCATGTCGTTCTCCTTCAGGATAAACAGATTGCGAGAGCCTCCCCCGATCCTGGCTATCAGGACCAGAATGGGGTTCGCGCGACCTTTGCGGGGTCGAGCGCATGCCGAACGAGTTTTGCTCCTTTCGTTTCAAGGGGTGGACCGATTGAGGAAATTCCGATGGCCTCCGGTGATTGCGCCAAGGGACGATCGACGTCGATCGCCTGGGCGCGAGATCAACGTTCGCCCTGGGTCATCCTGAGTGCTGGGTATTTGCGCGCATTGGGTCTGCAAGCCAAGGCGTCAGATGCACATCATATCAGGCTGATGAGTTCAACTTGCAGCATTGATATGAAAAGAGAGAAGTTTCCTCTTGCCATTGACTGAGGCGACAGGTGACTTTTTTCGTGTTGATATAGCCAGCAATGCGAAACCTCGATGCTCGGCCACGTTGGTTTTATATAATTCCAATGCGAAGCCCAAGGTGGAAACAATCAGGAAAGCCGTTTCCGCCGTTGTATAGGTCATCTGTTTTCTCCACTTCTGGTACACAACCTTCATTTGTTTTCGCCCTGAATAAATCGCATCAATCAGGCATCATACCTGTTAAACGTTGGCACACTAAAAACGACTGTTCGATAGTGTTAAAGGCGAGACAGCAAACGTCATGCCAGATGCAGCGATCTTGATTTTCAATGGGTTACGCCAATTGCCGTGTCGCTATTTTGTCGGATTCCTTGCAGAATTTTGAAGGGCACCGGTAGCTCCCGATATTTTGGGATGGGTTGAGGTTTGTCACCGTTATCGCCCTGCCCTGACGTACTGAACGGTGCCGCATAAGGTCTCAATGTCGAGGCTCAAACAATTCCTGTCACCATACAACGAAACCTGTCGCGCATCGAACATAGCAACAGTACCCAAAACGTCTGCGTTTCGTGCTGGGCTTGTCTCAAAGCAACCGCAAACCAAGGTTGGCCGGGAAAATGGGGTTAACGCGGAACTGCGTCAGCGAATGGCACGTCACTTGCGGTAGGCAAAATTGGAAACTGTGGTGGCAGTCTGCACGACTGGCGGAGATAGACTAGAAAGGGCGGAATTACACTCATTGCGGTAAGTAGATTTCTAAAAATACCTATTGCTTGAGAGGACGAGTTAGCTTGGCCGCCTTTGTTCTTGAACCGGTCACCCCGCGCAAGGCGCCGCGCTTTTTGATCGTGGAGATAGCGGAAGGGTCCGCTCTTGACGTCCTTCCGCTTTTTTATCTTTGAACGGAGATCAAGAATGAACATCATGAGCCTTCTTGTCGGCTCAGCTGCGGCCCTGATTGCAGTTTCCGATGCCGGCGCCGTCGACGCGATCGTCGCCGAACCAGACTCGGCCAAATACGTCAAGATCTGCGACGTCTATGGGGCGGGCTATTACTATATCCCAGGCACCGAGACCTGCCTGCGCATCGGCGGCTATGTCCGCTACGAAACCGGCTTTGGTGACGTTGGGTCATTCGATGGCGCCAAGGCAACCGAGCGCAAAGACGGCAGCACCAACGCCACCTTGCAGAACAATGCCCGCTTCACGCTAAAGACCTGGACCAATCAGGAAACCGAGTTCGGCACGTTGAAGACCTATACCGAAACCCGCGTGAACTTTGGCAACCGTACCGCGTATTCCGATCCGGACAGCCGTCAAGGTTTTGCTTCCAACAGAGACCTCGGCCTGACTTTCGCCTGGATTCAGCTTGGTGAGCTGCGAGTTGGCAAGGACTGGTCGGCCTTCGACATGTTCATCGGCTATCCTGCCAACGTGCTCAATCTGATGCTTGTTCCCTACGGTGATCTCGATACCAACGTCGTCCAGTACTATTTTGATGCCGCTAACGGCTTCTCGGCCGTAGTCTCGCTTGAAGAAGGCGAAGGCGCGGTGGGCACCATCGACAGCTACGTTCCGCACGTGGTCAGTGGCCTGAAATACACACAACAATGGGGCGCGATCGCCGGCGTAGCTGCCTATGATAGCAGCTACAAATCGGTGGCCGGAAAGCTTCGCGTTGACCTCAATGTCACCGCCGAACTGTCACTGTTCGGAATGTTCGGCTACGGCTCCAATGGCAAGCTCAACGATAATTCCACCAACGCAATTGACGCTCGCGGCCGCGGCTTCTACAAAATTTGGGGCGGCAACTGGGCTTTTTGGGCAGGCTCCACTTACAAGTTCAACGAGATAACTTCGTTCAACCTTCAGATCTCGGGTGATCAGCTCAAGAACTATGGTATCGCCATCAATGTCGCCTATACTCTTGTTCCTGATTTCACGATCACAGCCGAAATGGACTATAACCGCTACGGCGACTTCGCCGTCGACGTGGCTGACCCTTCCATCGTGAACAGGACTAACGCCGACAAAAAGAACAGCGTCGGCGGCATCCTGCGTTTCCAACGCTCATTTTAAGGGGATGAAATGCTGCATTTGGCTGGAGTGGCCCAATCCGAACGTCGCGTGGAAGCCAGGCGACAATCGTCGCCCGGTGCATAGCGGCGATACCATGGGCTTGTTTCGGTCCTGCGAGGAAGTCTCACGGTCGCCCTAAGCTCAGAGACAATGTCGTTGCGTCCAGGCCGGGACATCGGGTTTGTCACCGGTATGCGGCGCCCTATGCCGAGACCCCATCGCCCGCAAATGCGCTTGATGCCGGTCGGCGTTTTGACGCCGCTGCATCCTTTGGGAGTGACGCGGGGATTTTCCGGACCACCGACAAGCTGGATCAAGATCTACAGCCTAAATGCTTCGGAGTACCTATCCAGACGATACAGGTCGGATATGCGAACGTTGGTCAGCGCATCAGCCGCCTATGAAGCAGGCCCAGCGACAGGATGAACGGGATTACTATGTAGATGCAAAGCGCGCCGATGTGCAGGCCGACGCTTTCAACCGGGCGTCCAAGCAGCGTCGGACGAATGAGATCGATGGAATGTGACAGCGGCAAGAAACGCGACAGCCGCTGAATTGAGTCGGGTTGTTGCGTGAGCGGAAAGAGCGCGCCGGACAAGAACAGCATCGGGGTGACGACAAGGGTCTGGTAGAATATGAAATAGTCGTAGCTGGGTGCAAGGGCCGTGACAATCATGGCTAAGCTCGCGAAGGCAAAGCCCGTAAGCGCGATGAATGGCAAGGCACAGAGGACGGACGCCCATTCCGCATAGCCTAGCATCGCAGCAACAACAGTAATTCCTATACCGGCCACAAGGGCCTTGGTGGCTGCCCACGCCAATTCACCTAGAACGATATCGCCAAGAGAAAGTTGTGTACACAGGATCGCTTCCCAGGTTCCGCCCATACGACCGTAGACCGCATAAAGCGTTTCGAAGGTCGACGCAGTCATCGCGCTTGCGGCGACCATGCCCGCTGCCAGAAAGGCGATGTACGATGTACCCTCAACATGCCCTACCATTATTCCGAAGCCGGTCCCCAGGCCAAAGAAGTAGATCATTGGATCGGCAAGGCTGCCGAGAATTGAAGCAAGTGCAACCTTCTTCCACGCCAGATAATTGCGACGCCACACCGCAATCCAGTTCCACCCATTGGCGGGCAAAGCTGTGGCATAACGTTCCCACATCCGCCTAATCCCTCATTTCCCGACCAGTGAGCCGCAAAAAGACATCCTCAAGATTGGGCGGCCGCTCTAGAAGCCGCAGGCCGGGCCGCTCACGAAGTTGTGCGCGGACCTGATCCGGATTGGTCGCATAGCAGAACAGGGTCTCTCCGCTCACCTCCAAGCGCTGAACATAAGGCCTGACCAGCGTGCTCAGCTCACGCGGGTTACCACCGTATATCTCAACCACCTGACAGCCGATCTGCTCCTCAATCAGCACATGAGGTCGACCTTCAATGATCTTGCGCCCTTCTTCAAGGATGCACAACCGATCGCACAGCCGCTCTGCCTCATCCATGAAATGGGTCGTCAGGAGAATCGTTTTGCCGCGTGCCAACAGGTGCCGTAACCGTTCCCAGATCAAGTGGCGCGCGTGCGTGTCGAGACCAGTAGTCGGCTCGTCCAGTATCAGGAGCTGTGGGTCATTGATGAGTGCACGCGCAAGCATCAGGCGCCGCTTCATGCCGCCAGACAGATCCGCAACGCGCGAGTTCGCTTTGCTCTCGAGGCGCGCGAAATCGAGCAGAGATGGGATGACTGCTTCGATCTCGCGCGTGCTCATGCCGAAGTAACGACCGAACACCATCAGGTTCTCGCGCACCGTGAATTCCAGATCAAGGTTGTCGAACTGCGCTACCACGCCGATGCCGCTGCGTGCCAGGCGAGCCCTTTCTGGCACAGGTACTCCGAGCACAGCGATGCTGCCTGCGTGAGGCGGTGTCATGCCGAGGACCATACGCACGATTGTGCTTTTGCCCGCCCCGTTCGGCCCCAGCAGACCGAAGCACTCCCCGGCCGCAACCGTGAACGAGAGCCCGTCGACAACGGACCTGCCGCCATATGACTTTCTTACCCCCGCAAGATTAATCGCCGGGACTGAAACACAGTCAGCTGGAGAATGTTCTGCATCTATACGCCCGTCGTTCTCCTGCTCGAGCCGATTGAGACCGCACCGAGATCGACCATCCGCGGTCGATTTCTGATGCAGTAAATTCATGCCCCGACTCAAGCTCGTCCATCTAGAGTAACGCAAGTATCACCCGTCACTTCGAGGGCCCTGAGGCACCGCCAGCCTTTGCGTTTGAAGGACGTTCAGTTTCTCATCACTATCGGCTACGCTGGTCGCGGGTCCGCGCGACAACCAATCGCTGTTGCTCAATGTACACAACGCATAGGCTTTCAAGGGAAGTAAGAGAAAGATGTTGATGAGTGTGTGCAGCGAGAACGCGAGAAATCGAAGTTGGCCCGCTCGCAGGGCCACTACGCTGCAGCGTATCGCGGTCATGGATCCAATCATGAGGATTGTCGACCAGGGAACCGTGGCGGTCAGTGCCAATTGTGCGAGCCCCGTCAGCACCGAGAGGGCGAGAAGCAGCGGACCAAGGTTCTGTCCGATCACGTCCAGCGTCAGATAGCGATCGAGACCAGATAGTAGACGCAGCCCAAGCAAGGTGTCCCGGAACGTACTCCTTGCCCAGCGCAGTTGTTGGCGCAGATACGGTTTTAGCCTATTTGGAACGACGGTGGCCGCGATGGCGTCGGGGACGTACTCCGTTTGAAAGCCTGCCTTCAGCATAAGGATCGTGAGATGGCGATCCTCGCCGAAGTCGCTTGGCTTGCCCCTAAAGAATTGCGTCTCGTATTGATCGAGCAGCAAAAGGAGCGCGGACCGGCGGTACATGGCACAGGGGCCACAGCAACACATTACAGCGCCGAAGCGAGCCTGCGCCGCACGCTCCTCGTTGCAAGCAAGCCAATACTCCATATCGATCAATCGTGTCAGCCAAGTGTCGCTCCGATTGCTAGCCACGAGCTGACCCATTGCCGCGCCTATCGCGGGATCCTTCATCTTCAGGACAAGTCTGGAAACGACGTCGGACGCGATTGTGGTATCCGAGTCCACGTTGAGCACCAAATCTCCCGACGAACGCCGTATCGCGGCAATCTGCGCTTTACGCTTTCCGACGTTCTTTGGCAGTAAAATGAAGTGAAACTTCGGGTTGTGCGCATAATGCGCCTGCACGGATACGACGGCATCCCGATTGGCAGAACCGTCATCGACTACATAGACCCGCACCTCTCCCTTATAATCTTGATCCGCAATGGAGGCCAAGCAAGCACAAAGCGTCCGCGGCTCCTCATTGTAGCTCGGCACAATGACATCCACGCTCGGCAGCATGTCGGAAGCGGCGGCACTCCCAGGCGCAGATGACAAGTTCGGTGGCAAGGCATAAATGGCTTGCATGCCTTTGTAAGCAGTCGAGAGCAGCGCATATAAAGCAATGGCCACACTGCTGGTGGTGCCGAGCAGATCCATGGAATACCGTTCGTTAATGATGCTGAGCAAGCGAGCGGATTGAAAATCCGCGAAGCTGCAACGCTGGGATTATACGAGATAGCGCCTCGACCGTCTGATCGCGTAGGCTGCCATGAGTGCCCGGCTTCGACTCGCCGGGAGGGCATCCGTCGTGCAGAAGGACAATCGCGCCGGGGCGGACCGATGCCAAGACTGAATCGACAATGGCATCGACCCCGGGGCGAGACCAGTCGCGAGGATCCACCGACCAGTGCACGGGCGCCATTTCGGCCTTGGCCGAGGCAGCAAGTACTTCTTCTGTCCAGGCTCCAAATGGCGCTCGCATGTGTCGCACCGAGGCCTGGGGGCATGCCATCCGGATAGCACTGTTTGCCTCAAGTATTTCGCGTTCTATTTCACCGAGACCACATGTAGACAGGTCCAAATGAGTCATCGTGTGGTTAGCGACCTCGTGCCCCTCGGCAACCATACGTCGGATGAGTTCCGGTCGGTCATTCGCGTAAGCACCAATGACGAAGAAAGTCGCCGACACACGGTGTTTCGCCAGCAGATCCAGAATCCCAGGAGTGGACAGCGGATCTGGTCCATCGTCGAACGTCAGGTAAACGCTACGATCTTCGGCGCCATCGACGGAGAGACGCGGCATTTCGCATTTGCAATTCGGTTGTTTCACAGCTCTGGACCATTCCTGTCAATGAACGTTCCGGAGGGCCACTCGCTCATTGGACGTCCGATCGGAAAAACAACAACGAGTTGCTCCTCCAACCGCGTTGGGGGCAGGTCGAGGTACACATCTGCGAGGGTGGAGCGGACGCGAACGTCCGGAAGGATGGTCGCCAGACCGTCTTGGCAGAGCCTAGCAACACGCTTGAAGAGAGCGTGCCGCACAGTGCCGAACAGAAATGGAACGCCAAGCTGCCGAAGTGTAGGGACCAACGCCCGCATCGAATGAGCGAGTCCACGCCCTTCCAGGTCTGGGCGGACTCCCCACAGTCCTAGTTCGCCCACCAATAGGTCAGTCTCACCAACTTTGATAAAACGGCGTAATACTCCAATGTGAGCCGCCACACCGCGCGAGTCGTAGCCGACGATACGCAGCTCGGGCCGTGCTCCGGCCCAGCTGCGACCATTCTCAAATGGCTTTGCGTTAAAGGCACCCGTTGGCCCATAGGTCGCTCGGAAAAACTCACAAAGCTCTGTGTGGTCGGAGAGTTCTAACTCGCTCTCCCAGCACCGTGTCCACCGGACCTGCATATGCGTGCTCCTGGCACCGCCCCGACCTTGGGGCCGGTGCAATCTGACTAATTCAGCATCTTCTAATAGCTCTCCACGCGGCCGGTAAAATTGATTCTTTGGATCATTTTTATCCAAACCGTGAATGTCTCGTGACTTGGAGCAAGTCGCGGGAATGCAGGGTTAGCCCGTCGTCGAAGGCATTTCCGATGGTATCCACCACATGGATAAAACCCATACACACAATCAATTTTACAAATTCCGCCTAGGCCCATTAGAACACGCTAAATTTGACCGGAAGCGAGTGTATCGGCGTCAACATTTGCAAGCGGCGCGATAAGGGCGGGCAGTGCTGAGGGAGCTCTTCTGCTCCACGTCGCAGTGCAACGGGGACTCACAATGGTGCCCGAGGTCGCGGTCGACCTGTGATCGGAGACGCCAGATGCAACTTCGTTTTCTTCTCTGAAACGAGACTATGAACAATGCAGGTCAGCGGATTGAAGAAGCGCCGGTTTGTCGTCTCTCGCAGGCGTACGGGTTTCGGTGACTGTCTGTGGTCGCTGGCAGCGGCCTGGCACTACGCTCGGCGGTCGGGACGAACGCTGGCCATCGACTGGCGTGGATCCTGCTATCTCAATCAGCCCTTCACAAATGCCTTTCCGGTGTTCTTCCAGCCGATCAAAGACATCGCTGGCGTATCGGTTGTTTGTGACGACCGGATCAATGATTTTTCCTTCCCGGGACCATTCTTCCCAGCGTCGTGGAATAGGTCATCGCTCGACTGCGTTTACCGTCCAGATGAGCTGATTTTCCAAGAGCGCGAGGAATTAAGCGATCTCTTCAAGGCTGAGCACGATGTCGAAGCGAACACGGTCGTGTGTGACGCTTGTTTGATGTGGCGTTGCGATGAGGATGCCGAGCGGCAGGTGTTCCAGAGCGTCAAGCTCCGGCCCGAAATTCAATCACGCATAGACGCCATCTATCAGGAGCGTTTTGAGGGACACAGCATAATCGGAGTTCATGTTCGGCATGGTAACGGTGAAGACATAATGGACCATGCCCCCTACTGGGGTGACCCGGAGCTCGCCGTTCGCCAAGTGTGCACTGCGATTGATGAAGCTAAAGCGTTACCGCACTCAAGGCCGGTCCGGGTGTTCTTGTGCACGGACAGCGAGCAGGTCCTGGATCAGGTGTCGGCAAGGTTTCCCGATCTTCTCACCGTCTCCAAACGTTTCCGATCCGACCAGGCGGGCCCTTTACACACTGCAGCACAAGGCGTTGACGGCGGAATTTCCGCCCTCGTTGAGATGTATCTTCTCGGGCGCTGCGACACCGTCATTCGTTTTCCCCCGACCAGCGCCTTTAGCCGATATGCGCGCCTTTTCGTACCTCGGGTAATTGAGTTCGATCTGAAGGACCCAAGACGTCTGATTTTGATAGAAAACAGTCAAATCGCTGGTCCCGGCCGAGACGCGTCATGGCGGCCATTCAGCGAATGCAAGGAACCGGCATGGGGCCATTAGGTGCGCTCCACGGGATGCGGCTCAAGTCATAGGCCTTATATTCGGCCGCCGACGTCAAAACGCACCAAGCGCGACAGTGTGGCGGCACTCCCATTGCGCATGGCGTACCGCTGGCGCCGTCTGATGATCTGCGCCAACGAGGGATAATCTCGCTGGAGAACCCGGGCAGTCACCCAAACGCCTCGCGCCAAGCAAACACATCGGAGATTTCGAAGGTGGCAAACCAAAAAATAGCTTTGATAACGGGCATAACGGGACAGGATGGGGCATACCTTGCGGAACTGCTGTTGGACAAAGGCTACATAGTTCACGGCATAAAGCGTCGTTCATCATCATTCAACACCGGACGAATTGAGCACATTTATCAGGATCCGCACGATCCTGAGGCCAGACTTTTTCTCCACTATGGCGATATGACGGATGCAACCAATTTGCTGCGCATTATTCAGCAAGCCCAACCGGATGAAATCTACAACCTTGCCGCGCAAAGCCACGTCCAGGTAAGCTTCGAGACCCCTGAATACACCGCAAACGCGGATGCGCTAGGCACATTGCGCATGCTGGAAGCTATCCGAATTCTTGGATTGAGCAATCGGACGCGGTTTTACCAGGCGTCATCTTCAGAGTTATATGGGTTGGTTCAACAGGTCCCCCAGAACGAAAAAACACCGTTCTACCCGCGTTCACCTTACGCTGCCGCTAAACTCTACGCATACTGGACTGTCGTAAATTATAGAGAGGCTTACGGCATCCACGCATCCAACGGTATTCTTTTCAATCACGAAAGCCCACTTCGTGGTGAAACATTTGTCACGCGCAAGATCACGCGGGCCGCGGCAGCTATCAGCCTCGGCAAACAGGAAGTGCTTTACCTCGGCAATCTCGACGCTCAACGTGATTGGGGTCATGCTCGCGAGTATGTGCGCGGCATGTGGATGATGTGCCAGCAAGATAGCCCTGACGACTATGTCCTGGCCACGGGCGTGACAACATCTGTCCGCACGTTTGTGGAATGGGCATTCGACGAAGTCGGAATGACGATTGAATGGCTGGGAGAAGGCATCGAAGAACGAGGTATTGATGCCGCCACAGGCAAGTGCATCGTGGCGGTGGATCCACGTTATTTCAGACCGACGGAGGTAGATCTTCTCCTAGGCGATCCGACCAAAGCCCAGCAGGTCCTGGGCTGGAGACATGAGACAAGCGTAAGGGAGCTTGTCCGCGAAATGGCCAGGGAAGATCTGAAGTTAATGAACGGCACGTCACACTATGAGGGTCGGATTTGATGTACTCGCTGAGCGGGAAACGAGTTTGGGTTGCAGGACACCGAGGTATGGTCGGCAGCGCCATAGTACAGTCGCTTGCCTCAGAAGATTGCGACGTCATTGTTGCGGATAGACAAACCCTTGATCTAACGCGGCAAGAGGCCGTTCTGCAATTTCTGTCAAAAGAAAAGCCGGACGCCGTCGTAATGGCTGCGGCGAGGGTTGGCGGTATCCTGGCAAACTCGACTATGCCCGCCGATTTCATCTACCAGAACCTGATAATGGAGGCCAATGTCATCGACGCCTCGTTTCGAAATGGCGTTGAGAAGCTTGTTTTTCTGGGGTCGAGTTGCATCTATCCGAAGTACGCCTCGCAACCCATCAAAGAAGACGCGCTCCTGACTGGTCCGCTTGAGCCGACGAACGAATGGTACGCAATCGCAAAGATCGCCGGCATCAAGTTGTGTCAGGCCTACCGCATACAATATGGCGTGGACTTCATCTCGGCCATGCCGACGAACCTCTATGGTCCTCGCGATAACTTCGATCTTAGCTTAGGACATGTTCTGCCGGCATTGATACGCAAGGCACACGATGCAAAGGTCAAAAACCTGGATCGGATGTGTGTATGGGGAACCGGAACACCCCGTCGGGAGTTCTTGTACTGTGAAGATTGTGCCGACGCCTTGATTTTCCTGCTTAAACATTACTCTGAGGCAGAGCACATTAACGTAGGTTTCGGCAGCGACATGACTATTCTTGAGCTTGCACGAGTCGTTTGCGATGTCGTCGGCTTTCAAGGCGAGATAGAACTTGATGTCTCCAAGCCGGACGGAACGCCGAGAAAGCTTATATCCAGCGAAAAACTGCTAGGGATGGGGTGGCGCCCTAAAACATCCATCGAGGTGGGAATTGCCAAAACTTATGACTGGTTTATCAGAAATGTAGCGGACAGACAGACTGCGATGAGCGGGCTGAGAGTACCTCCCGCAGCAGAACCGCCGGCTTCGGAGTTCACCCGTCAAATCCGGACGTATCTCACCTAGCGTTCGGCGGCTGGAAAACGCAACAGTGGAGCGCCGGAACGAAGACGGCAGTGAGGATCAGTCCATCGGCAATGATGAACCGGCCGCGAAGCTCCCATGCACGATCTCTGGCCGGCCGGAATGTGTGAGGGAGGCGAGCACGAAATTTGCCTTCGTCGGGCATGATAGCGACCACGGCGTCCTCGAAGCCCAGCCATTCACGTGTGAGCGGGAACCATGCCTTGAAGATGCTTTCCTTGGCACTGAAAAGCAATCGGCCCCAATTGAGGCGGCCGGATGCGTTGGCCAGCCAATACCGTTCCTCGTCAACCGAGACGAGCTCCAATACGCCAGATGGCAACTCCTCGTCGACTTCTGCATCAATTCCAAGCGCAGCGCAGTCTTCATGGCGAGCGACGGCCGCAGCATAGAATCCAGCACAATGTGTTATGCTGCCAACCACACCAGGTGGCCAAAGCGGCTCACGGTCAGGTCCCCTTGGGATTGCGCAAGGAGGAACGCCGAGCTTGGACAATGCCGCTCTGGCGCAGGCCCGCCCGATCGAGAATTCACGTCTTCTGCTCTCGGCCGCGGTGGCGATTGCACTCTCTTCTTCAGCCATCACCGGCACACTGCCGACATTCGTTGTTCGACAGGTTTGCACAGCAACATATGGGGGGAGCAACGTATCCAGATGTCCTCGCTTTCTCGACCATGACCGTTGTTTGGCGGCTTAGCGCGCTGCGGTCCACTTCCGTGTTTTGTCCTCGCCCTGTTGACGGAGTGATCATTGGCGTGCCCGCACGGAGCGGTCTTGTACTGGATCTGGTTCTTCAACCACCATTTGAGGCAGAACCGATATGATCGCTCTTCATGTGAGCCCTTTAGCCTCGACCCGATCCTCCAGCTCAGCGAGGGCATTCTTCAGAACGCCGATCTGACCGCGTATTACAAACAGAGCAATCAGCCCCGCCAGCAACTCGGCAACCGCCTGGCTGGCCAGCAGCCCGTCAAAGCCCCAAATAGCTGGAAACAGCAGTATGGCAGGTATGAAAAGATAGCCTTGCCTGGCCAGGGAAACGACGGCGCTAAGCCGCACTCTCCCCAATGACTGAAGCAGGGTGATCGTAACGTACTGAACGCCAAAGAGGCCGAAGAAAAGGTGAAAAGCAACACAGGCAGAGGCGGCGATATCGATTACATCCACGTTATCGCTGAAAAGCGAAACCACTGGTCGAGCAAAAATCAGGACCAGGGCGGAAAAGCCGACTGAGAATGCGACGGTTATGGAAAGCATGAACTTGGCGGCCTTCTCAACCCGGGCGAAATCTTGTGCTCCCCAACCGAAACCAAGCACCGCCTGGGAGCCCATGCAGAAGCCTATAATTGGGAGTGCCCCGATCGTTGACAATCGCGTGGCTATTCCCACAGCGGCAACCGAAGCGTCACCAAATGGTGCGGCGGCGTGGTAGAAGAGCATGAATGCAACGGCAGACAAAATACTGGTGATGGTTGCCGGCGCTCCAACGGCCGCGATCTGTTTGATGCGGCCCATCCTAAAGCTAACGTAAGAAGTTCCCACACGGACAACCCCACGCTTCTTCAGGAAATATGCCATGTAGAGGCTGATAGCGGCGATCTGGGACAACAGCGTCGCGAGCGCTGCTCCTCGAACGCCCAGACCGAGCGAAAAAATGAAGATAGGGTCGAGCACGGCGTTTAGCGCGAAAGCCGTGATCATGGTCCACATGCTGAATCGTGTATTGCCCTCGGCCCTTACGATGAACCCATTGACCACGTTCAGGAGCATGAGAGTGTAGCCGAACAGCAGCGTCGATGCGTACTCGAGTGCGGCCGGCATGATTGTCGCACTGGTGCCCAGCAAAGCGAGAAGCTCGCGCAGCTTCAGGAGCAGACCGACAGTAACCGCCAATCCGATCGGAA
Organism: Mesorhizobium sp. CNPSo 4670; assembly: GCF_057784235.1. Lineage (NCBI taxonomy): Bacteria > Pseudomonadati > Pseudomonadota > Alphaproteobacteria > Hyphomicrobiales > Phyllobacteriaceae > Mesorhizobium > Mesorhizobium sp. CNPSo 4670. The sequence goes on along the minus strand of NZ_JBWJFQ010000028.1, from coordinate 71,993 downwards.
TCGCGAGAGCGAGTGCCAAGCTCGCGCCTCGGTTCGCCTCAAGCGACTTGCCAGCGCCAAGATGACTAGACACGAATGACGCCGTGCCAACGCCGATACCCTGTCCGATTGCCAAGAGGAGGACAACTATCGGAAAAGTCATGCTGACGGCGGCGATAGCCTGGGCCCCAAGCGTGCCTACAAAGATCGCGTTGACGAACTGCTGCAGCGCATTGATCGACAAGCCAATAATTGAAGGAATGGCGAGTCGGACGATGAGGCGGGAAAGTTTTTCGTCCGACAGATCAATGCGCTTTTCGGGTGCTGCCATGCTTCCGATTGCCCTGTTGATCACCTCGCACCGACTTATAGTCGGCCGAACGACCGGCTACTGCAGATGTGTTGATTATCTGGAGCAGTTCCTGGTGCAAGATTGTGCACAGGTTGCGGGTCGTTCCATAGCCAACCTGTCTTGGCTCGTATCTCACTTCAATCTGCAGCTCGCCGGCTTCGTATCCGACATTGAACCAGAAGAGGTAGTTCATGGCGGATTGTTTCATATTTTCGCCGATCCAAAGCGAGTGCGGATCTCTGCCTAACAGACGCCGTCGATAATGGTGTTGCAGTCGTGCTCGATAGTTCAGTCCGATCCTAGGCAACGGCAATTGGTCGATGCGCTTGCGCACTGCCGGATCCCGGTTCAAGAACTTCATAGCCCGAAGACCGATCCCCCGGCGCGGCAGCGCGTTGCGCTGCCGATATATCGAACGAGCGCGATCTTGAGGGGTGTCCTTCCCTGTCAGATATAAGGCAAGCGGAACCAGTTCGCCGACAAAACCGATGATCTGAGATGGATCGATGTCGTCGAACAATTCACCTCTGGTCGATGTGAGGCTGTCGATCCAAAGCGAGTAATTCCCGAATGCGCGGCCAAATGCCCCTGACAGGGCCGAAAGGACTATATCAAAATCCTCGCATTGTGCAGACGTCGCCGAGACATTGAGAAGTCTGGCCGTCTCCTCCTCGCCGAGCGTTACGCAATATTTAGCCTGATCCTGCCAAAGTGGCCTGCAATATTCTTCATTTAACAATCCCTCCAACCGTGCATAATGGAGCCTTCTGGCAGTTTCATCCAAAAATTCCGCTGTGCCCGATCCGTTATCGCTCACATGCAGATCGAGCAGATCATATCGAATCCCCTCCCAATATTCGAGTTCGCTTGGCGCTTCGCTATCTGCGTAATGGCCCAATCGCTCCAGCCAGTGAGAGAGAGACGTCGTCTCTTGATCCGCAATGGTCCCGCCTGCGGCTAGCGTAGTGTAGGCCGTTTCCAGTGCATTAAGGAACAGTCGGTACCCGGTCCCGTCGACCACGAAGTGATGCATCAAAACAAGCAGATAGTAATCGTCGCGCTCTGATGTCCGGAAGGCCGAAAGCCTGACAAGAGGGGTCTCGCCATCAAACCGAAAGCTGGTTTGACGCTCTGCGCAGGCGCCTTCGATGATCGTCAGCTGTTCTGCCGGGGTCATGCCGACCAGATCTATTTCCTCCACGAGGGGATTGGGTATCGGCCCGATTGCCTGCGATAGGCCGCTCTCGGTTTGGACTATTCGAAGTCTCAGTCCTTCGTGCCGACCAATGACATGAGCAAGGGCGCCTTCGAGGATTGATAGGTTCAAAAGACCGGCCGGCAGGAAAAAGAGGTCGCCTATGTTGTAGTGCTCGCCTAGCCCGACAAGGCTTTTCCAAGAGGAGACGCCAGGAGTCACTCGCATCGGTCCAGCGGGGAGCTCATTGGCAGAGTTCGTCGTGGCCGCTGCGATCTCCTTGGCCAGTTCCCGAATGGTCGGTGTTCTGTACAGTTGGGCGACGGTCAAGCTCAACCCGGCTTTACTGGCTAAGGTAACGCAGCGCACGCTCAGAAGAGAGTTTCCGCCAATATCAAAGAAACTGTCATCGATCCCGATGGATTTGACGCTCAACAATTCCTGCCAGATCCCGGCGAGAAGTCGCTCCCGTTGCGTGCTCGGCTCAGGGGATTGCACACCCCGAAGCTCGCGCGACCGGACAGATGAGAGACGGCAACGATCTATTTTCCCGCTCGCCGTGAGTGGCATGTGGTCCACGATGCGGAACTCGGATGGTATCATGTAAGGTGGCAATTCCTTCCGTAAGTGATTCACCAAATCTGGGGAGGTAAGGCTGTCGTCGGTTAGGACCACGACGGCCACCAGTCGGCGATTTTCGTCTGCTCCCCGAACGACTGCCGTGGCCCTCGCAATTCCAGGATGCGCTTCAAGGGCGGTTTCGATTTCCTCCAACTCGATTCGGAAACCACGGAGCTTGATTTGGTTGTCCGATCGACCGCAAATCTCCAGAAGACCTTCGGCTGTGACGCGAGCGACATCGCCACTGCGATAAAGAAGGCCGTATTGGCCGTCATCGTATGGATTGGCCACGAAACTTTGCTTCGTTCGTTTGCGGTCGCGCCAATACCCGGTGCTTAGGCAGCGTCCCGCGACGCAAAGTTCGCCTGCTACCCCGACGGGAACCCGCTCAAGCTGTGCATTGAGCACATAGGTTTTCACATTGTCGATTGGGCGCCCGACCGGCACAACTTTAGAGCCATCGTCGGTCTCCGATGTTGCATAGACTGCCGCATTAGACGCGCATTCCGTTGCGCCATAAAAATTCCATAACGGCACATCCGGAAAACATTCGCGCCAACGAGAAGGAAGCGATGGCGGCATTGGTTCAGCACTGCTTGTGACCAGGCGCAAGCTGGTCGCCTGCGCATGTCGCTTTTGGGAAGCGATCAGACCGGACAGAATGGGCGGGGAGGCGAACAATCGAGTCACGCGATGCTTCGTCAAGGCGCTCAACAAGAGGTCGGGGTCGAGCAAATATTCATCGGTCAGGATCAGCGTCGGGATCCCCCTCAGGAGACCTCCAAAATACTCCCATGCTGCTGCAACAAGTGCCCCCGACTTCTGAACGACGGCCACCTCGGCGTCATCAAACGGAAAGCATCGCCACATCCAGTTCAGTCGATTGAGTATTGCGGTCTCAGGTATGAGAGCGCCTTTGGCTTTACCCGTGGAGGACGAAGTGTAGATCAGGCTCGCTGCCTCCTTATCAGGCCGCTCCACCTCGCAGTGCGACGACCGAGTGGGGCAGGATCCGGCCTGCAGGGAGGACACGCTAACGGACGGGACGCCGAAATCGATCTCTTCATCCGCGCTGGCGTGGATCAGGAGCTTGGCACGGCTATCTCTGATGATGTGGCTGATCCGTTCCTTCGGGTAATCTGGCGATATAGGCACGACAGTCGCCTGCACGGCTCGGATGGCCAAAGTTGTAGCGGCCACATCTGGTGACCGATCGATCAGCATGGCGACCATGTCGCCCTGCCCTACCTCGCAGGTACGCAGAGCGGACTGGATCGCCGCCATGCGCTCGCGCAGTTGGCCGAACGTGACTTCTCCGAACTCGCCGAAATACGCCACCCGGTCGTTCTTTGCGCTGACGCGAGCGAAGGCCTGCACGAGCGAAGGCTCGTTCTCATATACCTGCTCGGGGCCCTTGAGCGCGTCCAGCATGGCGACCTCCGAGGGGCACAGGCAGTCCAGGGCGACTATCGGCTCAGCAGGACTATCGACACAGGCAGCAATAAGCTGGCGAAGGTTGGCGGCCATGCGAGCGATCAGCTCACCTGAAAAAATGTCTTCTGCATATGCCAGTTGCAGCGCAATCTCATCGCCCTGGTCTTGCGCATATAGGGTAAGGTCGAACTTTACATAACCTGTGTCATACTCACGAAACGTCAGATCCAAATCGCGTCCGGCCGGCGGCTCCTGGGGTTCGGAGTACATATTGAACATGACCTGGAAGATCGGAGATCGACCAGCTTCGCGGTACAATCGGGCGTCCCTCACCATCCAACTGAAAGGATACGCCGAATTCGCGATTGCATCGCTGACAAGAGTTTGCACACGCGTCACGTGAGCCACAAAGGACTTGCTGACATCGATCGTGGTTCGGATTGGCAGCATATTGAGGAAGAAGCCAACGATCTCCTCGGTGCCTGTTTGGTCACGCACGACGTGCGGTATACCGACAATGACATCGTCCTGACCGCTATACATCCGCAACACGAGCTTAAAGCATGCCAACAGCATCGTGGATGTGGTGCACCTGTACCGATGAGCAAAACGCCTCACTTGATCCGACAGTTCTTCGCCAAGCGGAACCGCATGCGAGGCCCCGCGGTAGGAATTTCCCTTCGGCCGGGGTCGATCGCTCGCTAGCAAAAGCGCGGGCGGGTTGTCGCCAATCTGCCCACGCCAATAGCGCTGCTGCTCAACCAGCGATTCCGGTGTAACGTGTACAGCTTCCCAGTGCGCATAGGCCGAGAGTGACACACGATGCTGTGGAGGAAACGGGGCAGCATTGGAGTATCTCGTTCGCAGGTCTCTGAGCAGGATCGAGATTGACCAGGCATCTATGATGATTTCGTGCGCGGTTATCAGTATTAGATGGTCATCTGGGGCAAAGCGGATCATGCGCGCACGAAACAAACGGCCCTGGCTGAGATCAAAGGCGTCGTCGAGCTCGGTCTGCCGCATCTCCACCACTAGCGCCTCAGCCTCCTGTGGCGTGAGGTGATCGGCGTGAACCAATTCTAAGTTGGCGGGGTGCGTAATATCAAAAATCTGGACCGGCCCGTCGTCGTCGCTGAAACGAGCCCAGAGCGCGTCGTGGGCCCCGACGACATCGATCCAAGCTTCATTGAAGGCAGTGGGATCGATTGCTCCTCGTATGCGCAGGCCACCTTGAATGATGTAGTTCTTCGCATCCGGATCGAGCTGCCAGAGGAACCACAGGTGTTCCTGCACCCGTGTCAGCGTTGACCGTCCGTGCTTCTGGCCCGCCGGAAGCACGTAGTGCGCGGTTTCCGATTGGCTTGATAGCGATGCCGCCAGCGACCTGACGGTCCCATTTAGCACCAGCCTGAAATCCATCTTCGCCCCCAGCTGCCTCTGCAGCCGGGCTAATACAAGCATCGCCCGCAGCGAATCCCCGCCCAGATCCATGAATTGGTCGTTCACGCCGATACCTTTGACGCGAAGAACGCTGGACCAGATATCTCGCAGCTTGGTTTCGAGCTCCGTCTTTGGTTCCTCGAAGGAATTCGGCAGCTGAGGGCGAATAGTTGTGGGGTTCGGCAAAGCTGCAAAGTCGACTTTCCCGTTTCTGGTAATTGGAATGCGATCGACATGAATGATTCGGTCCGGGACCATGTAGGCAGGAAGCATTTCGGCAACAAAGCTTCGGAGTTCACTTTCCACGACTTCGGGAGAGGCCGACACGTAGGCCACTATCCTTCTTGGCCTGTTGCCGCCGTCGGCCTTGGTTATGTCTCTTGCTGTAAGCTTCACGCCTTTATTGACGGGTGCTATGGCGACGGCGCCACTGACCGAAGGAAGGGTGCAGAGCCGAGACTCGATCTCTCCAAGCTCGACCCGGTGCCCGCGAATCTTGACCTGGCGATCTCGTCTGCCAAGACATTCCAGCAGCCCGTCAGCTCTGAAGCGTCCGAGATCACCAGTTTTATAAAGGCGCCGATGGGATGGATGGCTGGAGAACGGGTTTGGAAAAAAAGCATCTTTGGTACGCGCGCTATCGTTGATGTAGCCAGCAGCGACACCGACTCCGCTAACACAGATCTCGCCGACTTCGCCCGTCCTGCACGGCCGCCATCCATCGGCGACATAGACTTCAAGATTGGAGATCGACCGACCGATCGGTACATAGGCGTCAGCTGTACCCGGTGGGATAGAAACCACATGGTGTGTGACCCCATCAGCACATTCTGTCGGGCCATAGTGATTGAGAATTGGGACGTGGGGATATAGGGCCAACCAAGCGCGCGCCAAGGCAGGCGTCAGCGGCTCGCCGACCGTTGAGATCATGCGCAAGGCACTGAGGGGTCGCTCGTCGACCGAGAGTGTCTGCAGATAGTCAACAAATATGGCAAGCACCGATGGCACGAATTGAACAATTGTGACGCCCTGTTCCCCGAGCGCCTTGAGAAGAGCGATCGGAGATCTAAGCGTGGCATCGTCGATAATCGCGACGCGGCTTCCAACGCATAGCCCTGCCAAGAGCTGCCACAGCGAGATGTCAAAGCAATGCGAAGCAGTTTGAGCGATGCAGTCCTTTTCGGTCAGCTCAAGCGCATCGATCTTGGCCGTCAAATGGTTGTTTAGTCCAGCGCGCTCGACCATCACACCTTTTGGCCAACCCGTCGAACCGGACGTAAACAAGATGTAAGCCAGGCCGCGTTCAGCCGATGAGGGCATCACGGAAGCGGCACTGTCCCCTGTTAACGCGGTCTGCACCGCCATGAATTCTCGATTGCCATGGCTGTTTTGTTGAAACAGGGCTTCCGGTCGCTCTTTCCCGATAATCAGAGTGCAGCCACTCTGCTCGACCATGAATGAAGTGCGTGGGGCGGGTAAAGATGGATCGAGCGGCAAGTAGGTCGAGCCGCCCTTCAGGATTGCGATTACTATTGCTGCCCAATTGGGATCTCGTTCACCCCAATAGCCCACGATCGCTCCCACCGCGCAGCGCGCTCGTAGCGTGCTCGCGATGCTGGCCGACATGGCGCGCAGCTCACCATAGGTGAGTTCCGCCCCGCCATGCGTAATCGCGATTCTGTCCGGAAACGATGCTCCGATTTCATCGATAGCCGCGATCACATCGGTGAACCGACGTCCGACCAGATTGTACTTCTCACGTGGATTTTCGTTAAACATGCGCATCCAGCTCTGCGCCGCTACTTGCGCGACACTCGAAACCTACAATTTTTGGGGTATGCCCCGTTCTGGGAGTCCAAGTTGCGCCGGCGGTCCTCGGTCGACTGCGAACAAGGTCGGAATTCTCAAGAAAAGCCGGGGCCATCCGAAGCTTGTTCATTTCGCCTGCGCGGTCGAGCGCGATCCGATGCATCAGACTCGGACCTTCTCTGTCAGCCTCACGCGTCCTCCGACCGGGGCTCTATCTGCAAGACATGTTGCTCTCCAAAGCTATTGCCACAGGCTGCGCGACGCTATGCGCGAGACGAAGCAGCCCTCACGCAATTGTTCCCGCATCTCAATGAGCAAAGGCCGTGCCAACGCGCTCAGCCGGGGGGAAGCACATGATGCGCGTCGAAAAACCACAATGTCTAAGATGGCAGGTGTAATGAACCTGACATCTTACTGTCAGGTTTTGGACACGCATCACGAGCATCGCACCGCCCCAAGCGTGCGCCGCTACGACGTTGTTCCGTGCTATGCGCGGACAGGGTCAAAGAACTGCGGCGCGGCGGCAGATGCCGAGGCCCGCTCCATTAAGCACGGGCGGGGACTTCCTCACCTGCTGTGGTGATAGAGGATCTGGACCGGCAGCATCCTAGCCCTCGAGTTCAGCGCCAGTTCGGCCGCACATGGCGCTCTTGAAGGGTTTTAAGGCGGTCGGATCTGCAGCGGGGGTGTCGATTCCATCCCTGCCCCATCGATGGCGCGTCCGGATTACGCGCATTGCCGACCAGGCTTCAACCTCGAAGCGTCCCGGCTGCGAGAAAATCCCGCCAGGCTGCGCCCCACCCAGATTCGGCCTGGGGCTGCCATCTGCTGCGCGGTTCGCCCTGCAGACAGCAGACAGCGCTGCGCACGATGATCAGCTCCGCGCCGGTGCCCGTCGCTCAAACCGCCCAGCAGGGCAAATCCAACGCTGCAAACAAACTCAAAACTGGATAGAGATTGGGGCCGAGGTCAGTGGTTATCCGTCTGTCTTCTGGCCACTTCAGTGCCCTCGTCCTCTTTCCGCCGGCCGAGCCTTCCAACGCGGTATCGATGATGACGATCCCTTCGAGAGATCCGTTTCTTTCGAATAGCGTGAACGGTCTGCGCCCTCTTACTTGCTCCGGCCTTCAGCCATGCCTCCTGCGTTTCCTGCCGCATTCGGCGAAGTGCCGGGGCCTTACCGTGCAACACACACTGAAATGCGACAGGTCGACCAAATAGTCAGATTTGTGCTGAAGGGTTTTCAGGCAACCCTAAAAGGAAATGGCAGCTCTTGGTGTTCACGCTGCCGCTTGCACTAGCCTAAATCTTGAGAAGACACAGAGGCTCTTCGGGTAGAAAGCCGACAAGGTTTGGGCGAAGCTCTGGGCGGCGGGCGATCAGATGGCGGGTGAGGGTCGACCAAATGCGACTGGAAGCTCAGACTGCGATCGCAATGATGGCGGTGACGCTTGCCACCCGCCTCATTTCTCATATTAAGCATTTGCCGACTTGGCGACCTGTTGCCCTGTCGCCGCATGATCAGCACGTCGCCAAATCGCATCGAGGCATTGCAACAGATCTTTCAAAGAAATTCATAGACTCTTAGCAACTCCAAACCGCCGTGAGTGGTACGCTTGCCGAGACATTAAAGTCGGACGGTCGAAACCGACATGCTCTTTCAGGAGCATGCAAGATGCGGAGGACGCCAATGACAAGGTCCGAAGGACGAGTGCCACATTTTTCTATATGACGTGATGCTTAGCAATGATGACACTTGTCAGTCGCCTTCGCACGGCAGCGCATCTTGATCGCCTTCGAATAGTGTGGCTTTGCGCGCATGCGGACCTAACTGTCGGTGAACTGGCTGAAGTTCTAGGTCTGCGGCGCGAGCGGATTGTGCACCATGTCCGGCTACTCTCCAGAGCCGAGTTTCTCTGCAGCGACGAACAACACCCGTGGCGCTCGTACCACCTCAAAACGCGAGGCAAGGACAGTGGGCTGGTGCGGTTTCTGGTCGATCTCCTGCCCCACGCCGACGACTGTCATGAACGAGACCTGCAGCGACTCGAAGCGATGCAAAGCGAGCGGTCTAAAGGGTCTTGCCTGATCGTGAAATAGTTCAATCAAGTTGGAGCGCGATCCCTCGATGGACAATTCCGACGACCGCACCGCCCTACCCGACAGATGTGTGCCCTCGCGGTTGGCCGAGGTTGATAGCCGCGTTCACGAACTGCTTCTGAGGCAGGAGCGACAGGAGCGGACGACGCTCAAACTGATCGCTTCGGAGAATTTTGCCTCTTCGGCTGTGCTGGAAGCGACCGGCTCGATTTTCACGAACAAGTACGCCGAGGGGTACCCAGGTGCCCGCTATTACGAGGGAAACGAGATCGTCGATGAGCTTGAGAAGCTCGCCATTGAACGCCTGAAGGCGCTATTTGGCAGCGAACACGCTAACGTCCAACCTTATTCCGGCTCGCCGGCGAACCAAGCTGTGTATCGTGCACTTTTGAGCCCCGGAGACAAAGTGATGGGCTTGCCTCTTCCCAGTGGCGGTCATCTGACTCATGGATGGGCGGTCAACTTCTCAGGAACTGATTATAAACGCGTTCCCTATGGGCTTGACGAAGAGTCCCGGCAAATCGACTATGATCGCTTGCGCGAGACGGCCAAGCGGGAACGGCCAAAACTCATTTGGGTCGGCGGAACTGCTTACCCGCGTGTCTTTGACTACGCCACGATGGCCGAAATCGCGTCGGAGGCGGAATCCTATCTCGTGGCCGACATCGCGCACATCAGTGGCCTGATCGCCGCAGGAGCGCATCCCAATCCCGTAGCATATTGCGACGTCGTCAGCAGCACGTCTCATAAGTCAATACGGGGGCCCCGCGGGGGCTTCATTCTGTCAAAAAATGAAGATCGCTATCAAGCGCTCTATCATCCGGATAGCAAAGTCAATCTCGCCAAGCGACTAGATCGGGCGGTCTTCCCTCAACTGCAAGGCGGGCCTCATATGAATGTCATCGCTGCGCTAGCTGTCGCTTTGCAGGAAGCCGCGAACCCGTCCTTCCGTAGCTACGGTCAACAGATCGTCAAGAATGCCAAGTACCTGGCCCAGGGGCTCATGGAGCGAGGTTATGACCTGGTCACGGGCGGGACTGACAATCACATGCTGATCCTCGATCTTCGGGAGCGACCATTGCCCGGAAAGGCCTATGCCGAGCGACTGGCAAAGGCCGGCATCATTACGAACTTCAATATGGTTCCGGGCGACCGGCGGCATCCGGCGCTCACAAGCGGAATTCGGTTGGGGACGCCCGCGGTAACGTCCATGGGTATGCGCGACGCAGAAATGGTGCAGATCGCTGGCTTCATTGACTGCGTCCTCCGGCGGCCAGACGACCAAGGTCTCCATGCCCGCGTGCGAAAGGACGTTGCCGACCTGTGCACTGCGTTCGAGGTGCCGGGTATCACCGACAGGCAAGGCAGCTGAAGCAAAGCGCCCCGACAACTTTAACACCCGAAACGAGGCATTTCATGGCTAGGCAGTTCGTGTTCTCTTCCGAGTCGGTTGGCGCCGGCCACCCGGATAAGTTGGCCGATAACATCTCGGATTCCATCCTCGATGCGTTGCTCCGCTTCGATCCGAAAGCGCGCGTCGCTTGCGAAACGTTGGTGAAGACATGTGAAGCCTTGGTGAAGACAGGGACGGTCGTTCTCGCTGGCGAAATTACCAGCAATGCAAGGGTGGATTACAGCCAAGTTGCCCGCAATACGATTCTCGATATCGGATATGATGATGAGGCCATCGGTTTTGACGGCCGGCGGTGCTCCGTCGTTGTGGCCATCACCGAGCAGTCGCCCGACATCAGCCTGGGCGTTGACGAGGGCAGAGGGCAGGATCTCGACCAGGGAGCGGGAGATCAGGGCCTCATGTTCGGCTACGCATGCCGCGAGACCGATACTTTGATGCCTTTGCCGATCCAACTCGCCCACTGCCTGACAAAAAGACAGGCGGATGTGCGGAAGGCAGGAGAACTCAGCTGGTTGCGTCCTGACATGAAATCCCAGGTTTCGGTGCGCTATGAAGGCTTGCGCCCCATCGCATTGGACACCATCGTCGTGTCCACGCAACACGATGAGCAGGTATCCCAAGAGACGGTCCGCGAGGGCGTGATTGAGGAAATCATAAAGCCAGTCCTACCGCCCCAGCTGGACACCGAAGGCGTCCGAATTCTGGTCAATCCGACGGGGCGGTTCGTAGTCGGCGGGCCACGCGGCGACTGCGGCCTCACTGGGCGCAAGATCATAGTTGATTCCTACGGCGGGATGGGGCGCCACGGCGGCGGCGCTTTTTCGGGCAAGGACCCGTCCAAGGTTGACCGCTCGGCTGCCTATGCGGCGCGTTATGTCGCGAAGAACATCGTCGCTGCGGGACTTGCGGATATCTGCGAGGTGCAGATTGCTTACGCGATCGGCGTGGCCAGTCCGGTTTCCGTCATGGTCAATACATTCGGGACCGCGAGAATTCAGGAGAAAAGGATCGAGCAACTCATTCTTGAGCTGTTCGACCTCAGACCAAAGGGCATTATCAAGATGCTTGATCTCTTACGCCCGATATACCGCAAGACAGCGACATACGGGCATTTCGGCCGTGAAGAGCCTGAGTTCACCTGGGAGAGGACTGACAGAGCCGACGAATTGCGTCGCGAGGCAGGGCTCGCCGCCCCGTGAGGGCCGGCGCCGAGTCGATTGGGAAGCGAAAAGTCCATTCCAACTGGCCAGACCCGCGCCCGGCCAGCGTGGCAAGAAGCCGGCTCGGGTTTTTGGCGGAGACATTGATGCCGGATTATGACGTGCTTTGCATCGGCAATGCCATTGTCGACATCATCGCCCAGTGCGAGGAGGAATTCCTCGAAACCAACGGCATCATCAAGGGCGCGATGAACCTCATCGATACCCAGCGCGCCGAACTGCTCTACAGCCGCATGGGCCCGGCGATCGAGGCTTCCGGCGGCAGCGCCGGCAACACGGCGGCCGGCGTCGCCTCCTTCGGCGGCCGCGCCGCCTTCTTCGGCAAGGTCTCCGATGATGCGCTGGGCGAAATCTACGCGCACGACATCCATGCGCAGGGCGTCGCGTTCGACACCAAACCGCTCACCGGCGAGCCGCCGACGGCACGCTCGATGATCTTCGTCACGCCCGATGGCGAACGCTCGATGAACACCTATCTCGGCGCCTGCGTCGAGCTCGGACCGGAGGATGTCGAGGCCGATAAGGCATCTGGCGCCAAGGTCACCTATTTCGAGGGCTATCTGTGGGACCCGCCGCGCGCCAAGGAAGCGATCCGGCAGACGGCCAGGCTGGCCCACGCGGCAGGCCGCGAAGTATCGATGACGCTGTCGGATTCCTTTTGCGTCGACCGCTACCGCGACGAGTTCCTCGAGCTGATGCGCTCGGGCACGGTCGACATCGTCTTTGCCAACAGCCACGAGATCAAGTCACTCTACCAGACATCGTCCTTCGACGAGGCGCTGGCGCAAATCCGCAAGGACTGCAAGATCGCTGCCGTGACCCGCTCGGAAAAGGGCTCGGTCATCGTGCGCGGCGACGAGACCGTGGTCATCCAGGCGACGGCGATCCGGGAACTCGTCGACACGACCGGCGCCGGCGACCTCTACGCCGCCGGCTTCCTGCATGGCTACACGCAAGGCCGCGACCTCAAGACCTGCGGCGACCTCGGCTCACTGGCCGCCGGACTGGCGATCCAGCAGATCGGCCCAAGGCCGAGGCAGAACCTGCGCCGCGAGGCGGAGCAAGCCCGGCTGCTCTAGTTGGCGGCAAGACCAGATCCACCCGGTGCGAGCTGTTCAATGAACAGCGGGGGCAAAGAGGGATCTCAGGATCCGAGGCAGCAGGATCAAGGCTATATCGGCACCGTTCAAGACAGGCAGGTGGCGGCGCCCCTGACCCGATCACGCTCATCGTAGCTTGATTGGACGGGAACGTTGATGCCGCGCGTATAGAGGAGGGATCAACAGTCTCCTCTGAGGACTGCTGGGTTGCTGATGTTTCAATCTCGTCCCGACAAAGTGCAGCCCTCCGAATCCCGAAAGCGGAGTCGCATCTCCGCTCTCGAGGGGATCACCGTAGTGCCGTCAATGCCGCCTCGACATCTTTGCTTTCTACACACTCCAGGTGTGCATCAGGGGTGAGATGCAGCAACTCGGACTGGCCCAGCCAGCTGTCGGGTTGAGCGCGGCAGGAAGCACAGCGCCTCGCAGCGCTTTTCGACGCCCCGATATGTCCTGCAGAGGCATCGAAGGTCCTATCCATCGTAGCACTCCCTTCGGCCGCATGGGGCTTCTCCACCCGGCCTCATTTGCTGCGCGCTTCACCCGGCGGACAGCAGACCGCGAAGCCGCCACGGCCGCGAAAATCTCGTGATGGCAAATCGATTGCGCGACCGGCCCGCCATTTTGGCGAGACGTCCAGTGCAGTTGCCTGGCACCGACCTCGCCCCTCATCTCTTAACGGCATGTTTCCTCGTCCTCTCAGCCGGCCGAGCCTCCCGACAGCCGGATAGATGATGACGATCCCCTCCTGGAGAATGTCACGTTTGTAAAGCGTGACGGTCTACGCCGCCTTATTTCCTCCGGCTCTATCGCGTACCGTCTGCGGTTCTGCCGCGCTCGCGGCGAAACGCAGTCACTCTACCGTGCAACACACAATGGAAATACGACAGCCACACCAGAAATGGCGGGGTCTGCGTCAAAGCTTTTTAAGCAAACCCTCGAAGGCGAAACGGTATCTCTTGGTTTTGTGCGTCGAGCAAGCTTAGCCTTTTGGCGCTCTCACGCTTTGAGCGGGCTGGATATCCGCAGCTGGTCCCGTGTGTATGAGTGCAACGTGTGCAGAGCCGGATCTGCCAAATGCGGTCAGAAACTATCTGACCTGAGAAGAGACATGGTCACCTTGCCGATACGTCCATGCGTCTTGGCCTTTGGATTTCAGGAAGGCAGGGACGCGGGCCCCTCGATTCGGGTGAGGATAGCTATGGATGATCGCCCACATGGGATCGGATCGACGCCGCCGATTTGGCAGGCCGCGGGAGGTCGAACAGCGAGCCGACCGGAGTTCTCCATGTCTACTGGGCATCGGGCGGTTCAATGTGTGGTCTGATTTACCAGTCGATCAGCGCGTTCGCAGTTACTCGCTCTCGTTGCGGCCTTTGCAAAAACACCAACATTTCACATAATGACATAAACATTTCTTTATGCGGCATTGACACACGGTTCCCTGCTGTGTTTGTCTGGGTGCCGTGGTTCTCCGTACGGCATTGCCGCACGGAGCTAAGAGGGAAGCCGGTGCGAGGCCGGCGCTGCCCCCGCAACTGTTAGCGAGTGAGCCAACCCCACTCATGTCACTGAGGCGAACAGCCTCGGGAAGACGGGGAGAAGCGATGACCCCGCGAGCCAGGAGACCTGCCACGACGAACTAAGTCCACGGGCGGGGTGTCTCGGTGGCCGCAGCAGTCCGGCGTTCGTGCCGGTCTACGAGGCGCCTTCTTGTCCCCCACGCCCCAACCATCGGGGTATGGCATGACTGTCTCTCAGCAAATTCCTGTGGCAACGCTCGGTGTGCCGCGGTTCGGTCGCCGGCGGGAACTGAAATTCGCGCTTGAAAGCTACTGGTCCGGAAAATCTTCCGCTACTGACCTTCTCACGACGGCGAAAGCGCTGCGTGCCGCCAACTGGGAAGAGCAGCGCGATCGCGGCGTGTCGAAAATTCCGTCGAACGACTTCTCGCTCTACGACCATGTGCTCGACACTGCAGAAATGGTCGGCGCGGTGCCGTCCCGATACGCCTGGAGTGGCGGCGAGCTTCCGCTCGACATCTACTTCGCCATGGCGCGCGGCGACCAAGGCCAGACGGGGAGCTGCGGGCACTCTGATCAGGAGCGTGCGGCTGGCCCTGCCCTGACCGCGATGGAAATGACCAAATGGTTCGACAACAACTATCACTACATCGTGCCGGAACTCGACGATGATCAGACGTTTGCCCTCTCGTCGACGAAACCGGTTGATCACTTCCTCGAGGCTAAAGCCCTCGGCATTCATACACGCCCAGTCATCCTTGGACCTGTCACCTTCCTCAAACTGGCGAAGTCACCTGCCGAGGGTTTCAATCCCATCGCGCTGCTGCCGCGGCTTCTGCCCGTCTACGAGCAGCTCCTGCGGGGGTTGAAACTGTCGGGAGCCGATTGGGTGCAGATCGATGAGCCAGCCCTTGTCCTGGATCTAAACCCGAACGAACGAGCTGCGTATGAATTTGCCTATGGGCAGCTGTCGAAGGCCACTCCCGAACTGAAGATCATGCTGGCTACCTATTTCGGTGCGCTGGGGGACAATCTCGAGACGGCGATTTCGCTGCCAGTGGCCGGCCTGCATCTCGATCTTTCGCGCGCTCCCGAGCAGTTGGAGAGGGTTGGTCGGCTTGCGCCTAAGGACCTGGTGCTGTCGCTTGGCTTGATCGATGGCCGCAACGTCTGGCGCGCGAACCTGCCTGCCATTCTCGACCGCATCAAGCCGATCGTCGCCGGCTGGCCCTTGGACCGCGTCGAAATTGCACCTTCGTGCTCGATGCTGCATGTGCCCATGGACCTTCGCATGGAGACGGCACTTGATGCCACTATAAGCTCGTGGCTCGCCTTCGCGGCGCAGAAGACCGACGAACTGGTGGTGCTGGCGAGGGCGCTGTCCGAAGGCAGGGATGTAGTGGCACACGAGTTGACAGCTTCTGCCGAGGCTGCCGCTGCTCGCGCAGCGTCCGCAAAGGTCCATGATCCGCTTGTTGAAGGTCGGATCGCCGGCATCGACGATAGCATGAAGCAACGAAAGAACCCTTTCCTCGTGCGTTCCACGGTCCAGGCCCGCACGCTGAGCCTGCCCCCGTTCCCAACGACCACCATAGGATCATTCCCGCAGACGACTCGGGTGCGCAAGGCCCGCTCCGCCCACAGGAAGGGTGAGCTCAGCTATCTCGACTACGACAGCTTTCTGCAGAACGAGACCAAGACTGCCATCCGCTGGCAGGAGGAGATCGGGCTGGACGTGCTGGTGCACGGCGAGTTCGAACGAAACGACATGGTACAGCATTTCGGCGAGAAGCTGTCCGGCTTCGCCTTCACCCAGCATGGCTGGGTGCAAAGCTATGGCTCCCGCTACGTGCGTCCCCCGATCATCTTCGGCGATGTATCGCGCCCCAATCCGATGACGGTGCGCTGGTGGGAATTCGCCCAGTCGCTTACGCAAAAGCCAGTCAAGGGAATGCTCACAGGCCCTGTGACCATTCTTAACTGGTCTTTTGTCCGCGACGACATTCCGCGCTCCGAGGTCTGCCGCCAGATCGCCCTCGCCATTCGCGATGAAGTGACGGACCTGGAAAGATCTGGCGCAAAGATAATCCAGATTGACGAGGCGGCGTTTCGCGAAGGCTTGCCGCTGCGCAAGTCCGACTGGCAAGTCTATCTGGACTGGGCGGTCGAATGCTTCCGGCTGGCCTCGACGGGTGTAGAGGACGCGACCCAGATCCACACTCACATGTGTTATTCGGAGTTCAACGCGATCATCGACGCGATCGCTGAGCTGGACGCGGATGTAATTTCGATTGAGACATCGCGCTCGGCGATGGAACTGCTGGACGCCTTTACGAGCACCAAATATCCGAACGAAATCGGGCCCGGAGTCTATGACATACACTCACCGCGCATTCCAGAAGTCGCCGAGATTTCGGCCCTCCTCATGCTTGCACGCGAGCGGCTCTCCGACCGGCAACTTTGGGTAAACCCGGACTGCGGCCTCAAAACGCGCAAATGGGATGAGGTCCGCCCTGCCCTCGTGAACATGGTCGCTGCAGCACGCGCCCTCCGGGATAGAGTGCAGGCCTGAGGCTTTGCCAAGTTGTCGTCGTATGGTGCGTCACCGGCCACCTGGGTGACGCAAATTCCGCGAACCGCCTGGGTTGGCGGAACGTCCTATCAACCGCCTTAGATGAGCTGTCTGAATATTATCTGGCCGCCTCACCTTGGACACTGGCATGGTGCCATCGCGTCGGGCAGACGACGGAAGCGTCGTCTGCCCGTTGATATTAAATCGGACACCTGGTGTTTGTCGCGACCGCCTCGCGGTCTCGCCTCAGTGATGTTCCGTTATACCGTTGGGCTCTCCGAAGCTCAGTCCACTTACTTTCCCAATATCTGCGAGACAGGTCGAGGCGTCGTCGCGGTTTCGGCCGGTAAGATGGGATAGACAACGTCGGGTACTGTTCCGGTCAACGCGTTAAGGAAGGCGACAAGCCGGTCGATTTCTTCTTTCGTCAATTCTTGGCCGAGCTGTGTCTTTCCCATGATGGCGACGGCCTGTTTCAGATCCCACACCTTGCCCGAATGAAAATACGGCGCAGTGAGTGCTACATTGCGCAGCGGCGCCACGCGGAAAACATAAGAATCCTCCGCCTTATTGGTGACTGCAAATCGGCCCTTGTCCCTTTCCGGCAGGACCTCGGGGCTGGGCTTTTCGACAAGGCCGAACGGGTAGTAACCGTCCCCACCTACGTTGACACCGGCATGGCAAGACGCGCAGCCTTTGTCCATGAAGAGCGCCAGACCCTGCTTCTGCTCGGGAGTCATTGCGGCATCATTACCATTGAGGAAATCATCAAAGGGGGCTGGCGTGACAAGCGTCGCCTCAAAGGCTTCGATTGCCTTGGCGAAGTTTTCGAAGGTGACCCGGTCGGCTTCATCTGGGAAAGCTGTGTTGAACCACTCGACATATTGCGGCATCGACTTGAGCGTGGCGATCAGTTGATCCGGCGTGTTGGCCATTTCGCCACTGGCTTGCACTGGACCCTTGGCTTGAGCCTTGAGGTCTTCGGCGCGACCATCCCAGAACTGCGCAATGTTGAAGACAGCGTTCAAAACCGTGGGCGCGTTGCGCGGCCCTTTTTGCCAACCATGGCCGATTGAAGTCTCACGATTGTCATCGCCCCCGGTGGCCAAGTTGTGGCACGAATTGCATGAGAAAACGCCTGATGACGAGACGCGTGGATCGAAGAACAATGCCTTGCCGAGAGCGATTTTCTGCCAGGTGATCGCGTTGTTGGTGACTGCCGGCGTGATGGATGGCAAAGCCTTGAAAGTGGACAGTGCTGTTTCTCTGAGGTGTTCGGGGATCGCTTGATCAGCAAAAGCGGCGGCTGCCAACAAGGCTACTGCCGTCATAGTCAACAGGACTTTCATAGATAATCTCTCCGCGTATTGGTTGGCAGCCATTTTGGGATATGAGATTCGTCAACGCTCTGCGCTGGATCAGTTGAGGAAAGGATCGGATTGTCTGACCGGCAATCCCCACGACAGAAGCCCCAGCGGCCGGAAGTGAGCGCCTTTCTCGATTGGGCTGAAATTCTTGGCACCGATCGCCAGCCCCGAAGCTGGCGCCGAGCCGTATGTCGGATTCTGTTACCCGCCTTCTACTGTGAAGAACTCAGGTCGGCATAGCGCGACGTTTCGATGTTTGGGACGAATTATCCGTTACGCAGCAAATTCTTCTCGACCTCCAGCGGCTGCTGAATGCTTCCGGTCCATTGAACCTTTGCTGCATGGAACCTGCCTTAACGTCTTCCGGGCAGTGCAGAATGTCACAGCCACCGCTGTTTCAAGAGCAAACACCCGCGCGGATCCCCTCAGGTAGGTTCCAGCGGTCCGCTCCCCAATCCTGGCCGAGGTAACGACCCACCAAGATGATGAACCTCAGCCGCTCAATGACTCTCGAACGGATATTCGGTATTTATTCCTCACGTGCACGCCACGGCTTTCGATTGCTCGGCGCGGTCATCAGGAACGTCCGATGAACAGCGAAGGGCGAGTACGGCGCTATGATTGGCACTAATGGATAAGCACTCGCATTAATTCGCTCTCGAGACATTCGTTGTTTTCAGCAACAACCGGTACCATGCGACGCTTCACCGACCGACTATTTTCACCCGCCGTCTGGAGTGTTTCGTGACAGAAGAACCCGAAACAAACATCGACACCCTTGTCGAGCTCACCGCCGATGTCGTATCTGCCTATGTCTCCAACAATCCAGTCCCGGTGGGAGACCTACCCGGTTTAGTCAACCAGGTGCATGCAGCGCTCAAAGACAAGGCGGCGGGCCCTGCGCAGAACAGCCGGAGGCTCTCAAGCCTGCGGTACCAGTCAGGAAATCGGTGACACCCGACTACATCACTTCCCTTGAGGACGGAAAAAAATTCAAGTCGCTGAAGCGCTATCTGTCGACTCACTATGGACTAACGCCGGATGAATATCGCGCCAAATGGGGCCTGCCGGCGGATTAACCTATGGTCGCGCCGAATTACGCCGCGGCGCGCTCGGCCCTGGCCGAGACGATGGGGCTCGGCCGCCAACCGAAGGAGCCGGAAACGGCCGAGCCGGCAAAGCGGCCGCGCAAGAAGGACGCACCTTAATTGGCAATCGAGGTTCGATCTCAAACCTATAGGATCGGCGTAATCTGTGCCCAGCGGACTTATCAGAAGGCGGGCAAACCCGCCCTTCCTTCCAACCATGAACTTCACGTTGCCCCCGCTTCTACCCAGTTTCAGGTCATTTCGGGGGTGGGTTGTGCTCTCCTGGGCGGTGAAGCGACATGGCCTGCTGCCGGTTTTTCGGACACCAGGTTAAGCTAACATAGCTTTCTCCTCGAACTCGACAGGGCTCATATAGCCCAACGTCGAGTGCCGTCGCCGAGGGTTGTAGAAGCCCTCGATGTAATCGAACACGTCGGCCCTAGCGTCATCCCTCCTCCTGTAGACCTTGCGGGTTGTCCGCTCTGTTTTCAGCGACGAGAAGAAGCTCTCCATCGCAGCATTCTCCCATACGTTGCCCGACCGGCTTATCGAGCAGGTGATGCCGTGATGATCGGTCATCAAACGCTGGAACTGCTCGCTCGTATCTTGGCTGCCTTCTCGCGTGTCCGAAAACCTGGCCGAAAAATCTATCTGGGTCTGTTCGCGGATAGTATGTGAGAAGGCAAAGAAAAAGGAAATTTCCCCTATTTTTGCGTCGGTCTGATCAAGTCGCATGGCTCTACGTTCAACGCGATGGCTAGCCGTCCGAGCACACTGACGCTCGCGGAGACACGGGCGCGTTCGATCGAGCCGACGTAACGCATGCTAAGGTCAGCACGGGCTGCCAGCTCTTCCTGCGTCAGATCCTGATCATGGCGCACACGACGCAAGTTTATCGCCATGACCTCCTTGAGATCCATGGCGCGGATACGGACAGAACCGGAACCATCGTTCTAGGAATGTTCGTTCCTATTCGTGTCTGGTTGAGGGTGCGGCTGGGGTATGGAGATACGCGAGCAATTGCGCGGATTACCCGTCGCTGCGCCTACGCAGTCCTGAAGAGTCTTGACCAAACAACCTGCCCGCCTTTCGAAATCGCGTCCATCCTTTGACCCTTAGCCCGGCAGGCGCGGCGCTCGCGCCCGCTTTTTGCCAGCTTGCCAATGCTCATTTCCTCCAGCATAGCGGCGGTTTCAGGCGACCCTGGATCACCAGCACTGCGTCTCGTCATAATCTGCCCAAATGCTTACGCACAATCTGCCAATTTCTGTTTCTCCAGGACGTGCGGAGAACTTCTGGAATTTTCGGTTGAGCATTACCAAAAGGTCGCCAGCCCAAGGAAGAAATGGGCCACGCTTTTGGCCAGGCTGCGGCATCGCTAAATGACTTGAGATGACCCTTTGCATATCGCTGAGTTTGAGGCGACAGTTCCCCAAACGATAATCGTCACAGGGTCGAACCGCTACCGGCAACGTGATGATCGTCCAGGCAGCATTTGTCGTTGTCACTGCAACGGACACACCGGATTTGCTGTTCCTAGTCGGCGGAGCCGCTTCTGCTTTCGCGCCTCGGCTGCGAGGTTGATAGGCCAGGCCGCCTCCTTTTTGTTGAGGTCGACGCTATTCGGCATAGTGCTCCCTTCAAGGAACAAAGCGATAGATGCTCTCGAAGGCCGGATCGCCCGTGCTCGAAAGTGGTAGACGGCGTTGGGATCGCTTCCGAATCCGAAGAATTGGCCTTGCGATTGGCGATGCCTTGGCCGTGAAATGGCTTCAGCCGATCAACGTCATCGGTGCGAAACGACACGGAACGGCGGCCATGTATTCTGGTTTGGGTCGGGCGGCGTCAGACGCGAGAAACGCCGGATTAGCGCGGGCTACGTGGTGGGGAAAATGGTTTGTGCAACGCTCATCGCGTTAAACAATTGGTGTCGAGCCGCCGATGCGAGCGTGTCGTGCCCCGGTGGTGATGGCGGCGCCTCGAACCCCCCGGCGAACGTCAGCCACGATTTGCCGGCCGCGAGCGGCATTGCATCTACCTGTGCCGTGGCCTGATCAAGTCGCATGGATCGACGTTCAATGCGATGGCCAACCGTCCGAGCACACTGATGCTCGCGGAAACACGGGCGCGTTCGATTGAGCCCACGTTAAGCATACTAAGCTCAGCGCGGGCTGCCAGCTCTTCCTGCGTCAGATCATGATCATGGCGCACACGACGCAAGTTGATCGCCATGACCCCCTTGAGATCCATGGCGGAAAACGGACCAGAACAGGACGATCATTATAGGAATGATCGTTCCTATTCGCTGTATTGGGTCGCGAGAGAGTGTGGGCGGTCTTCTGACAAAGCCGTTCACCCCTCCGCTCACGAAACGATGTTCACAGGTCCGCCATGAAGCATGAAACAGTCGACGAGGTACCCTGGTCGGACAGTCTCACGGCTTACGATGAGGCACATTTCACGACTTACATGCAATTTCTGGACGCTGCCGCCGATAACGACAGCTACGAGGAAATGGCACAGCTGATCCTGGGCATCGATCCCGAGCGCGAACCGGAACGCGCCCGAAACGCGGCTAGAAGCCACCTCGACCGCGCGAACTGGTCCATCACGAGCGGTTACAAGGAACTGTTTGCCAACTGAGATGCACGCTATTCAGCGCCTTGTTAAATTAGGACGGTTCGTAGCCGCTATCTGTGCGGTCACGCCGATGGTTCCGACGATCGGTCCAGTCGACCGGACGCGCGCCTGACCGACCAGCACTCCTTCAATGTCCCGATACGAGGCTCAGCGGGTAGCCCATCGATCACAAACACCCTCTGGCCGTCATTGTCCGTCTGCATCACCGCGCCCGCCTCATGCCGGTTGCCAAATGTCGCGCTCGTGCCGCAGTCCGATGCTGCGAATGCTCGCCGAACAAGTTTTAGACCCCACTATCAGGGCAAAGTCCGGTTCGCTCAGGTCTGACGGCGGAAGACCGCCACGGCCAAACAGCAGGGCGCGTCGTCGTGGCCCGGCGGTATCGACCAGGCATGAAAGCCCGGCCTCCCGCGCCCCCAAAACTGCCAGAACGGCGCAGCCGCGAACCTACCGCTAAGCCCACTCCCGAAAACTACCCGATTCAGCGGAATCGCTGTCGGAAGTACTTCGATTGGGACGGCACTTTCGGGCTTTCGGGCGAGCCGTATGGTGATGCCGACCCCCTCTTCAAAATGTCGTCCGTTGTTACGTTGCCCCCGTTGCCGATACCGCCTGAACACTCGCTGAAACAAAATCGATCCAGGCAAGCACCGATATTCGGGAGCGGGTAGTTGACGGATCCGGCGATCAGCGATCGATCCCGGCCATCAGCCAGTCGGGGTAACGATTGCCTGAGACCTTTCCTATTGCGAGCGCTTCGTCGAGCGTCTGCATGTCAGAGGCAGTCAGTTTGACAGTGTCGGCGCCGACATTCTCCTCAAGGTAGGCGGGTCGTTTAGTACCTGGGATCGGGACGATGTCGTCACCCTTGTGCAGCAACCAAGCGAGCGCGATCTGAGCCGGTTTTGCGCCCTTGGCTTCAGCGATGTCGAACACGACCTGAGCCGCCTTCACGTTGCTGTCATAGTTCGAGGCCTGATACCGTTCATCGATCCGGCGGGTATCGCCTTCAGGATATTCCTCGGCGCGTTTGACCCCGCCGGCAAGGAAGCCGCGGCCCAACGGGCAGAAAGGCACCAATCCGATGCCCAGTTCACGAAGTACGGGGATCACCTCCCCCTCAAGGTTGCGCTCCCACAAAGAGTACTCGCTCTGAAGAGCTGAGACCGGGTGCACCGCATGCGCCCGGCGCAGCGTCGCGCCGCCGACTTCCGACAGGCCGAAGAATCGCACCTTGCCCTCGCCCACCAACTCCGCGACCGTACCCGCGACATCCTCAATCGGGACCTCCCGATCGATGCGGTGTTGATACAGCAGATCAATATGGTCGCTTTGGAGCCGCCGCAGGGATCCTTCGACCGCGCGGCGGATCGATTCGGGTCGGCTATCGGTTTCGGCGCCGAGCTGGCGGCCCTTTTTGAAGCGAAAACCGAACTTAGTCGCGATCACCACCTTCTCCCGCCGATCCCGAAAAGCGCGGCCGAGCAGTTCCTCATTTGTGTACGGACCGTAGCCTTCGGCGGTATCGAAGAAATCGCAGCCAAGCTCGATCGACCGGTGCAGAGTGGCGATCGACCCCTCCTCTTCCGCTGGCCCGTAGTACTGGCTCATTCCCATGCAACCGAGGCCGATCGCGCCAACCCGCAGGCCTCGCATACCCAGTCGCCGCTTGCTCAATGTCATGGATTCCTCCTTGTGAAAACGTGTGAAGCAAGAGATTTCGCCGCTGGATATTCTCAGAGGCGAACACGCCGCTCTGGTTCGCGACAGGCGATCTGTGACCCGGCGCGGCTATCGTTGGTATTGCACAGCTACCCTGATGTTGGTCCCGTCGATGTAAGGACGGTGTTCTGCGGCGCGGTAGGACAATCACCTAGATCGGCGACGGCCGCTTCCCTTGCAGACGATGTGGAGAACCTGCTTTTGACGGCGAGATGGCACCTTTATATCGGCTTCATCAAAATCGCCCAATTCTGTATCAGCTTGACTCTGTGTACTCACTCACCCGAGACTACTTACCGCCAACTAACAGCTCGAATAGCGGCGCCAACGTGGGCTGCTTGTCGAGATCGCGGATAAAGTCTCCGATCAACCCGAGTTGTTTCTCAGAGAACGGCAACATCGACATCTCGCTGCAATCCTTAAGTTTCCGTATGCCATCGACCAGCGAAGCTGGGTTTTCCGGATGTCCGAATGGCTTGTCCACACGAACAAATTGTTCTGATCCATTCTTTAATCTTACTTTAATGTTTGTCGGCGAATTCCCATACTGTCCGTGAGTGCGTTCGATCTCCGGATCAACCTCCACCTTGGTAACGGCCATAATACGACGCACGTCCGGATCCTGCAGCGCTTCGGGACGGAAATCGCCAATTGCAACTCTGCCATATTGCGCGGCGACAGAGATGGCGTAGGGCAGACTGTAACGCGCTACAATCGGGTCCCTTGGGTTCCACTTTTGGTCGTGCGGCTGAGCCACGAGACTTTCAGCGCGGTGATTCAACCCAAGCTCGATTGAAACAATATCATCGCCCCGGAAGTTGTGCTTCTCTCGCAACTGCAGTAGCCCGTCGATCCCGAAATGATTACACTTGCAGGAGGGCCAGGGTTTGAAGCCCATGGAAGCGTTCACATAATCATGGCCGAGTTTGTTCATAAGCATATCTAAGTCGAACTCAGGTTCGAAGGCCTTGTAGAAACCATATTTCCCAAAGAACGGTTCCCGCGGGCCATTGAAGCCCACCATAGCTGATAGGGCCGATTCAATTCCCGAGCGGGCCCGCAATCCCTGCTGCAGCGCTACAGTGTGGGCACCTTCTTCATACATCTGGTATTCGCCGGCAGCATGGGCGTAAGCAATTCCGAACGCATTCCGGGTTTTTTCTTCATCGAGCCGCAGCAATTTGGTACTACTGGCAGCAGCACCCCAGACAGCGACCATGTTGTCGCGGCCTGTATTTGAAGAATATGTGGTAACGCTACGCGCGAGACGCACATGCAGATCGATAGCTGTTGCGATCGCGGCCAGCAATTCTCTTCCAGTAATAGAAGGATCCCGTTCGGCGAGTGCTAGGGCCGGAGGAACATCATACGAGCTTGCGTGGCAACCATTGATATAAATCTCATACGTCTCATCAAAATCGAGGGCTCTTGCAGTAGTCGCATTAACAAGAGCTGCCAAGCTGGAAGGAAGCTTCTCCCCAGAAATCCAAACTGTGCATTCTGGCTTGCCGCCCGATAACGCGCCCAGATCGCGAGAAATGTGGGCGATAGGATCATTCGATCCGCCGATCGCGCACGCGATAGTGTCCAGGATCGAAAGCTTCGCGCGTTCTATTGCCTTGTCAGGTATCATCTCGAACTCTGAATTTACAACGTGCCGAATGATCTGCGTTGTTGCATCCATTGCCATACCACCATGAAATATTATGCTTCTGATACCCAGAACATACTCCCTTGGGAGCGGCTGATTGTTCTGTTTCGCCAAGCGAGTCGCCTGTTCGATCGATGTCATTGATTGAATGCATTTAACCTCGAGAGATGTCTGGTGCCGCATCCGCCCCGAAATGTCACAGTTGCTCCAGGCGACGGGTGGGCATTGGAACGCCGGCTTCCGCAAAGAATTGACGTTGAGTAAACGGATCGCAACATCTTCAGTCGATTTCTTTTTCGGTCCTCGTAGATCGAAGTTCGGTAGGGTTTACTGTCGCATCAGCTGACACGTCGAAGTCCGTAAAGTCAGTAATGCCAATAACGTCACAGTTCATACGCAATTGGGACATTAACGGGCCAGCACATCGAAAATTGACAGCCAATACCGATTGCCTCTATTTTTTCCGCCGCCCTTGGGCCCTCAACAGGGATGGCCGTTTTCATGCCATTGGGGCCGACCTCCGTCGCGTGCCGTGCCTAAGCAGGCGCTGGCTTAAATTGTTCGTGACCTCAGGCTTGCTGGACGATACCACGGTCGACGCGCCTCAATTGCGAAAGTTCTGCAAAGTTATTGATGTACATAATTACAACAATTTGCTTGACAGAGCTGCCGGCGATTTGGCGCTGCCTTCTACATTCGCTGGGAACCTGCCAGGCAAAGTCTGGAGCGGGCTAGCGATTCAGGATTTGATGGAATCAAAGGGGATTGAACGAAGGCGAGGCGTATCGACAGGTCAATATCGGCCATCTTGGACGCGTCGAGCGCCGCACGATGAGCGCCATCGAACTGTGCCGGACCGCCGAACTGGGCGGCCATGTGGAGGGCTGCCGGTCCTGCGGGGCGATCCGCGTGGCCTACAATTCCTGCCGCAACCGGCATTGCCCCAAGTGCCAGGGGCAGGCCTGCCGGGACTGGCTCGCCGCGCGGCAGGACGAGCTTCTTCCGGTTGCCTACTTCCACGTGGTGCTCACACTGCCGGCCGAGGTTGCCGCGATCGCCTTCCAGAATAAGGCGGCGGTCTACACGATCCTGTTCAAGGCCGCGGCCGAGACGCTGCGCACGATCGCCGCGGATTCCAGGCATCTCGGCGCAGAGATCGGTCTCATCGCGGTGTTGCACAGCTGGGCCAAACGCTCACCTACCATCCCCACATCCATTGTATCGTGCCGGGCGGTGGTTTGTCGCCCGACGGCACGCGATGGATCCCCTGCCGGCCGGGGTTCTCCCTGCCCGTGCGCGTGCTGTCGCGTCTGTTCCGCCGGCGCTTTCTGGAGGAGCTGCGAGCGGCCCATGATGGGGGGCGGCTGGGCTTCTTCGGCGATCTCGCCCACCTGGCAAAGCCCGATGCCTTCGCCCGCTTGCTCGCCGAGGCTCGTCGCCGTCAATGGGTCGTCTACGCCAAGCCGCCCTTCGGCGGGCCGAAGCAGGTGCTGGCCTATCTCGGCCGCTACACCCATCGCGTCGCCATTGCCAATTCCCGACTGATCAGCACGGCCGACGATCGGATCGCATTCCGCTGGCGGGACTATCGCCATCGCGGCAAGACCAAGATCATGACGCTCGACGCGCATGAGTTCATCCGCCGCTTCCTGCTGCACACGCTGCCCGACGGCTTCCATCGCATCCGCCACTACGGCTTCCTCGCCAATGGTCATCGCGCTGCCAGGCTCGACCTGTGCCGCAGGCTTCTGGCCAACCCGCAGCAGGACGACCTCCAAGCGGATGCCGAAAGCGCCGCCGCCGAGCCCCTTGCGGCAGCGCACCGCTGCCCAAGGAGTCCGGCCGTGACGGCTGAGGCTGGTCCAGTTACTCGGCAGGCCAGAATCGTCAAAACCTTACCACCTTACTACGTCGCAAAAATTATGTTTGTGTGAAGCGTTAGTTTATCTCGCATTGCAGAATTGTAGTGTTGTTGATAACCAGGCAGGCCGACAGATTTGCAGGCCTCCATCGCCAAACGGAAGCACGTTGGCAACAAAAGCCAGGGGTTCAGGCAGCATACCGGCGCCCTGACGGTGGCTGCGGTCAACCGGCTTGGATCATCCCGCTCGCGACGATTGCTCGGTGAGGAGGTCGAGCTGCTGTGTGTGCTGTATCGGCAAGCGGGACGGCTGCCGTGGGTAGATTGTGTTGAAAAGCCTGGCTTGAAACCGTTCTGAAGCACTGATTCAGTCTCCTTGGTGAAGGGAGATTGAGTCGATGATGGGCGAGCGGACCGTGATGCAGGAGGCGCTGTTCCACGAGTTCAGCATCGAACCTCACGTGCCATCAGACCATCTGCTTCGCTCGATTGATCGGTTCGCCGACCTGTCCGAGCTGCGCTCGCATCTGCGACCGTTCTACAGCGAGATCGGCCGGCCCTCGATCGATCCGGAGCTAAGATCCGGATGCTGATCGTCGGTTACTGCTTCGGCATCCGCTCCGAGCGCCCGCTCTGCGAGGAAGGGCATCGGAATCTCGCCTATCGCTGGTTTTGCCGGCTTGGCTTGGAGGGTGATGTCCCGGACCATTCCACTTTCTCCAAGAACCGGCACGGCCGCTTTCGCGACAGCGATCTGCTGCGCGAGCTGTTCGAGACTGCGGTGCGCCGCGGCATCGAAGAAGGTCTCGTCGGCAACGAGGACTTCACCGACCTGCGCGTGCTGCGTCACGCCTGGCAGCGCGTAGCCTCCTACCGAGGCCGACGCAGGGCTGGGATCGACGGGATCACCGTGGGCCGCATCCGGAATGGGATCGGTGAGCAACGCTTCCTCGAAGGGCTTCAGGCGAATTGCGCTCCCGCGCATATCGACCCGCCTGCGCGGCGCAAGCTCATCCCCAAGGCCGGTAAACCGGGGCAATTCCGGCCCCTGGGTATTCCCACGATCAAGGATCGCGTCGTTCAAGGCGCGGTCAAAACACTTCTGGAGCCGATATTCAAGGCGCGGTTTTGGCATGTCTCCTATGGGTTTCGACCCGGACGGAGCACGCATGGCGCCTTGGACCATACTCGCGGTAAAAGAGACCGCGATTTGCATCGTCGATGAAACCGGCAAGATCTGCCGGGAGACAAAAGTGGAGAGCCATCCCGAGGATCTTGTGCGGATGCTCTCGGATTTTGCCTGGACCTCTGAGCGGATCGGGCTCGAAGCCGGGCCGTTGTCGCAATGGCTGTTCACCGGCCTGGCTGGAGCCGGCCTGCCGGTGGTATGCATCGAAACCCGCCACACCAAGGCCTTCCTGGAGGCGCAGCCGAACAAATCCGACCGCATTGACGCCCGTGGCATTGCCCAGATGATGCGGGGCAACCTGTTTCGCCCGGTCCATGACAAGACATTGAAAAGCCCAGAAGCGCCGGGCCCTGCTGATGGCGCCAAGCTCCTGCAGGATAAGGCGATCGCAATCGAAAACGACATCCGCGGGCTGTTGCGCTACTTCGGTCTCAAGGTTCGGATGATCGGCGCCGTCAAGTTCGAGCACCGCATCCGCGAGCTCACCGAAGGCATGCCCGATCTCGCCGAAATCGTCGAACCGCTGCTCGAGGCGCGCAGCAAGCTTCGCGAGACGTTTGCAGCGCTTCACCGCAAGCTGCTTGCCATCGTCCGCGACGATGCGGTCTGCCGGCGGCTGACGACGATACCGGGCGTCGGTCCGGTGGTGGCGCTGGCCTATACGGCGACCATCGACATTCCGGCCTGCTTCCGCAATTCCAAGGCGGTCGGACCGATCTTGGGACTGACGCCGGTGCTCCATTAGGCGGGCGAAAGCCGCCGCATCGGCCGGATATCCCCGCTGCGGCGACGGCATGATGCGAACGCTGCTTTACCAAGCCGCGCAGACGCTGCTAACGCGCGTGACGAAATGGTCGTGGCCGAGGGGGTGGGCGATGAACGTCGCCAGGGGGCTCGGCCGACAGAAGGCAATTGTCGCATTGGCTCGCCGGCTGGCGGTGATCATGCATCGCATGGGCGCGACGGCACAGAGTTCCGCTGGACGCGACAAGACATCATGCCGAAGGCCGCCTGATCGTGCGCCCGACCATTGCAGCCTGCCGGCGCGCACAGTGGCCCGTCAAGGGCAAGACGCGGCGCGCTGACCTTCGGCCACCCTTGACCGGCCACTGTGCGCGCCGGCCGAACCGAAACCAGGTCGGGGACGGTCGAACACGAAGACGAAACATGATCGCACAGCCAGCGTGACAAGGATCACGCGATAAGGTTCCACCAGCCGGTGGAAAGAGTAGTTCGCGAGGTTGCAGTACCGGTCGCATCACAAAGATCAGGACGCGTCCGAGATTGTTCCGCCTCATTCTTCTGATCCCATCAAGGCGACGGCCGAGCGCCGATCCCAGAGAAGCAAGACCCCGCGAAAGACCTCGGATGCTGGCGAAGCGGAAAGCTCGAGAAGCGCTTGACTTCAACACGCCGAATAGAGGAGCAACCCTCGAGGAATGCCCACCGCGTCCGACGTGCCTGGTCAGAGTCGGTGTCGTACCGAAAGCTCCAGTTGGGGTATATGCATTGCATCGGCCAATGCGCCGCAAACACTGCCCCTACGCCGCCAGATCAGGCTGACGGCTGCGTGCCCCCGGGGTATGGCCCGCCGTCGGCTCCTGCCACACCTTGCCATCGAGTTCATATGTCAACAAGCACAGCCCGACCAGCCTCGACGATTGGCAGCACATTGCCCCGTGTCAAGCCTATTTTAATCGAAGCCGCGGGCCTTCGGGGCAAGCTCCGTTGCTCGTGGTCCCTCCTTGGTGAGGCGTATTGGATGAAGCATTTCGTCCGCCAATTTACCGCAAGAAACGCAATAATTGGA
This sequence comes from Mesorhizobium sp. CNPSo 4670, assembly GCF_057784235.1. Lineage (NCBI taxonomy): Bacteria > Pseudomonadati > Pseudomonadota > Alphaproteobacteria > Hyphomicrobiales > Phyllobacteriaceae > Mesorhizobium > Mesorhizobium sp. CNPSo 4670. Next base: position 41,906 of record NZ_JBWJFQ010000028.1, on the reverse strand, counting down.
CTATAAGCGAATTTGGATGAAGCATTTCGTCCGCCAATTTACCGCAAGAAACGAAATAATTGGACTACAAGCGAATTATGCAATCCATCACAGTGTTACTGTTCACGCTCTGCGAAAATCTTTTTCCAATAAATCTTGATATATTTTCGTTTAATATAACCGATATCCTCTATGTCATTATCCCGAACAGCTACCAACAGCTCTGAAATTTCCATTTTTAGCAATCCAACCGTGTCTGTCCCTAGGTCACGAGACATACCGTACCACGATCCAGCTATCCTGAAGTAGAGGTTGTTCCATATATCGAGGAAACTCTTGTTCCATATAAAATCTCCGACGGCGAAGTGCAGCATATGATTTATTCGCCAATGCCCGCTCACATCGCAATTGTCCGCCAATTGATCACACTGGTGAAGCAACGCTTCTAGAACAGCTACATCTGCGGGGGTGGCATCACGCGTTCCGATGCGACCAAAAAGCAGCGCCATTTCGATTCTGAGATCGATAAGCTCACGCAGTTGCACGGAATCAAGGGTTGTGACGAAAGTGCCAACGCCATTCCTGACTTCAACTAGCCCCTCAATCGACAACCGCTGGAACGCTTCACGAACCGGTGTCCTACTTACACCAAACTCAACGGCAATATCATTCTCTCGAAGCATCGTACTGGGCACATACTCAAGAAGGCAGATGCGGTCTCTCAACAAGTCGTGAATCGCGATCGCGCTTACCCTTTTTGACTGGTCGTCTTTGCTCAAGTTGCAAACTCCATGATCATGTGACGGCGCGGTCTTCGAAGAGCATCTGACCAGCCCCAACCTTGTGAACTGAAGAACGGAGCGTCCAGGCTTAAGATGCTATTCCCGCGTTAACGGCGGGATCAAATGACGTGCCGCTGAATAGCGTCATCCGACCAAACTATAGTTTCGTCTTGAGACAGTTCGACGGGTTGGCTGATAGCTCGATTGGCATTACGGAACTAGCAGCCGATCTCAGATAAGCATGCACGTTCCGAAATCTACCCTCACCATCCCCGTCCCAGTGCCGGCCACGAGACCAGTCTTCTGGAACTGCACTTCACTCCGAAGCCCCGGTTGGGACCCATTCGTTTTGTCTTTTCCCAGCAGGATCTGGATATTCGTTGTTGAGATTTCATTCAAATTTTAATGAGCACAACACCCGAGTCGATTTTAACTTCGTAACGATTGAGATCGACGCAAGCAGGTAAGACTAGCGCCTCGCCGGTACGGTAGTCAAAGGTTCCAAAATGCTTAGGGCATTCAATGATGTTACCGTCCACGATGCCGTCAGCAAGATGGACCTTCTCGTGACTACAGTGTCCATCGATTGCGAAGAAGTTTCCATCTGGAGATCTTATAATTGCGAACGAGCGCCCGCAGTGATCGAACCTCACGGCTTCTTCAGGCGCTAACGCGTCCGAGGCACAAGCCTGCACCCACTGTCCCGCGTTCGTCATTTCTCTTCCTCTAGATATGGCTGATGAGGGGAACCCTTTAGAGATGGCGCTCTCGCTTGATAGCCAGCTCCGTTGCAAAAGCGACCTCTATATCTTTGCGTTGCCACGGTTGAACTTTTTCGTCTTTACCCGCTTGTACATGGCCTCATCTGCCCCTGGAGATCCATCGTGCATTGTACCAAACCAATCATCGAATGGGATCAACGTGTCGCCATAGTTTACCTCAAAATATCTGTGATGGAGGTAGTGATAGTACCCGTCGTAGTCGAGATGCTTTTCACCTTCCGTCAGGATCTTACCGAAACCAAGATGAGCTAGTGCCGGAAGCAGGGCTTGCACCATTAGGCAGAACATTACGTTCATTGGATGAGACGGCACAATAAAGTAGCCCAACACAACTGAAAAATACAGGATATGCTCCAACGTATGCATGGACAGGCCTGACCACGGTCCCGGGTTGACGTTGTTGTGATGAACCTTATGTATGAGGCGATAAAGCGGCTCGACATGGATCAAACGGTGAATGAAGTAGAAATGCATCGACGACCAGGCGGGCGCGGCCAGGAGCATGCAGGTAAAGTAGATCGGGTGTTGTCGGACATTAACCTGTTCTACGTACCCATTAGCGTACATCCACCATGATAGCGCTTCGTATGCTGTCCAAATAGGAACACCACTAAACATCGTCCAGAAGATATTTTCGGCCGTTTGGCTTCCGAATAGAAACACGGGATTGTCAGCGTCGGGCCACTTTGCATTATATTTGAAACTGGTGCCCTGTCGACGTTGAATGTAAAGGATTGCGTGCAGGACGCCATAAACAAGACCGGCCAAGACTGCGTTTCGTAACAAAATAGTTAGCACCCAGCCAATGCTAAAGTGACGGGTCACGTCCAAAGCGGGGGTTAGGTATGCCCAAGTCGCAAGCGAGATCGCCAGGATGAGCGTATTCCAAGGCCAGAGGTAGCCCGGGAAACCGAACATCCATAGGAACAGCTTCCTTGGTTGCATTGGCCATGTGAACAAAGGGCCGCGGCGTGGCCGTTCATTAGGGGTCCATTGGCCACGTTTGTCCCGGGTCCCGTAAAGCTTATCGTCCATAACCTTCTCCATGCAAGCCGCTGTCGCGCGCCGTGCCGGCAATGGTGTATACAGCTTACCGTGCATTGTCAAATCCTAGCCTTTTTTATGCGATTAATGCGGGGCATCTTGCTGAGGAAATTGAAAGCTGTGTATAGGTAGCGCTGACAAGGGAGTGCCGTTCAGTTTTTCGGAGGAGCGTCTTGGAACAAGCTATGGTCATCATCGGCGCCGGCCACGCGGGTTGCAGAGCTGCCCGGTCCTTGCGTAGCTACGGCTGGACAGGCCAAATCCATCTTCTGAACGGAGAAGATCGGGCGCCCTATGAACGCCCGCCGATTTCTAAAGCTGTACTGATGGGCGATAAATGTACTCTAGACATCCCGCTGCTGGCAGAGGCATGGTTCCAGGATCAGAAACTCAACCATCACCGGCAAGTGCGGGCGACTGGGATCGACCGCGAGCGGCGTGCGGTTAGGCTGTCCGACGGCGGCGAACTCCTTTATGAACGGCTGCTCCTCGCCACCGGCGCCCAGCCGCGCAGGTTCGGGAAAGCCATGGATGGCATCATGACTCTGAGGTCGGCGGCGGACTCAGAGAGACTTTCCGAGGCTTTGGTTTCGGGCGCAACTCTGGTCATAATCGGCGGCGGATTGATCGGCCTGGAGGTCGCGGCTTCGGCCGTGCGCCGCAACTGCAAGGTGACGGTCATTGAGTCCGCTGATCGTTTGCTAGCGAGAGTCGCGCCGGCGGAAATCAGCACTGAGGTCCACAAGGATCACGAGGCGGCAGGCGTGGCGATCCGGGTCGGCTCGGCTGTCGAAAGCATACTTGGCGAGGATCGTGTCACCGGGGTACACTTGGAATCCGGAGAAAATATTGCGTGTGACGTGCTCCTAATAGCAATTGGCGTGACGCCGGAAACGACCCTAGCAGAGGCAAGCGGCCTTGAGGTGGACAACGGGGTGGTCGTCGACGAGTATTTGCGTACGTGTGACCCGTCGATCTTCGCGGCTGGCGACGCAAGTTGCATGCGTCGCGCAGGCATGGCGCGTGCGCTTCGCCTGGAGTGCTGGAAAAACGCCGAAGATCAGGGGGATGTCGTCGCCAAGAACATGCTAGGCATTGAAACAGTCTATCACGCGGTGCCGTGGATGTGGTCGGATCAATTCGACAAAGTCTTTCAGGCGGCGGGACTGCCCTCACCAGATCAAAGGATTACTGTTCGTCTGCTCGGCGCGGGGGCGCAGGCTGCCTTCCATTATGACACTCAGGGGACGCTGGCCGCAGTCAGCGGTTATGGTTCCCTCGGCCCCGTCGCCAAGGCAGTGCGCGTAGGCTCAGCCCTGCTCCAGCGAGGCGTGTCGCCAACCCCCGAGGCAGTCCGGAAAGCTTTCGACCTTCGGGAACTGCTTCAGGCGCAACCGGCGTAAGGGGGATGACATGCAAGGTATTCTGATTTTTCAATCGATGTGGGCTATGGAGCTTCGCAGCGACCACTATCCTGAGCATACCCTCGAGCAGAACGTCGAAAAAATTGCTGAGGCTGGCTTTGACGGAGTCAGTGCAGACTGGCGCGACCGCAAGTTCGTCGGGCGCTTAGCAAATCTCCTGAAAGCCAAGGGAATGCAAGCTGAAGGCCAGTGCTTCCCTCGGACGATTGATGACCTCAAGCCGGTTCTGGCGAACGCCGTGGAATTTGGCGTCCATCATATCGATCTTCAACCGGATGTCCGTCCGCGACGTATCCAGGAGTGTGTGCCGTTGCTCGAAGGATGGCGTCGGCTCGCCGACGAGGGCGGCGTCCAAGTCTATATCGAGACCCATCGTGACCGCATGACCACGGATCTTTACTTCACTCTGGATCTGCTCGACTGTTTTCCGGATCTCAGGCTGTTAGCCGACATTTCGCACTTTGTCGTCGGTCGCGAATTCCCGTGGCCCATTGCGGATGAACATCATGAAGAAATCCATCGCATCCTGGACAATTCTTGGGCCTTCCACGGCCGGGTGGCGACACGTGAGCAGATACAGATTGAAATCACTTACCCGCAGCACAAACTTTGGGTGGATCAGTTCCTTTCGTGGTGGGAGTACGGGTTCAGAAGCTGGCGGAAACGGGCGGGTGCAGACGACACCTTGGCTTTTACATGTGAGCTAGGCCCGAAGCCTTACGCCATTACGGGGCCAGACGGCGAAGACACGATCGACCGCTGGGAGGAAGCCCTTGTTTTGAAACGGCATATCGCCCAGGTTTGGCAAAAGACTTCGCAAAGTGAGGCATAATCTTCATTGGCCAGTTCTTACCGCCAAGCGCACCGGTTGAATAAAAGCGCTAACATAGGAACTGCCCTCGAGCATCGGAGGCACCTGGTGCGCGCTGCGCGTCTGTCGCAACGCATCTAACAACCTTCGAATTGCCAGTCATACCGGTCCGCCGCCCTTCGCGGGCGAATGTGTGATCCGGTGATGGCGCACCATTGTCGGCGTACCCGGCGCATACTCAACAAGGGAAATGCGATCTCGCAGTGACGCAGTGAGTCGTGAAGCTCTGGCGCTCACCCTTGATTTGGCCTTCGCTAAAGTGTGAGCGCTGTTGCGGCACCACCTTTCGCACGTGGTCATGAGCCGCGATGCTCGGAGCCTTTGAGGGCTTCGACACATGACGATTTCAGAGCTTACGCTTAAGTCCAGGGACGAGGAGCCGGTTCGACGGCTTGAGATATTCACAGGTTCTGGACGGCGGCGCGAATGGTTGCCAGAGGAGAAGGCGCGGATCGTGGCGGAAAGCTACGATGCCGGCGAGACCGTGAGCGCGGTGGCCCGGCGATATGCATTGTCCCCGCAGCAGCTGTTCGCCTGGCGCCGGTCCGCGCGGGTGCCGTTGGAGAATGCGCCGGCACCGGAGCCATTGTTTGTTCCAGCAGTGGTCGCGGCATCGGAGCCCGAACCGGCGGGGAAGCGCGCGAGATCGACACGGAAGCGGAAGGCCGTGCGAGAAGCCGGCATGATCGAGCTGGAGATTGACGGCGTCGCCATGCGGGTCGGTCGTGGCGCCGACGCCAGGACGGTGGCGGCGGTGATCCGTGCGCTGAAGGCGCCGTCGTGATCGGGCCGACGGGTGCGGTCAAGGTGATGGTCGCGACGAAGCCGGTGGACTTCCGCAAGGGGGCCGAAGGCCTGGCGGCGCTGGTTCGCGAGACGATGGGCGCCGATCCGTTCTCTGGCACGGTCTACGTCTTCAGGGCCAAGCGCGCCGACCGGGTCAAGCTGGTGTACTTCGACGGCACCGGCGTGTGCCTGCTGGCGAAGCGTCTGGAGGACGGGAAGTTCTGCTGGCCTGCCATCACCGATGGCGTGGTGAGGTTGTCGGCGGCGCAATTGCAGGCGCTCCTCGAGGGGACGTAGGAATACCCCTGATACTGACGCTGATGTGCCCCTGCCGAGGGAGGTCGAGGTGGTCGAACCGACCCATCCCCTTTATCGGCGACGCTTTCGGGTTGTCTCTGTCATACGCGAGTCGTGCACTGCCCGCATCGTGCGCGTGGAGTGGCGATTCGGCCTCACGCTGCTGTTGCCTTTGAGTGTCACGGATATCGGAGCGTTCGAAGAGCCGCGCACAATGCGCACGAAGCTCAGCGTTGAAGCATTGGAAGAGTTGGTGGCGGTGGCCGAGGCAAGCGAGGGCGCATGCCTGTCGAGCCCCGAGACATCTGGCGCACGCTGCCGTCCGCGCTCCGGCGGGCGGTCGTCGACGATCTCGCCGCGGTGCTCGGGAAGGTGAGCGATGAACTCGGATCTCATCACCAAGGGCCACCGGGAACGCAAGGCGGTCGTCTACATTCGCCAGTCGAGCCCGCATCAGGTGATCAGCAACCAGGAAAGCCTGCGGCTGCAATACGCGCTCCGCCAGCGTGCCCGCGACCTCGGGTGGCATGAAGCCGATATCGACGTCATCGATGCCGATCTCGGCCTGAGCGGTGCCACCGCGACTTACCGGCAGGGCTTCAAGGATTTGGTCGCGCGCGTCACTCTTGGGGAAGTCGGCCTCATTCTGTCGATCGAGGTGACGCGGCTGGCCCGCAATTGCTCGGATTGGTATCCGCTTCTTGATGTCTGCGGTCACCGTGGCTGCCTGATCGCGGACAGGGACGGCATTTACGATCCCGGCACGCCCAACGGCCGGCTTCTGCTTGGCCTGAAGGGGACGATCTCGGAACTGGAATTGCACACTATCCGTGGGCGGCTAACGGCTGGCCTGCTCGCCAAGGCTGAACGCGGAGAGTTGGCGCAGCCTTTGCCGGCGGGCTTCGTGCGCGATGCCAGCGGTGTCGTCACCAAGGATCCGGATCAAGAGGTGCAGGATCGCATCAGCCTGGTCTTCGACAGCTTTCTTTCTCTGCGCACCGCCGTGCGGGTGATGCGGGCTTTGCACGCCGGCAACCTCTCGCTGCCGCGACGCGATCGGCATGGCGAGGTATGTTGGAGGCGGCCGACGATTCCGGCGGTGACCGACATGTTGAAGAATCCGGCCTATGCCGGAGCGTTCGTCTACGGCCGCAAGCGCCTTCGGCCACCGGGCGCGTCCGGGCACCCGCAGAAGACGCCGAGGCCGATGCCGGAATGGAGGATTGTCGTGAAGGACAAGTATCCCGCCTATGTAAGCTGGGAGACCTTCGAGAAGGTACAGGCCATCCTGCGCGACAACCGGAACGACTATCTGCGCATCAAAGGCCGCGGGATTCCGCGCGATGGCGCCGCCCTGCTGCACGGCATCACCTGGTGCGGAGAATGCGGGCACAAGATGTTCGTGCGCTACAAAGGCGGCGGCCAGTACGCCTGCAATCATCTGCGCCAACAGCATGGCGTGCCGGAGTGTCAGCGCTTGCCGGCCGCGCCGATCGACCGCCAGGTCGCGACCGCTTTCCTCGAAGCGGTCGCGCCAGCCGAGATCGAGGCGCTGGCAAGGGCGCACAAGATGCGCCGTCGCGCGGACGAGGCTCTGTGCCACGCCCAAGAACAGCAGGTTCAGCGCCTGCGTTACCAAGCGTCTCTCGCCGAGCGGCAGTTCAACCGGGTCGATCCGGATAACCGGCTCGTGGCCGCCGAGTTGGAGCGGCGCTGGGAAGCAACGCTCCTGGAACTGAGGGAGGCCGAAGAGGCGCTGCAGCGCAAGACTGCCACTTCACTGCCCGAGCCAGCCGGCATCGATCGCCGTTTACAGGCAAAGGTCGTAGTCTTGGGAGGACGACTACCTGCGATCTGGGCCGATCCAGCGACGCCGTGCGCCCACCGCAAGGCGCTGCTGCGCTGCCTGATCGACAAGGTCGTCATGCGCCGCAGTGCCCGTGACCGGGCCGAGGTGCGTATCGTATGGCGCGGTGGCGCAACGACCGAGCTCACCGTCCTCATGCCCGTCAATGCAGTTGCCGCGTTGCCTCGCCAACAGGAGATGGAACGGCGGATCTGCGAGCTGGCTTCCAAGGGCGTGTATGATGATGAGATCGCCCGCATCCTCACAGCTGAAGGCCATCGCTCGCCACGGCGCGTCGATGAAGTGTCCCCAAGCACGGTCCAGAGCGTCCGTCTTCGCCATCGCATCAGAACGGCGCGGCAGCGCACCCGCTGGCCCAAGCTCGAAGGACGGCTTTCCGTCATGGAGTTGGCTGCGCGACTGCGCATCCCGCCGAAGTGGATTTACACCCAACTTCGTCGCGGCCGCCTTCTGACGTCCTATGATCCCGCCGGTCGCTATCTCTTTCCCGACGACGAAGCCGCCATGCAGGCTGTGCGCAAGCTGCGCGAACACGACGGAATCGATCACATCGAACTCAGGGAAGATCAGCCTCATGAAGAGGGGTATCGTTATGGCTAGTCGCTGGAAGGGTTGGATTGGCGGCGCGTGCATGACGCCCGCGAGACGCGCGCGCCGATCGCGGCAAGTTGATTCCATGGGCGGCTAGAGACGCTGGCAAAGCATTGGAATGCATGATTGAATCGGCCTTGTGAGCAACTCGGCCGAGCCTCAGACCAACGATCCGATCGCGCTTCAGGCGATGCTCGCGGCGGAGCGCGCCGAGAACGAGCGGCTGCGCCAGATCATCAAGGAACTGCAGCGCCACCGTTTCGGCCGCAGGGCAGAGAGCCTGCCCGTCGAGCAGCTGCTGCTGGGCCTGGAAGAGGCCGAGCAGGTCGAGGCGGAGGGCTTCGCCGCGGAGGACGCCGCCGACCCTGCCAAGCGCGAGGCTCGCGCCAGCAAGCGCCGCACCAACCGCGGTGCACTGCCCGCGGACCTGCCGCGTATCGAGCAGGTCATCGACATTCCCGACAAGATCTGCCCGTGTTGCAAGGGCATGCTGCACGTCATGGGCGAGGATCGCTCCGAGCGCCTCGACATCGTGCCGGCCCAGTTCCGTGTAATCGTCACGTGCCGGCCGAAATACGCCTGCCGGAGCTGCGAGGAGGTCGTTGTGCAAGCGGCGGCTCCATCGCGGCTCGTCGAAGGCGGCATCCCGACCGAGGCGACCGTCGCCCATGTTCTGGTCGGCAAGTACGCCGACCACCTTCCGCTGTATCGCCAGGCGCAGATCTATGCTCGCCAAGGCGTGAACCTGGATCGATCGACGCTCGCCGACTGGGTCGGCAAGGCAGCCTTCCTGCTCCGGCCGATCCACGAGCGGCTGTTCGAGCGGCTGAAGGCCTCCGGCAAGCTCTTCGCCGACGAGACCACGGCGCCGGTGCTCGATCCCGGACGCGGCCGCACCAAGACGGGCCAGCTGTTCGCTTATGCTCGCGACGATCGCCCCTGGGGCGGGATCGCTCCACCTGGCGTCGCCTATCTCTATGCACCCGACCGCAAGGCCGAACAGCCACTGCGGCACCTTCAGGGCTTCGTCGGAATCCTGCAAGTCGACGGCTACGCCGGATACCGGGCGTTGGCCGAGCGCAATGCCGTGAGCCTGGCGTTCTGCTGGGCGCATGTCCGTCGACGCTTCTACGAACTGGCCCAGTCCGGGCCTGCGCCGATCGCCACGGAGGCGCTCCAGCGCATCGCCGAGCTCTACAAGATCGAGAGCGAGATACGGGGACGCTCGCCCGAAGAGCGGCGCACCGCCCGCCGGGAGAGAAGCCGCCCCGTCATCGATACCCTCCAGCCATGGCTGCGCGAGAAGCTCGCCCTGGTCAGCCAGAAGAGCAAGCTCGCCGAAGCAATCCGCTACCCGCTCTCGCGCTGGGCCGGACTTGGTCGCTTCCTCGACGACGGCCGCGTCGAGATCGACTCCAATGTCGTCGAACGCTCGATCAGGCCAATCGCCCTCAATCGGAAGAATGCGCTCTTCGCCGGTTCCGACGGAGGTGGCGAGCACTGGGCGACCATCGCCTCGCTCGTAGAAACCGCGAAACTCAACGGCGTCGACCCGTACGCCTACCTCGCCGACGTCATCACCCGCATCGTCGCAGGCCATCCGCAAAGCCAGCTCGACGACCTGCTGCCCTGGGCCTATGCCCCAGCGCCACTCAAGGCCGTGGCCTGAGAACAGCGGTTACGCTAAAGTCGCAACCCCCAATGATGATTATGCCGCCGCTGTTTCAGGGCACCCGCTGGGCTGCAGCTTTATGCAGGACCGAAAAAAGAGAAGCGGTTAGCAGTTATGGTGGCACGGCTGAACGCCCGAGGCGGAGCTAAGTAGCTCAACGATTTAGAGTACCACTCCAGATCACATTGGTCTCGCATGGCACAAATCGACGATCTGTCCCAAGCTGGTGCACCCGTTCCGATAAGAACTGCGAGCCACAATGCCAGCCCTCCGCACCTGTTTGTAACCCTTACAGTCCCTCTCGTGCATGATAGGTCATGTCCCTCCTTGTGAATCCATTCAGATTTTGATGAGCATGACATCAGCTTCACTCTTGACCTCGTAACGTGCCAGAAATGAGAAAGAAACACAGAACTCTGCCCCAAGCGGCGGAGATTGGGGTCTTGATCACTGGATGCCGCCTTCCTTGCCATCGTCCCGGAGCCTCCCGCTGAGTTATTCGCTTGACCGTCGGAATGTCACCCAGGAATACGGGTCTTAGACTGCTTCCTTGACCGCCGACAAAAATTGCTTCGTCCGCTCCCGTTGCGGATTTCCAAAAAGTTCACGGGGACTTCCTTGCTCCTCTATCTTTCCGCCGTAGAAGAAGCAGACACGGTCAGAAATATCGCGTGCAAAGCTCATCTGGTGGGTAACCATCAGCATGGTGAGATTGTGTTCGGCAACAAGCTTGCGAATGACGTTTGTGACTTCCCCAATCACCTCCGGATCCAAGGCGGAGGTAACCTCATCGAGGAGCATCACCTTTGGTCGCATAGCCAACGCACGCGCGATTGCGACGCGCTGCTGTTGTCCCCCAGAAAGGCGCGATGGATGATGATCCTTTTTGTCGATCACGCCGACCATATGCAGCAACTCTTCCGAACGCTCCCGTGCTTCTTGTTTTGAAAGACCAAGAACCTGCACGGGGCCCTCCATACAGTTCTGAATGGCGGTCATGTGAGGGAACAGGTTAAAGCTCTGAAAGCACATGCCAATAGAGGTTCGCATCCGTCTAAGGTAACGCGCGTCAGCTGGAACTAGCACCCCTCCCTTGGCCATGTGAGTCAACGGCTTGCCTTCAACGTAGATAACGCCATCGTCTATGGTCTCAAGGGTCATGAGGCTGCGTAAGACAGTGGTTTTACCTGAACCCGACGGACCTATGATTGAAACCATCTCTCCCTCAGCAACGTCGAAATTGAGTTGTTCGATAACGCTGAGGTCCCCGTAGATCTTACTGACATTCATGAACCTGACCATGGGCCGGTCTGTGTGAGGTAACCAAAGAGGGTAATCAGACTTGTCGGCTGTCACAGACCCAGCCTCACTCGAAGTCGGCGTTCTAATAGCTTTATAAGTCCGGCGGCGGCTAGCGAAATAGAAAGAAAAATCAAGCCCATCAGCGTAAAGGGCTCAAGATACCTGTAATGTTCGGAACCGATCGAGTTTGCGGCATGCATGAGCTCCATCACGCCGATGGCAGAAAGCATCGGGGTATCTTTGAAAATGCCTACTAGGTAGTTTCCCATGCTGGGCAGAACGGGGACCAGCGCTTGTGGAATAATGATTCGCAAGTAAGTATCACGCGCCGACATGTTAATCGCGCGGCATGCTGCCCATTGGCCAGGTGTCACTGCTTCGAGACCTCCGCGATAGACCTCTGACAAATACGCAGAGTAGTGAAGTCCTATCACCACTAGCCCAGACCCCCAAGGGGACAACTGAATACCAAATTGTGGAGCAACATAAAACAAGAAAAAAAACTGTAGAACAAGCGGCGTCGAGCGAATAAACTCAACACACTCTCGTACAGCCCGACGTACCGGTCCAAACGCCACTCGCTGTGCCACCGTAAAGATGAGACCTCCGACCAGTGCAATCGCGTAACCTGCACCGGCCGCAAGAAGCGTATTCGAGGTCGCCCACAGCAGTCGTGGCAATATCTCCCAGGTAAGGGTCCAGCTCCAATCGAAGTTCACCACCGACCCAACCTCCGCGCGACCGCATGCTCCGCCCAACGCATCGAAGGCGCAATTAGCACTCTTGCTAAAAGGTAGTAAACTATGAGGGCGGTCCCGAAGGCTTGTGCCGAAAGGTTAGTCGAGATGTTGATTTGCTTGGCCTGGAACATTAGATCTGTCACCGATATGAGCGAGACCAGGGCTGTGCCCTTGAGCAACTCAATTAAAAGATTTCCCAACGGGGGTAGCATAATAGCAATCGCCTGGGGCAATACGATGCGGCGCATTCTTGCGAACGGCGACATAGATAACGCGGTAGCCGCCTCCCATTGTCCGCGGGGTACTGCTTGGATCGCGCCTCGCACAAGCTCTGCACCATATGCCCCGTAGTTTAGTCCCACGGATATAAAGCCAGCAGTGAAATTTGGTAGCGTAATGCCAAAAAAAGGCGATACAAAAAAAATCCAATAGAGTTGGACAAGAAGTGATGTTCCGCGGAAAAGCTCAATGTAGACTATGCTTGTTCCGTGGATCAGCAGGTTGGCGGAAAGCTTTCCGATTCCCATCACCAGAGCAACGGACCCTGCGACAAGAACGGCTAGCACGAATTGCAAGCAAGTTACCCACGTTCCGTACGCCAAAACAGAACTATACTTTTGTAGAAATTCCCAGATGGGCATGTGCTATCCTCTGTTCCGCGCTGGGGAGGCCCAGCCTGTCCCAGGAGGCGTACATTACGGTCAGCGGTTGGTGCAAACCCACTCCGCTGCCTTGTCGCCCGGCAGCAACTTTGCGTCGTAGCCATATGCCTCCACAGCCTTCAGCATTTCGGGGGTTCCAATATATTTATTCAGGCCTTCGTTGAATTTCTTCACGAAATCCTTGTCAGACTCTCGGAAGGCTATGCTCACCCAGTTCTGAGTTGATTCCGGCATGGCGTCTGGGTCAGTGACTTCAAGCTTTCCACCAGATTTTCCGGCGACAGAACGCGACAAAAGATATCCTGATGCTCCAGCGTCGGCGCGTCCAGCTTCGACTGCTGCAAGTATCTCTGCCTGACTCGGCACTTGCATGATGTGCACCTCCGGTACGCCGGCCTCCTTGGCTTGCTGTATGTTGCTGTAGCCTATTCCAGTGACCATAGTGGCACCCGTCTTAGCAATGTCCTCGTAATTTTTGAGTCCTTTTGGATTACCGGCGGGCACAATCAGCGCGTCCGTTACCTTCGCCAAAGGCCGTGAGAATGCGACACTTACACACCTTGATTTGAGAATGTAAAGACCGCCAGTAGCCATGTCAAAGCGGCCAGATTGCAGGCCTGGGATAAGCCCACCCCAATCTGTTACTACAGTCTCCACTTTATCGTAGCCCATCTGTCCAAGCACGCCCAGTGCGATCGCATTGACGAATCCTGCCGGCCGGTTCTTGCTATCGGGAAAAGCGAATGGTTCTTCGTTGGAAAAGCCGATGCGGATGGATTTGCCCTTGGCGATACGGTCTGACAGTTCTCCTGCTTGGATCGGCGCGATTGCCGCATAAGCGATGGCCAAGCCTGCCGCTATTTTTGCAAATCTCGTGTTCATGTTTCAGTTCCCATTTGCGGAGTAATTGAACGGCTCCCGTGGGTGGGCATTTTCCATTTTGTAGAACGGCCTGTTTGGGAGGGCTGATCTCCATTATCCTAGCCCATAGAGGGGGCACCGCGCGACCTTCACGCGGGGAAAGCTTAGCTTATCAGAGTGAGCGCCTACTTGTTCACTTGGTCGACTAGTGATGTCCATTCGTCCGAACCTCGATCCAGGTTTCATCTACTATCTTTCCAGAGACGCCTCGCCTGCGTCGGTTGAATCGTTCCAGCAGATCAAGCGAGAAGTGCAGGCCCCAACGATGCACAGTAAACGGTCGACGCTCGGGCCATGCAGTGATTCCACGCGGGCTGAGGTTGTAGGCTAGGTAGCGAACGCACTGCAGGATCACGGATCGGTAAAAACGGGGGTGAATGCAGGAGATGATCTTTCGAAAGTCTGCGGACGAATTCTTTGCATAGCCTAACTGACCGCGGTCACCAGACGGCGCAATCCCGTGGATGGCACTGTCGCAGGGCTCCCAAACTCCGGCCGAGTTAGGCCTTGCCTGCGTTACGAGCCCAATGAAGCTTCCTATCCGAGCCAAGTTACGACTTTCGAAGCCATGCATTTGGGGCACAAGTAACATTAACCCCGAACGCGTCGGTGTAGTACGTATCTATTAAAAAACCTGCCTGCTCTACTAGCTTGAATCCGTCTATAATTTCATTATTTACGTTTGTCGGATTATCTTCGATTATATAGTAATCCCCTGGTTCCATAAAGTTGTTTATGTGTAAGAATAATTTAAATATGTTTACGTGAGCGTCGTCGATCACAAGCCATGGATGACGCAGTCTCATCAGTAAGTTTCGGTCCAAATTCGTGACATCAGAAAGGTCGACTTGATGGAATGTAATAAGTGGATGTTGTATTGCATTTTTATGTATACATTTCGTGTGCAAATCAAAAGAGTGAACTTCGCCGGTATTGTCACACAGCACAGACAAGTTATCGGCAAGCCACAGCCCGCTTCCACCCTGATATGAACCGAGCTCCAGGATTGTCCTCGGCTGGAGTTCCCAAATCAGCCTTGGATACAGAGCAAGATCAAAAGGAGTCTTGAGAAGTATCAGTCCTTTGTAAGTCTTGGCCAATGCTCCCGCTTTTGTGGAGCGCTTCTCAGCACTCCATGGGAAGATAGACGACGCCCATGCTCGATCGGATGGCCTTGCAAACCGGTCAGAATGATCAGCATTCACGACGTTGCTAATCGTGTCAAACATTCCCGGCCAGTCAGGAAGAAAATCTCGCCAATCCTGGTCAAGAAGTCCGCCTGGCCTCATCTGATCGGGGTAGTACTTGTGGGCGGCGTCCCAAAAGTCCTTGTACCCGGAAGTGAGTTTCATAAATCCGTCTCCATATTTGCGTCTATCCCCTTGTCAATGCAATCGGCGTGCCACTCTGCGGAATGAGCGCGCCTGCCCTTTAAGGAGTGGAAAAACGCATAGCTGCCCGCGTTCCCGCTGGAATGGTCGGCGCGCTTTGTCGGATTCCGGACATTGGCGTTATCAATCAGGCATGGGTGCAATAACAGAGTTGGTGACTTAAGCCCGTGCCGGTCGCCTCTCATGCTCACGTCGAAGGTCTGCTCGAGCATGCTGATGCCCCGATGGCGATGTAACCATCGAGACGCTCGGTATATGCGCACATCGGAGGGATACATTTTCGCTCGCCGATTCGATAGCGAGACAATGCGCGAAAGCCTTTCGGCTTTCTTCAGGCGGCGGCGCTTTGAGATTTTCAGGGCCAAGTCGTGAGCGCGAAGCTCTCTCGGCTGCGGCTCAGGATTGAGTTGGCTGATTCATAGAGAAACTCGCGGACCACGCTGCCAGCTTGCTTAGTGATCCTGCCGTCCAGTCGAGTTCGCCGGATTGATGACGCCGCGGCACCAGGCCACAGGAGGCGCAACCGCGTTCGAGGTTGTCGGAACCGGCCGGCCTTGCCGATGGGCGGCGGAGAACGCGGCTGAAGCCTGAATGCCAGCACCAGGTATATTCATGGGAATCTGGCAGGCCTGCGACTGAGCGGCGTGCGAGCATTCGCAGCTTGCGATCCAGACCGAGGGCCTGCATCTGGTCGAGGGTGGGGTTCGTCGGCAGGCGGTTTTGAGGATGGCGGTGACGGAGGAGTAGCGATCGCGTTGATCAGCAACGCCGCAGGCGGCATCGAGGCGCTCCGACCCATAGCGCGGCGCCAGCGACAGGATGCCCATGGCCGAGCGGTATCCCTGTCCCGGCGAGCGTGGTGCCGGTGACATCGCCGGTGTCCTCGTGGATGGCTCGGCGGTGCTTCTCAGCATCTCCTGCATCTGCTGGAGCAAAGGCGTGAGCGGTTACGCGCGGCAGTGCTGATAAGCGCCGACTTGCCGAACCAAGGCGCGAGGCAAATCAATGGCTGCGGAAAGAAGGCCGATAACCCGCGGGTACGAAGGCTGATCCAGACCTCACTCACGATTCTTTTGTGGTGAGGCTACGTGCGTACTTATCCCTCGGATGGGCGCGGTCTGCTATGAAAATAAAATCCGGAGCATGTGAGGGCTGTGGCGGGCATCATGCTATCGATTTCCTGGTCTAAGACATGCAGCTCTAAGACAATGCAGCGTTGTCTGGGGCGGTCCGCGAGCTGCGCATCAGCGCGATCCGCAAGATTTTGTGAGTCAGGGAGGTTCCACGATGCCAGCAACTGTCGTGCTTGGGCGCATGGCGACGCGGACCTCATAGCATTGCCCAGCTTTAGCAACGTGGGCCACGGAGGCCAAGAGCTGAGGGCTCTGGATTGCGATGGCTAGGTCGCTCTGCAAATGAGACAATACCTCACGAGGGATCGCGAGCTGTTCATTCAAGTCCGTTTGGACATCCACCGCTTTAAGCAGGCCCTGCACCGAAGAATGGCGCCCACCAGAATAGCGCGCTGCAGGGGAACAGACAGGCTGTGGGCTGCACTGCCAACTTCGAAGGGTCAGCAACGCAAAGAATCCGTTTCGCCCAGCAGCGCGATGGCTTGCCTGGTTGTTTCCACTCCGAGCTTTTTGCGGACATTGTCGAGGTGAAAGGTGACGATGCGGCGCGCGATCCCCAGTATGCGGCCTGTCGCCCAGTCACACTTGCCCTTCACAGCCCACTGCAGGCACTCGAATTCCCGAGGCGTCAACTGGACCCCATCTACGATCCGACCGGTCAAGAGCTTGCGGCGAGCATAAATGTGAAAGCAGCTCGCCATGCACAGCAAGATCTGCTGGTATCGCTGAGTGACGCGCACAAAGGCTGGTCTGGGCTCGTCCGATGCGAAAGTCACCGCTGCGAAACAGCCTCGCTTATCGACGATCGGAACCGTCAAGCCGCAGCTTATGCCGAATTCGGCCCCCTCGGCGAGGAGCTTGCGCTCGACCTTTGAAAGTTCGGTTTGGCTGGCCCCAAAGACCCCCAAAGAAACGGGCAGCCGCCAGATTGCGCCTGCACGATCACCGGATCGATCGTATGATAGCGGTTTAGCTCATAATGGTCGGTCCAGCGGGGCGGATAGTTCGAGATCAGCCTTGGTTTGCCAGATTTTTTGGTGGAAACGACAGGTACGCAAATTGAGGAAGATCGTATTCCTGCGCTGCACGCGCGAAGGCGTCGCCACGCTTTCAGACAGCCGCTCGAGGAATGTCTCGAAAACTTCCTGCATTTCCAAATTTCGCCCTGGCCCCCTTTCGACATCGCGTTGATTGGGACGAGACAAACACGCCGGCATGGCGACGCCGACACAAGGCGCCCTGCCGGTTGGGAGGAAACCGGCAGGGCGTGCCGCGGAAAGAGAGCGATCTAGGGAGATGCGCACAGCCGCGGCATAGCTACAAGAAACGTTAATCGCCGACCCTCACCTGTCGGCCGGAAATCGACTCCGGCATCTATTGAGCCGATGGGGCTTTGCTCTCGTGATCTTCGCCAATGCTGGCGTGACGGCTACCGCTAGGATCATATTGCGCCCTCAGTTTTAAGCGCGCGGTAGGTGGTTTCGACCGATTTCACCGTCGCGTCGACGATGATGTCCACCTCGTCCCTGGTGATGATGAGCGGTGGCGCATAGCCGAGGATATCCGCATGAGGCATCGCGCGGCCGATGACACCATTCTCAAGCAGGGCAGCAGCGGCACGCGCTCCGACCTGAAGTTCGGGCTCGAACGGCACGCGCGCTTTGGGATCTCGCATCAACTCCACGGCGGACAGAATTCCCTCGCCGCGAACTTCGCCGACAATAGGATGTCCTTCCAGTTCCGCTTTCATACGCGAAAGCCAGTAGGGGCCGACATCCTGGACATGCTCCAAGATGTTTCTTTCCTTAAGGACTTGAATGTTGGCAAGGGCGGCCGCCGCGCAGAGCGTGTGTCCAGAATATGTCCAGCCATGGCCCAGCGGACCGTGCTTTTCCGTTCCTTCTTCCAAAACCGACCAGACTCGATCGCCAATAATCGAACCGGAGATGGGCAGATAGGCCGAACTCACACCCTTTGCGATCGTGACGAAGTCCGGCCGCATGCCATAGAGGTGAGAGCCGAATTTCTCGCCTGTCCGCGCAAAGCCGCAGACGACCTCATCCGCGATAAGCAAGATGTCATATTTGTCGAGCACCGCTTGAATAGCGGCCCAATACCCCTTGGGAGGCGGAACGATGCCGCCGGTTCCGAGTACCGGCTCCCCGATGAAGGCCGCGACCGTCTCCGGGCCCTCGGCGAGGACCAAGGCTTCGAGGTCATCGGCACAGCGCTTGGAGAAGGCTTCCTCGCTTTCGCCGTCCCGCGCTTGGCGATAGTGGTGCGGCGTTGTCGTATGACGCACCAGATTGAGCGGAAGGTCGAAAAATTTATGAAAGAACGGAAGGCCAGTCAGGCTGCCGGTTACGAGCCCGGAGCCATGATAGCCGCGATTTCGAGAGATAATCTTCTTCTTTTCCGGGCGACCGAGAATGTTGTTGTAGTACCATACCAGCTTGATGTTGGTCTCGTTTGCGTCTGATCCCGACAGGCCAAAATACACCCTTCGCATGTTCTGTCCGAAATATTCGACCACGGCTTCCGCCAAGCGGGCAACGGGTTCAGTGCCTTGGCTGGCATAGACATGTGCGAACGGCAGTTCATACGCTTGCTTGGCAATCGCGTCAGCGATCTCCGTGCATCCATATCCCATGTTGACGCAATAGAGACCACCGAAACCGTCCAGGCTTTTCCGGCCTTCCGTATCCCAGATGTACACACCTTCTGCACCGGCCATGATCCGGTTTGGGGTTTCGCCGCGGCTGTGCTTAGCCAAATGTGTAGACGGATGAAAGACAAAGCTTCGATCTTTCTCGCGCAGTTCCTCAGTCCCCAAATTGCTCAAGCTCATAATTCCTCTCCTCGCCAGCTGTAGGCAGAAGACACTCCCCAGCCGCTTATTGAAAACAAGCATACCGTAATCGCCACTCGGGTTTCGCCGGAATGCGCCCCTTTAGCCGACGAATTCGCGAAAATCGGCCTCGAACACGGTGAAATCCAAGGTTTCTTGAGTTTACCTTTTCTTGAGGCGGACAGTGCGGGCGCCGCCATGTCTGTTCTGCGGCGGATGTTTACGACGGTACCGCATTCCTCCGTGGACGGCATTACGAGAACCGTGTCCGAGGGCCCGTCCAGCAGCCCTTTAGAACTCCCCGATGTGTTCGTCGTGTCACCAGATAATGTCCAGCGGCGTGATGACGCGCACGCTCGTGCCGGCACGCCGTGGGCTATTCAGGATTGCCGTCCCTCTCAAAGCAGGTTCGCAGGGTTATGAAGGCGTTCGGATCACGGCGTCGCGCGGCTGAGGAACCATGCTCGAATAGGGCCGCCCGCAGTCTATCGAGCAGCAAAGGTCCCGTCTTCGCATCGATCGACTTGCGATCTCGGGACGTGATTCCGATTCTTTTTTCGTAGAGATTTGGATGGGCTCGACAAGGCTCGACAGCGGTGTCGCCTCAGCAGAGACTCTGCCCCGATTGCCTGTCTCGATCTTCCAGCCCTGAGGTCTTTATCAATCGGAAGAACTGCTCGATGAGCCCGCGCTGCTTGTGCCGGGGACAGTCTGCCAGGCCCGGCGGAGCGGGTGGTCACCAACAGCCGGTGCTGCGGCGCCACGCCGGCGGTCGTGGCCATAGGGAAGACTTCAACCCGCTTCAGCACGAGACATCGAGCGGAACGCTCCTCGCGCGCCCTCCGCGAGACCATCGTCTGAACGAAGCGGATGCCAAGCCGCCGTCGCTAGGGATCTACAAATGCGGAGTTTCAAAAGCCCCTTATCTGCACCGGATCGAGCTGCAGCTTGTCCCAAAGCACCACGCGCGGCACCGATTGTGCCCGCCACGCCGTCATTTGCCATGTCCCGGAAGAACCCCACAGGATCATCATCAGCGGCATTGCGCAGCGGGCTTCCGGCGTGGCGATCACGCGACGAAGGACGCCGCGGTCGGTCCAACTCAGGGCGCCGCTCGAAGCGCTGGGATGGCTATGCCAATCGCCGAGGTAAGTCTCGCGGCGCCCCGAACGCTCATAGTGCGCGGCAATCTGCTCAAGTTGCCATTGCTGATCCGGCTCGAACCGGAAGCGCTGGTGAAGGGCGCGAGGACCGGGACCAATCATGGTGGTTATGACGGCCGTATCAGGACTCGACCACCAGCCCATGAAAGTGCCGCCGGTCTCTAATGGGAACTTGTTGTCAGCTTCAACCGCACATTCCTCAGTCACGGTGTCAGGAAGCCAGGCCTCGACATCCGGCAACATCAATGCTCGCCCCGGCAGTCCGGATGTTTTGGCAGCGGATCGACACGCCAGCGCGGCGGACAGCGCGCTCGTCCGTCATCAACAAAACTAAGTGTCTGCACGACCGAACCCTCGACCGCGTTACCCGAGAGGGTATCGATGGCCAGCCTCACCGCCTGCAGTGAAAGTTCCTGCAGATCATAGTCAGCACCGGCGAATGTGCGCTCATCGCACCCCGCCGGCTGGATTAGGGCCCCGTCACCGGCGTCCTGTCCTGGCGGGGGGGCGATCTCGTGCTTGTGCCATGCGTGGAGAAGGCAGTTCGGGCAGCCGCTTTCGCGGACGTGCCGGACAACGGTGCCGCCCTCCAACGTCGGCGTGGCGGACAAGCTTATGAGGGGAACGGCAGCGCCTCGGCAGCGGTCATCCAGCAGCGTCGTAACGCCATGCGAAGCGCTGCCATCGATTACGAGATCGGCGTCCCTGATAAGCGTGTCGAGGATGTCGTCGTCAGCTGGATCGCTCAGAGCCTGCGCCGCGGTACCTATAAAATGCGAATGGCTACGGACTTCGGTTGCCGGATACTGACGAGCGAGAAAAGCCTGCAACGCGTCTGCCTTGCGCTGTCCCCATACGGCTGCACCCAGCGGCCAACGGATCGTGTTTCCGGGCTCTAGAATGTCATGATCGACGAGATCGAGCTTGCGGCATCCGTTGCGGACCAGTTCGATCGCCACCGGTGCGCCAACGGCGCCAACCCCGACGACAAGAATCCGCTTATCTTTGAGGGATGCAACGGCCGGAACACGCCAGCCAATGTCGTCCGGGCCGGCCCGGAGAACGGGCAACGCGGTGATACGCAGCGGTTTGGGTTTGTTCTTCTTCGGCTCAAAGCCGCGGGCATGACCGAAGCGCATGATGAAGCACCAGCCGACACCCGTTTCACCAAAGGCGAGCTCGCTCGGATAGATAAGCGCGCGGAGGTCAAACTTCAGACCTGAACCATAGTTTCGCGGCCGGGCACGTTCGAGCCATGGGTGCTCTTGGCGGAGCTTTTTCAGCTGTGCGTCGAACTGAGGTTCGGGCAGGATGGTGTCTTTTGATCTTACCCACGGAACCTCGAGCCGGTTCTCCGCATCGGCCAGATCGACCGGGAGCGGGCCTGCCCATTGGTGAAGTACTTGGCCATCCGCAGCGCGAACCTCTTCGATATAGGCCCTGACCACCGGATTACGGATTATACCGTTCTCGCCCTGCACTTTGACCGTGTGATCTTGGATGTAACGCAGATGCAGGGTGCCATGCGACGTGTTCCCGAGATTCCAGTCGCTGTCGATCAGACAATAAGATCCGGAATCGCGCCCAAGGTTGTTCCACCAGTATTCGGCAGGCTCGCCCTGCTGGTCTTCCTCACCGACGCCAAGCACGGAGTCGGCGAGCTGTTTTTCCAGCAACGTGCAAAGCGACCAGCCCGGTGTCCACTGCCGGGTGTCGCGGCCGAGCAGGCAGAGATTGCCCTCCATAGGGCTGCGGTGGCGCGCAGGCGGGGGGTCAAGGCCGGCGAGCAGAAAGACCTGCGGCCGAAAGTGCGGGTAGGCGTCGGGAAAGGCAGCCTGCAATCGAAGGGTGATCACCGTATCGAGCGGCCAATCGAATGTGAGCGACAACCGCCCGGCAGCGAGGGCCAGCTCATCAATCTCGGGGGTTATCCCGGCGGCGCGCAGCGCGTCGAGTTCGTATTTCAGCCGCCCCGGATAGCGCTTCTCCCAGCGGGGAACTGGCCCCGCCGGGCTCGTCATGGATGAACAGGGATCGAGCATCCTCTCATCCGACCTTGCGCGGCGGAGGAATGGGCGGATCAGGCGGCCCCGGCGGAACACCGTGAGGCGGACCAGGAGGCACTCCGTGAGGCGGCCCTTTTCCGGGATTATCTGGTGGTCCCTTTCCGGGGCCGTCGGGTCTTCCAGCCATAATTGGCCTCCATATCTGTGTGAGCTTGTCGCAGGGCCGGCAGTCGACCGTTGTTGGCAATGATGTGCCTACGAGATTAGATCCTCGGGCGAAGAATTTTTCTCCGACTAGATTGTTCAGACGCTTCGTTGCTTTCCGCCCGAAAGATTGGGGCGGAACACCCGGTCGACTGCCTCCTTATATGCGCAACGACCAATCGACTTTCGCGGAAATGAGCATATTTGACCGATGAATTCGCGGAATCGGGACTTATTACCGACGCATCAACGCTTCAGAGTTCATTTCCGCTTGAAGGAGGACAAGGGAATTGGCGAATTGGCCTTCACTGGCTTCGTCACGACAAGGCTGTAGTATTGGTTGATACCCAAGCCTGCCTGGAGCAATCCCTCCATGAAATCCTGATACGCACCCATCGAGGGAGATGAAACGCGCATCAAATAGTCGATCCGACCCCCGATGGCCCAGCAGTCCAGGATTTCCGGAATCTGTTGGATCGCAGCCTCGAAGTGCCGCTGGTCCTCGAGACGGTGGCGATCCAGAACCACCTCAACCATTATAGAGATAATGCCCCCCATGAGGGCCGGACTTAGTCGCGCATAGAATCCCTCAATGATGCCTGCGGCTTGCAACATGCGAAGCCGCTCCGAACAGGCCGACGCTGAAAGGTGAACACGCTTTGCGAGCTCGCTTTTTGAAATCCGACCATCTAACTGGATTTCTGAGAGAATCCGGATATCCCAGGCGTCCAACAGTTGCACAGGATCTGGTTTCGACTGCATGATCTGTTGCTCTCAAGCGTGGTCCAAAGGCAATTAGTGCCAGGAATTCTATCATCAATCCAAGCGAGCGAATTTAGTGGACATCTCTGTCTTCGGCCCGAACGCGTCAGTGTGTGGTTGACGATTGGCATTTGACCAAGAGCGATCCAATCTCAAGGGACGCAGAACAGTTGGGAATTGCCCTCGCCTACGCGGGCGATAACGCACAGTGCGGGGATCGCCTGTCGGCATCGATCTCAGCGTAATTGGATAGTGCTTTTGTCGGTTACCGGCGAGTTTGACCTGATTGGCTCCCTGACTGCACCAGGCAACAATTCTCATGACCGCCTGTCGAACCACGCAATATCCGGGCATTTTCGCAACGAGTGACTTGAAGGCCTTTCCTATGTGCACCGCCGAGGGGCCGAACCCCACAACGCAGTTTGTCCGACTGCCGTAGCCAATATCCGGCGCGATAGCCTGGGCGGATCGCGCAGCCCGGACGAACTCAAACGCCGATGCTGCGAGCGATGCTGTCGGCAGCCATACGCTTACGCCATTCAAGCGGACCCGACTTATGAATGGAGTTTCCCTCAACATCGACAGCCATGATGACGGGCATGTCCTGGACTTCGAATTCATAGATGGCTTCCATGCCCAGATCTTCGAAGGCCACGATCCGCGCCGCCTTGATCGATTTTGAAATCAGATAGGCGGCACCACCCACTGCGATGAGATAGGGCGTTCTGTGTTTGACGATCGCTTCGATAGCCGCCGGTCCCCTTTCGGCTTTGCCGACCATCGCATATAGGCCAGTCTCCGCGAGCATCTTTTCGGTAAAACCGTCCATACGGCTCGAGGTTGTCGGGCCAGCCGGCCCGACGACCTCCCCCCTCATCGCGCGCACGGGTCCGACGTAGTAGATCACACGTCCCCGCAGATCGACCGGGAGCGGCTTGCCGACATCCACTAGCTCGACCATTCGCTGGTGGGCGGCGTCACGGCCCGTCAGCATCCTCCCCGACAGAAGAAGGGTTTCCCCGCAGCGCCATGATGCCGTCTCTTCCTTCGTGAGCGCATCGAGATTGACCCGACGGACCTCGGCTGTGTGCAAATCCTCATGACCGATCTGGGGCCATTCGGAAAGGTCGGGCGGCTGAAGCTGTGCCGGCCCTGTTCCGTCCAAGGTGAACTTGAGGTGCCGGTTGGCGGCGCATTGCGGAATGAGCGCGACGGGCTTGGAAGCGGCGTGAGTGGGATAGGTAGCAACCTTGACGTCAACGACGGTGGTCAAGCCGCCTAGGCCCTGAGCGCCGATGCCTAGCGCGTTAATTCTTTCATAAAGCTCGATCCGCAGCGCCTCCTCCGCGTTCGACGGCCTCCTGGCGATCAGTTCCGACATGTCGATCGGTTCGTTCATTGCCTCCTTGGCAAGCAGCATCGCCTTTTCAGCGCTGCCACCGATGCCGACCGAGATCATTCCGGGCGGGCACCATCCGCTGCCCAGCGTCGAAACGGTGTCGACCACCCAGTCGGCAACGGACGCATTGGGATTCAGGGTGGCGAAACGCGCCTTGTTCTCGGATCCGCCGCCTTTTGCCGCGATGGTAATCTCGATTCGGTTGCCAGGCACTAGGTCGACGTGGACGATTGCCGGCGTGTTGTCGCGGGTATTGATCCGTCCGGCGAGCGGATCGGAGACGACCGATGGTCGAAGGGGATTGTCGGGGTCGAGATATGCCTGCCGGACGCCCTCATTCACGAGGTCAGCGAAACTGGCCTTTGATTTGATGTGAACGTCCATGCCCACCTTGGCAAAGACCACTACGAGACCGGTGTCCTGGCAGATCGGACGCCGCCCGAAGGCCGCCATGCGGGAGTTCAGCAGGATTTGCCCGATGGCATTCTTCGCGGCCGGGCTTAGTTCGCGAGTGTATGCCCGCGAAAGGGACCGGATATAGTCGGGAGGATGGTAATATGAGATGTACTGAAGGGCGTCTGCGACGCTCTTTGTGACATCCTCCCCTGCAATGGTCGATCTTGTCCTATTCACGAAAACTCATCCGCATGCGCCCAACCCGTTGACCAGTTTCAGGCTCTGGAAGCTCCGCACCCCCTGCTCGCCTCCTTCATATCCATACCCGCTCTGTTTAACGCCTCCATACGGCGCATCCGCGGAAACGCCTTTCAGGTAATTTACACTAAGAGCGCCGGCCGAAAGACCGCCGATGAGCGCTCGTTTGGTATCGTCAGCATCGGTGAAGATGTATGCAGCCAAGCCATAGTCAGTGGCGTTGGCTACTTCGATCGCCTCCTCGATCGTGTCGAACGGCGCTACGGTGAGAATCGGTCCGAACGGCTCGTCATGAAGCACTCTGGCATCCTTCGGCACGCCTGTCAGGATCGTTGGCGGCCAGTAAAAACCCGGCTGGCCAAGGCGGGCGCCGCCGGTTTCGATGTTGGCGCCGCGATCGACCGCATCCTTGACGAGGCGCTGCATGGCCTCGATTCGCCGAGCATTAGCCATTGGCCCCATCTCTGTCGCCGGATCGTCCGGTGGACCGATCCTGATCGTGCGGGCGACCTCGGTCATCCGGGCAAGAAACTCCTCGTAGAGAGGTCGCGCGACGAGGATCCTGCTGGGCGCATTGCAGCTCTGGCCAGCGCACTCGAACTTGTATTCCGAAATTGCCGGTATAGCTTTTGCCAGGTCGACGTCCTCGCATACAATGACGGGGGAGTGCCCGCCGAGTTCAAGAACGCACCGCTGCAAGTTATTGGCGGCGAGCTTGGCGAGTTGTTTTCCAACCTCGGTAGAGCCCGTGAATGTCAGGACCTTCACGATTGGCGAGCTGAGGAGATGGCGGGATATTTGCACCGGAACGCCAAAGACGAGATTGATCACGCCGTCCGGAATACCGGCTTGTTGCAAGGCTTCGACGAAATGGACAGCCGCGCTTGGTGTCTCTTCAGCCCCCTTGAGGATTACCGGGCAGCCTGCCGCCAAAGCGGGAGCGAGCTTGCGGGCGATGAGAACGGCGGGATAGTTCCACGGCGTAAAGGCAGCAACGACGCCAACCGCATCGGGGACGATCATCCGGTTCGGGCCCATCGCAATAGGGGCCGACAACTCTTCGGCGTGCGTTCCGTTCCACTCCAGGGTTTCGATAGCGCGCGCGTACTCGCCTGTGGCTTCGGCAATCGTCTTTCCCTGTTCGGCTGACAGGTCCCTAGCCGCTGCTTCAATCTTCGCTGCCAGAATTTTGGCGGCTGCTACGAGAATCTCGCCACGATCCTTTGCAGGCCGCGAGGACCAGGTCTTGTGGCTGCGCTCTGCCGAAGCGAGGGCCTCGTCCAGGTCCGGTATCGTCGCCGAGGCCACCGAGGCAAATTCTATCTCCGTCGCCGGATTGATGACCGAAAGAGCGCCTCCGCTACCACCGGCTCGCCATCTGCCATTGATGAAAAGCTGATAGCTGGTGGCGTTGGACATCCCATGCTCCGCTTGAGTATTTCTGCCAATGCGAGACCAGCCGATCTCCGACCGTGCGCTCACTTTCTGTGCAGTCTCATCGCGATGGTCACGCCGGGTCAAATATGGAATGTCGCCCAAAACCATCTCGAATCCAGATTGATGGCCGGCTGGGGCCGACCGTGGAAGCCTAATAGCACTGGGATCGCTTTGACGGATATGCCTAAGCCCGGACCGGAGCCGTGGCCGGCCACTGCCCGCTCTCGATTAATGTCCTGGTGACATTGGGGATCAGCTTGCGGACAGCAGAGACAGCGGGAGATTGCTCATCTTTGGGGTTGACGGCAAGTACAACGGAGCGGGTAATCACTGGATCAATAATTTTGACTGTCCGGACCTGTCCCTGAGAGGTTTCCCTCTGAATGGCCGACGGGGCAAGGATAGAATACGCTTTTGCTTCCATAACCATATTAATGATCGTAGAAAGGGAGTCGACTTCGAATCTGACGTCAAGCACACAACCGTGCTGCGCAACGACATCAGCCACCGAACGCCTGACATTGTTATTGCGCATGGGAACCGCTAGCGGGAACGCATGCAGATCGGCGAGCGGTATCTCATCTTCGAAAGGCGGTTCACCTGGCGGCGCCACCAGGTAAAGTTCTTCGCGCGCCAGCACCGGCATCCGCCCCGCGCTCTCGGCAGTGCGGTAGAGGACAGCCAGATTGAAGCGGCCGGCAGCCATCCACTCTTCCAGCGGTCCCGTCATGCCCTCAATCATCTTAAGGGAGATCCGTGGCAGCTCGTTTCTGACCGATTCAAGCAGCGGACCACTAAGTACACGCGCAGCCCCGGAGGGAATGCCGATGGTCACCTCTCCGGAAGGAGATGCCACCGTGTTGGTGAGTTCGATCTCGGTGAGGCGAATTTCCCTGAGAATCGTGCGCGCCCGCTCAAGCAGTTTGCTTCCGGAGGCCGTCACACTGATACCGGTCCTGTCACGTACCAGCAGCTGGGTGCCGAAGCCTTCCTCCAATTGACGGACATGGAGGCTAAGGGCGCTCTGAGCGACATGGAGGAGCGAAGCGGCCTTCGTAAAACTGCCGGCTTCCACCACGCCGACAAAGTATTTTAACTGCCTGATATCCACAGCTTAACCCAACTGAAGAGCAACTTCCCCCAGTCCCTTGCGTTTATCTCGAAACGAGATGGGCCGCAAGTGATACTTGCTGCAGACACCAGGAAAGGTTCCCGGCCGGACCATTGAGGGGAAGTAGGTCAGTTGCTACCGGCGGGGGTCAGGATTTCGTGGGCGCGCCGCGCCACTGGCGGATCAACCATCCTACCATTCAACGAGAACGCAGACAGCCCGCGAGCGGCGGCATCGTTTTCTGCCGCGACGACATCGCGGGCCCATTCGAGCTCCTGTGCGCTTGGCGAGAAAGCCTCATTGAATATGGCCACCTGTGTCGGATGGATCGCCAAAGCTCCGGCAAAGCCAAGCCGTCGCGCATGCGCCGCAGCTTCACGAAGTTTGCGAGTGTCC
Source organism: Mesorhizobium sp. CNPSo 4670 (assembly GCF_057784235.1). Taxonomy (NCBI): domain Bacteria; kingdom Pseudomonadati; phylum Pseudomonadota; class Alphaproteobacteria; order Hyphomicrobiales; family Phyllobacteriaceae; genus Mesorhizobium; species Mesorhizobium sp. CNPSo 4670. The sequence continues at coordinate 13,682 of NZ_JBWJFQ010000028.1, read as the reverse complement.
GAAAACTCGCCAATACTTCCTATGAAGCCCAGTGGGAGCAAGCCGGCCGCACGGGCGGCAAACAGAACAGAAAGGTTCGGCGTCAACAAAAGGTCGAATTCCGGCGCGCCGCCAACAGCAGCACTGAAATCTTCAGGACCAAGCGCCATTGCAACCATCCTAGGATGCGCCGACGCAATTGCGCCAAGCCTTTGCAACGCGCCCGGCGTCTCGATCTGGGCAAGGAAGCGGATGCGTCCCTGCGCAAGATTTCTTTCTCGTTCAAGTTCCGAAACGGCATTCGCGATCTCCAGTACCCACTCTGCCGAATCCGTCTTCGGAAGAACAAGCGCCTCAACCCCTGCGATCGCGGCCGCATCGAGATCGGCCGCCGACGCGCGCAAACCGCGATTTACGCGCACCAAAACAGATGCGCCCTTCCGGCCCACCTTTGTCACGGAATCGGAAAGCTGCCGCCGTGCCCCGCCCTTCTGATCCTGAGGAACGGAATCCTCCAGATCTAGAATGATGCCATCTGCACCGCGCTCATGAGCCGTTTCCACAAACCGCGGAATGTGGGCGGGAACGAAGAGCAGGGATCTCCAGCGGGGTACAGACGTCGCGCTTTCATCAGCCGCAAAGGTGTCCTTGATCATGGAGTCGCCTCTGCTGCCGATTTTAGCGACGGCGGTGCCAGTGAGCTATTTGGGCGACCGGCGTGCTGAGATGGTGCGCGGTACACAGGCTCTTTGGAAATAGCGTGCGCGCTCACGCTGACGCGGCTCTCTCGCGCAAACGCCCCAGAACCTCCTCGCGGACAGTCTCGGTATGAGCGCCAAGAGCCGGAACTGGGCGCAGCCCGGGGTGCTCCGAGTTGAAAATCGCCGCCGGTGCTATCGTCTCGACGGTTCCTTCGGGTGTTCCAACCTCAACCCTGCGAATGTGTGGATGGTTTGAAACATCCGCCACTTCGTTTAGCCGGCCGTATGCCAAACCGGCGGCCTCAAGCTCCCGCATCGCTTCATGGCAGGACAGTTCGGAAAAGCGCCTCTCAATGATCTCATCAAGTTGCGCCCGGTGACCGAGGCGCTCCATATTGTCAGCAAAACCAGGTGCGCGAGTAAGCGCCGGCTGCTTCAGGAATTTCTCGCAGAAATTTACCCATTCGCGGTCATTTTGAACCGAAAAGATGACCTCTTTGTCATCGGCACAACGATAGGCGCCATAGGGTGCCAGCGATGGGTGTTTCACGCCGGCGCGTACGGTGTGATAGTCGCTGTAGTCGTTTTGAAGAACTGGAACATTCATCCAGTCGGCGACGGCATCGAACAGTGACACCTGGATGCTGGCGCCTTCGCCGGTGACCTCGCGGTGATAAAGGGCCTGAAGAATGGCACTATGCGCTGTCATGCCCGCCGAGATGTCACAAACCGAGACACCTACACGCGCCGGCCCTTGTTGATTGCCGGTGATCGCGCATAAACCTGTCTCGGCCTGGACGATGAGATCATAGGCCTTCAGATGGGAATACGGCCCTTTGTCCCCGAAACCCGAGATGTCGCAGGCGATCAGCCGCGGGAAGCGTCGGCGCAGATCAGCAGACCCGAAACCCAGTTTTTCGATACTGCCCGGCTTCAGATTCTGGATAAAGACGTCAGCATCGGCAATGAGCGTGTCGAGGACCTCGCGGTCCGCCTCCAACCTCAGGTCTAGACACACCGACTCCTTACCCCGGTTGAGCCAGACGAAGTAAGCGCTCTGCCCCCGAACCAACTTGTCGTAGCTTCGGGCAAAGTCCCCTTCCGGCCGTTCGATCTTGATTACCCGGGCGCCAGCATCCGCAAGGCGAGACGACGCATAAGGCGCGGCCACGGCCTGCTCCACCGCAACGACGGTGATCCCCTCAAGAGAGTTCCGCATGTGACACCGTGCTTTTCACCCAAAGTTTTTCGCCTTGGGCCCGACGACGATTCAGCATCGCCAGCAGGCGATTCTGTTCGTTCCCGACTATGGAAAATGCCTCGTCGACACCCATTCCGGGCTTTGCAAGCATCATGTCTGCCTGGGTCGCCACTGACACGTGGACAGAAGCTTGGGCGGACAGATCTGTCTCGGTACAGCTCCCCCCCACATACGCCCCTACCCTATTCGCCTTGCACATGAGAACGGCGCGCGCCGTATCGACGAGTGAGCCGACATCTGGGGTCTTGATTTGAACGAGATGCGTGGCCTTCGCTTCGGCAAAGAGCCGGATATCCTCAAGCGTATTGCATCTCTCATCCACGACAATGCGTGCGCTGGAACCGCGATTATCCAAGATCGATACGATTTTGGCGTAGTTCTCAATTTGAGCTTGTGTAGAGCCGAAGTCCGCCGGCGATTCGATGTTAAGTGCGAAACCCGGAACGCTCTCGGCAACCATGCAGATGAAATCGGCGATCTGTTGCGGTTCCAGCCCGATTTCCTGGCCGATCCAGCCATACACATCGAAATGCAGCACCGGGTGATACCCCGGGCGGCCGATTTCGCGCGTTCGCGCTGCAACCCACTTCACGAACTCCAAGAAAGTCTGGCCGTCGGCGCCAAATTTCTGCCGAGAATTGATTAGGCCATGGGGAAGGATGTCAACGCCCTTTAAGATCATTTTATCGACGTTGATTTCCCGAGCATCACCGCTCTGGCAATAAATTGGAACCCTCCGTTGGGGCAGCGGTAGGTCAAACTCCGCGCATATGATCTCCGCCATCGTCTTGCGCTGAAGATGAGCGGCGGCGCGAAGGAGCGCCTGACTGACGCCATACTCAATCGCGAGAGGTAATCGCTTGTGTTCGAAGGGCTCGAACACCTTCGCGCACGCGTCAAGATACCTAGACGCATCGACATCGAGAAGCCGCGGCACCACCACCCGCGACGTCGAATCGGACATTTGAATCGGGTCGAACAGCGGATCCCGTCCGCCAGCACCAGAGTACTGGACGTTCATCATGTCACCCCAAACAACGGTGTCGTCGGTAAGGACAAGCCCGACGCTTAGCGAGGATCCTGGAATGCGAATTGCCGTGAACCCAGGCGTTATCGGTTCGCCAAGATAAATGAATCCATCCTGAATCGCGCCGACTCTGATGGCAGATTGGTCGTCATAGAAAAATGCGCCTGTGCCAGGCGCGAGAAGGACTTCTTTGATCTGCACTTTCACTCGCTCGACTGTCGGACGGAGTTGACGTAGGATGCGGTTCGAACCTTTTCACTAGCATGCGCCACTTGGCCTTGAGTTCGCCAATATAATCTCCCGGCCAGCACCATCGCGTTTTCAGATGGCCAGGCCTGTCCGAGAGATTCCGTACCTTTCACCCAACTGGACACCTCGAACTACTGGCATTTCGGAGGCGGGTGCCTGCCGCCCTACAGTCCCGACTTCAATCCGATTGAGAACGCCTTCGCCAAACTCAAGGCGCTGCTGCGAGCAAAGGCCGAGAGAATCATCAAGGCTCTGTGGGACGCGGTCGGCGCGGTCGTCGACCTCTTCACCCCAGCCGAATGTGCCAACTACTTCAAAGCCGCAGCATATGAACCGGATTAAACAGGACCTGCTCTAGGAAGGCGAAGAACCAATCACTGCGGCTGTTTCCCCTGAAGCGATCAATCTCGGGGAAATACTGCGGCAGGTAATGCGTCAGGATGGTGCTGGATCTCGATCTTGGCTCTTGCAATCGCTTCATGGATCTTCGACAGTTCCTGCACATCGTTGATGCCGGCGCGCAGTGGATCATGATAGCGTAAATCGACCCGGAAAATGGACGCACAAATCTTCGAAGAGTTGCACACGATCGGCCACACCATGCGGAGCGCTTGGACACGGGCTTGGCCAGTCTGAGCGTAGACCGGCTTCGGCCTTTCCGGCGTCTTTGCCTTTGTAACGGCTGGAGCGGGTGGGGTCGCCGGCTTGAGCGCCGGGGTGGGACTCGCAATAAGGACTTGCGTCGAGACCTTTTGTAGACTTCGTAGGTAACGCGGTTTGGCTTCAATGGAGAACGTCGGGCGGATTTCGCCCGCGTGCCAGGCGCTCGACAGGCTTGCTACGAACGCGGCCAGGTTGGCGGTTCGGATGTCGTCGGTGGCGGCGTTTCGCCGTCAGCCAAGGCTTCCAGATAAGTTCGTCACGTACAAGAGAGGTATGGGCGCGTCGGTGTCAACGATTGTGCCAAGTCCATCGACGGTGATTAGCGCCCGAACAATGCGGTTTGGTCGCAGCACTACTGCTTTGGAATAGGTTCCGGATATTTACAATCAAAAACACGTAACTTATCGGACTTTACAGAGGTATCCGGAAAAATCTCAAAATACCTCATCGTCATTTTATTGTAAATTCTGTCACTGATATATAAAAATCCGATTTTCTTATTTTTTAGAAGCGAACGCGTATTCTCTGGCCGAATGAATACAGTCACTTTCTCATGTTTTAGATGCTCGAAAGCAAATTGCACTACCGCCTTGCCGGCCTCCACCGCGATCCCCTTTCCGGAGGCCGCAAGGTGGAGGACGGTTGCCATTTCCACGTTATTCGGATCTTCGGGCAGATACGAGCCGCTGCGCATCAATCCACAATAGCCAGCGAATTCTCTGGCTTGGCCTTCATCTTTGACGAACACCATCCATTTACCGAAACGATTGTGCTGCCAATGATTAATGTACTGAAGCAGTACAGCTTTCGACTGCTCTATCGTCGGATAGACCCCATCCCCGACGGCGTTTACAACGAACGGATCGCTATGAAGTCCATGTAGTAGAAGCTCATCGCTATGCAATGGCGGCCTTAAGATTAGGCGCGGCGTTTCAAGGATGTGCACGAGAGGAGTCCTTTTTGCATACGGAACAAACGTGGGACTATGATCTCCTAGAATGCGCGTTCCTTGGGTTAACGTTCTAAGAAATCTCTGCAACAATCTTGTTTCCTGATGCTGAAGCTTCTTTAAATTCGCTGAGAGGCACAGCCATTGCACGTTTATGATGTTACTGGAGTCGCGGCGCTTCGAAGGAGAAGCAGGGCCCCTGTCGTTCAAAGGCACACCCGGCCGCGTATCGGCATGAAATAGGGATAACGGACCAACGAAGGAGGAGTTGATTCCGCCCGAAAGGGCGTGATTCGGATCGTTCCCGTGGGGAACGATAGGCAAGGTGATCTCGTTAGCAGGCACGATCCTGGATCGAACTCTCCCAAAGTCGGTTCAACATATTGAGCGCCTCGCTCTACTGACTCCCCCATGCGGCGGCCTAACGTCGACCGCGAAGAGCGAGTGATCCGCGGGGCGACATTATCCGGAAAATTCAGAGGAGCTTGACCTCAACGACCCCAATCAGAGAAGCCTGCTAGGCAAACAATTGGCTTTGCTTTCCTCAAAGGCGCCTTGAACCCGATCCTCCATTTGGCTAGGTGGCAGCCCAACCCCTTCGATGCGGTAGTCAGGTCCCGGCTGCGGAAGCGTCGGCAATCCACTTCGTTAGGCTCTTGCTGAAGCTGCGCGGGACGAGAAGATCGCATTCGAATGCGCTCCTGCGCAGCAGCAGGACCGGCACGCGATGGAGGCCGGTCTGGACCGCCCGTCCCTCGCCTAGTGTCTCCCAATCCACCGCGACGCACCGCTCCAACACATATTTGAGGTCGCTGCTGGAAAGTCGCAGCCTCACCCTGCCCTCGCCGAGCGGGAGCGCGCAGCCGAGTTCCGGATCGACATCGAAAATGGGCGGCGGGCCGTCGCAAAGCAGCCAGAACCTGCGTGGCGCAACGCGGATCATCAGCCGGCTGTCATGACGAGCGGTCTCGCCGACTTCGCTCGGCGGCTGCCCGCCCAGCATCCGGTGCAGTTCCGCCTCGAAGCGCGCCATCGCGCCGTTCCAGCCCTCGAATTGGACGATCGCGCAGTCATACGCCGCCATTTCGAACCCCGCCATGGTCGAACCATCAGCCATGGAGCCGCTCTCCCTTCGGGTCGAGGAAAATGGGCGAGACTACCCGGGCCCGCACCGTCTGGCCCGCGATCGGATAAGTGGCGACGATCTCGGCGTCCTCCTCCGCTGCCTCCCGGGCTAGCAATCCCAGCCCCACCCAGGCGTCGAGCGTGGGGCTGTAGGTCACGGAGGTGATGCGGCCGAGACCGTGGCCCTGGATCGGCTCGCTAGGCCTGAACAGGATCGCTCCTTGGTGCAACCGCTTCCCAGGCTCGATGCAGCGCAGCCCGACCAGCCGCGGGCGCGCCGGGTCGCTGAAGGCTTCGCGGCGGCCAAGCACCTCGCCCACATAGCCGCTGCGCTTGCCCGCCATGCGGCTGAGCGCTAGGTCGTCGAGCGTCGTCCTGCCGTCGATCTCCGGTCCCGCGACATGGCCCTTCTCGATGCGCAGGGCGCCCAGGGCCTCGACGCCGTAAGGCTTCAGGCCCAAAGGCGCGCCGGCCTCCATCAGGTGGCACCACACCTCCTTGCCAACGCTCGCGCCGACATAGATCTCGTAAGCCCGCTCGCCGGAAAAGCTAAGGCGGATGATGCGCAGGGGCCCGCCGCGATATTTCTCTTCAAGCAGCCCCATATATGGCAACGCCTCATTTGAGACGTTGCAATCGGGAAACGCGGCGGCGAGGATATCGCGGCTGTTCGGACCGGCGACCGACATCGCCGCCCATTCGTAGGTGACCGAAGTCACCGAAACGCGAAGGTCGGGCCAAGCAGTATCGAGCAGGAACTCGAGCCGGGACATTACGTCCTCGGCCTTCGCGGTCGATGTCGTCATGAAGAAGTGCCGCTCACCGAGTCGGCTCGTGGTGCCATCGTCGAAGACGATGCCATCGTCGCGCAACATGATGCCGTAGCGTGCGCGGCCGACCGGCAGCTTGGCAAAGCCGTTAACATAGACTCGGTCGAGGAATTCAGCTGCGTCCGGTCCCTGTACGTCGATCTTGCCGAGCGTCGAGATGTCCATCAGCCCGGCCGCCTCGCGCACCACCCGCATCTCCGCGACATAGGCCTCGTTTACGTCGCGGCCGGAAGCACGATAGAACCAGGGCCGCATCCAGAGCCCGCCCTCCAACATCTGCGCGTCGTTGGCGACATGCCACTCATGCATCGGTGTGCGCCGGATCGGCTTGTAATGATGGCCAATGCTGCGCCCGGCCAGCGCGCCGATGGCGACCGGTGTATACGGCGGCCTGAACGTTGTGGTGCCAACTTCCGGAACCGCCATGCCGCGCAGGCCGGCCATGGCCGAAAGGGCATAGAAATTACTTGTCTTGCCCTGATCGGTGCCCATGCCGAGCGTCGTGTAGCGCTTCAGGTGCTCGACTGACTCGTAACCTTCGCGGTGAGCGAGAGCTATGTCTTGCGTGGTCACATCCATCTGTAGGTCGACGAAGGCCTTGCCTTCGGCAAATTTCGTCCCTTTTTCGTCCCCCTCTCGGGTTCGCTTCGCAAACCACCTCTCCTCCGATCGACGGGGGCGATGATGCTCGGGGCACACGGTATGGCTCCCGTGGTCTGCCCTCACGAAGTGGGGGAGAGGTGCCGAGCGAAGTGAGGCGGAGAGGGAGTTATCATGAGGTCTCGCATCGATCTCAGTCAGTTGGAGCCCGACCGGCTGGGGGACTGATTTCGCTATGCCGCAGAACGCAGATGCCTCGGCCCCTGCACGATGCCCCTCCCCGATCGCGCCCCCTGTAGTGAAGCCTCCCGTCACGGCACCGGCCACGAACAGCCCCGCTCCGAGCTTTCCAGGAACGAAAGTACGCATGTCTTCGCGATAGACCGGCTTCACCCCGAGATGGGATATCAGATGCACGGTCGGCGACCAGCCGCCGGAGACCGCAACCAGGTCGCATCTGACCGTGGCCGGACCGCCCGGTTCGGAAAGCGTAACAGCGCGTACGGCCCGACTCCCCAAGGCATTGGCAATTCGCGATTTCGTGCGGACGGCGATGCACCGGCGGCGCGCCTGTTCCAGAAGTTCATGTATCGGTTCGGCGCGGCTGTCAGCTATCGTCACCTCCGCCCCGGCTGCCGCTAGATCGAAGGCTGCTTTGTAGGCGCTGTCGTTGTCGGTCGCAACCACTACCCGGGTACCCGCCAGTACGGCAAAGCGGTTCAGATAGATCCGCGCCGCGGAGGCCAGCATGATGCCGGGTCGGTCGTTATTGGCGAAAGTAAGCGGCCGCTCAAGCGCCCCAGACGCATAAACGATCGATTTCGCTCGCAGAAGCAGTAGCGTCTGGCGCGCTTGCCCTTCTTTCGGATCGGCGGTTCCGGAGCCGTGCCGCTCCACGAGCCCGAGCACATTGCCGTCATAAGCGCCAAACGCCGTGGTGCGCGTCATCAAGGAGACATTCGGCATTTCGGCGAGCCGTGCGAGCATACCCGAAAGCCAAGCCGCGGACTCAGTGTCCGCCGGGTCCGACAGAAGCGTGCCACCGGGTGCAAAATCTTGTTCAATCAGGACCACTCTGGCGCCGGCCTCGCCCGCCGCGAATGCGGCGGAGAGCCCCGCCGGGCCGCTGCCGACTACCGCGACGTCGGCGAAGAGATGGCGGACGTCGTAGCGATCCGGATCGGGCTCCTCGCCCGCACGGCCGAGCCCCGCCGCCTTGCGGATGAAGTGTTCATAAAACATCCAGGCCCGCCGGGTCGGACCCATGAAGGTTTTGTAGTAGAACCCTGCCGACAGAAATGGCGCAAACAGGCCGTTTATGCCCTGAGCATCAAATTTGACCGACGGCCAGCGGTTCTGGCTTTCGGCGACCAGCCCTTCAGCCAGTTCCACCGTCGTCGCCGTTAGGTTCGGCTCGCGGCGGCCGCCCATCCCCAACGTCACAAGCGCATTCGGCTCCTCGGGCCCGGCTGAATAGATGCCGCGCGGCCGGTGATACTTGAAGCTGCGGCCGGCAAGGCGGACACTGTTCGCCAGCAGCGCCGAGGCGAGCGTGTCGCCGCGAAAACCGTTCATCGCCCTGCCGTCGAAGGTGAATTCGATTGGCTGCGAGCGGTCGATCCGCCCACCTATAGCAACCCGCTTCATGCGCGCGTCTCCCGAGCGAAGCGGATCGAGGCGATGGCATGGCTCCGCGTGTCGCGCTCGACGACCAGCCATTGCCGGCAGCCCATCACATGCTGCCAATATTCGCGATGCAGCCCGGCTGGGTTCTCGCGCACGAAGACGTAGCGGTACCAGGCTTCGAAATCCGGATCGTCATATGCCGGCCGGTTCACCGAGGCGTCTCCGCCATAGCGGAACTCGTCGTGGTCGCGCGGACCGCAGCAGGGACATTCGATGCGCAGCATGATCTTTCCGTCTCTCGATTATTGCAGCCAGGTGAATGGGCCGGCGCCTGCCTCATCGATCGTGCGGCCGGTGCGGAAGCGATCGAGCCGATAGGCGGCGGTGAGCGGATGGGCTTCGCCCTTGGCGAGCGTATGCGCAAAGCACCAGCCCGAAGCGGGTGTGGCCTTGAAGCCGCCGTAACACCAGCCGCCGTTGAGGTAGAGCCCGTCGATGGGCGTCGGGCAGATAATCGGGCTCGCGTCGGGCGTCATGTCCATCACGCCGCCCCAGTGCCGCAGGATGCGCAGCCGCGAGATGCAGGGCATCATTGCGACCGCCGCCTCCGCGACCTCGCGCACAACCGCGAGATTGCCGCGCTGCGCATAGGAATTGTAGCCGTCGAGACCGCCGCCGAATACCAGCCCGCCCTTGTCGGATTGGCTGACATAGAAATGGTCCGCGCCATAGGCGACGACATGGTGGACGAGCGGCTTGATCGGTTCGGTCACGAAGGCCTGGAGGACATGGCTCTCGATCGGCAGTTCAAGGCCGGCCTTCCGGGCGAGCACCGAGGTGTGCCCCGCCACCGCAAGCCCCACTTTTGCGGCGCCGATTCGGCCCTTCGTCGTCTCGACGCCGACGATGCGGTCGCCTTGACGGATGAAGTCTGTCACCTCGCAGCCCTGGATGATGTCGATGCCCTGGGCGTCGGCGGCGCGCGCGTAGCCCCAGGCCACCGCGTCATGGCGCGCGGTGCCCGCCCGGCCCTGAAGTATCGCGCCGTGAACCGGAAACAGCGCCTTCTCCGAAAAATTAAGATAAGGCACCATCCGGCGCACCTCCTCGCGATCAAGCAATTCGGCGTCGATCCCGTTTAGCCGCATGACGTTGGCGCGATAACCGAAAGTGTCGAATTCGCCGGGCGAATTGGCGGTCAGCAAAAAGCCGCGTTGGGAGAACATCACGTTGAAATTGAGCGCCCGGGACAGGCCCTCCCACAGCTTCATCGAAAATTCGTAGAACTGGGTATTGCCATCAAGCCGATAGTTCGACCGAACGATTGTGGTGTTTCTGCCGACGTTGCCACCACCGATATAGCCCTTCTCCAGTACGGCCACATTGCGGACGCCGTGGTTCTCGGCCAGATAGAAAGCGGTCGCCAGGCCGTGCCCACCGCCGCCCACTATAACAACATCATAGGCCGACTTCGGGTCGGGCGCCCGCCAGGCGCGCCTCCAGTGCCTTTGGCCCGTGAGCCCATTGCGAAGGATGGAAAAAGCCGAATAGCCGCGCATGCCAATCCCGCTATTTGACGAAGGCGTCGGGGGAAGTTGCAGAAGGTTTCCCCGCACCCCGCTTTGTGATGCGGACAGATTCGGATATCGCAATGCCCCAGTCCTTTAGCCAGAACCCAGTCGTTATGATTTCACCAACATAGAACATTCGGTCTCAGTCCCTCCGCCCCGAATAGCAGCTTGGTCGTTATAGAAAAATGCGCCATTGGCCATGCGCGAGAAGGACATCTTTGATCTGCATGCACTTCACCTTGCATCAACGGGCATCAGTTCGAACCATTACCTGTCAACTATGCGCCACTTGGCGTAGGACTCACCAACATAAAGTCACGAACTGTACCATCGTGTTTTCAGATGACAGAAGACCGCGCCGCGTGAAGGAAGTTGTTGCGCGCAGTTGTACGCGCCGCGGGATTTGATGCGGCGATCTCAGTCATATCTGCGTGGGACAGCCGCGCGCCCCAGCTTTCGTTCGATCGAGCTTCTCAAGCATCATATGACGCTCGGCATGGAAACGCACTGAGTAAGATAAGACCGGTTACAATCGCCGGATGAAAAACACTCCCTGTCGGCGAGACTCGATTTGCGAGTGATGTTGCGAAGGATGATCGGCGCGTCTTTGCGTTGCGATGCCAATCGCCGCTGATGAAATGTGCGCCTCGCTCCCTCCACGAGTGGGCAGGTTGCTCCACTCGACGAATTCCAAACGAGATACCGGACGACAAGTCGACAAGTCTTCATCCTGTTAAAAATTTCCGAAGACAGGACCGTCTAGTCAAAGGCTCGTTGTCCGAAGTTCTAAACACTCGTTCAGGTTTAAACTGGCGCCTTCTCGGCCTCTACGGCCATCGATCGAAACTCATCGGCGCTGTACTCACCGAGTTGCTCTAACAACCTTGGCCACGCAGAAAGGCCTTCCGTCAAAGAGGCCAACCGGAAGAATTCGTTAGGCGCATGAATATCCTCATCCGGCAGGGCAAATCCGAACATCAGCGTTTGGATTCCCAACAACTCCTGGAAAATCACGGTGATGGGAATGGACGCGCCCAGCCGGACAAGCACCGGCTCTTGACCGGTGGCCTCAGACAAGACTTTTTTTGCCGCAAGCACAAGTGGATGCTCGGTAGGGAGGTTGAAAGCTCTGCTCCCAGTTCCCGGGTCGTCGATCGAGAGCTTAATGTCCGCGGGGCAAACGAAGCGCAGATGAGCCTTCAGCGCGTCTAAGGCCTGGCCAGGGTCCTGTCCGGGCACGATCCTCAATGATAGCTTAGCGTGGGCAGCACTTGGGATCACTGTTTTGCTGCCGAACCCGGTGTAACCTCCCCACATTCCGTTTACGTCCAAGGCCGGTCGAAGCGTTAGCTGCTCACGTATCGTGAAGCCATGTTCCCCGTGAGCCCGCGCCCCAACATCCTTGACGAAAGCGGCCTCGTCGAAGGGAAATCTGGCCGTCTCAGCTCGGGCACTCACAGAAACGGAAGGGAGAGCCGCCAGCAATCCCGGGATTGCAATCGCGCCATCCTCATCATGTAACGAAGCGATGATCTTCGCCATCACATGTGCGGCGTTCCGGACCGCGCCGCCGTAACGGCCAGAATGAAGGTCTTTATCGGCGGTTCGGATTGAAATCTCAAACTCAACAATTCCGCGCGATCCGACATTTATCGTTGGGATTTTGGGATGCGCTCGCGCGCCATCAGCGGATATCATTCCGTCAGCCTGCAGCAAGTCGCCGTACCGCTGCACAATCGGCCGCAGACTAGGACTGTTGGTTTCTTCTTCCCCTTCCAAAAAGACTTTCACATTCACGGGGCACGCACCCCGGAGTTTCAGAAATGCGGCGATTGTCTCGAGCGCGATTGCAGTCGAGCCTTTAACGTCAGATGCCCCACGAGCGTAGAGCCGTCCGTCGCGGATGGTTGGTTCAAAAGGTGGAGTTACCCAAGCTTCTGCCGGGTCCGGGGGTTGAACATCGTAGTGTCCATAGATGAGCAAAGTAGGTTTCCCCGGCGCCCCGTTCCAAGCTCCGTAAACGGCTGAGTGACCACCGCCATCGAGAAGTTGGACATCGCTCAAGCCCATGCGCTCGAGCCAGCTTATTAGAAACGCTTGCGCGTCCCGCATTCCTCCTATGAATGCTGGGTCTGTGCTCACGCTTGGCAGCCGCAAGAAGGCGCAAAGTCTATCCACGATTTCGCTCTGGCGACCGAGTAGGTCTTGAACGATTGTATCTACATGCATGGTCTTCTCCTGGCGCTCTCCGGAAGGACACCCCTCCCGCTAATGCGAGCACTCATTCTTTTGGTTGTGTCGATTCGAACGTCACGTGATTCTCATGCGGGCCGCCTTCCTACGCGATGGGTGCTTACTACGCCAAACGAATGTACGCCAAGCTTTTCGGCAAGTTGAGAAGATCACATCAAATACTACGTCACCTTGATCCATGATGGCTATCAACCTCGGCTACCTCTTCATGCCTTGGCTCATTGCGGATCGAAGAATGTGCCGTTCGATCTCCAGACAAACTGCGCGCGATTGTGCTTTTCGCACTGTCTCTCTTCTTCCCCGGATGAAGGCGCCTCGCTTGCGTTTCGCGGCAGCGACGGGACGACGGTAATTGAGGCGATGAAAACCCTCATGCCCCCTCCGGAGCCAAGCATCACCAGACCGCAAGAGCCGCAGGTGCGTCTAAATTGACGAGCACGGGAGGCAAGCGATCTTCGCAAATCGAACCCGTCGGTACTTGATCCGGCCATCGGCCGCATCAACCTAGTGCGACAATGGCCGCAGCCTTTCTGCGGCCCCAAGAGCACCCCGTTATCAGAGGAGCCCTGTGAATGGTTTGCGTGTTAGGCCACCGACGAAGAATTCAACCATGGATGTATAATCAAACACTGGAAGGTCAGTCGCCTCTTGAACTGCAGCCGCGTATGGTCCCAGCCCGCCACACTCAAGCAAGAGCATGCCGATATCCGGCCGATCCTTCTGCAGAGTCAAGATCGCATTGACCACATCAGCCTGGACTGCCTGCACGTCTAGGTCACCATACGGCTCCAGGAAGAAGCCGGCAAATATGGGAGCGTCATCGAGTCCAAAGACAACCACCCTGTCAC
>NZ_JBWJFQ010000027.1:0-139358 GCF_057784235.1 Mesorhizobium sp. CNPSo 4670 | reverse complement strand
CGGGATTCTTTTTGTCAAGAAATCCAGTCAAGCGGCTGAAAGGCCTAGAAAAAGCCTTTCCGCTGCCACCACCCGGCGCGCTTCGGCTTGTCCTCGATCTTGGACGCCGGTTCGTCGGCAAACGTCGAAGGCACCACCGGCACGACCGGCGCATCCAAGGCCGCCAGCTTGCGCAATGACGGGCGGAACTTCGGCGCCTCGTCGACCGTCGCTGCCGCTGCCTCGTCGGACGCCGTGGCCGGCGTCTCGGCCGGTGCCTCCGCGACCGCTTCGGCAGCGGCCGGCTCCTCGGCGACGACCTCGGCCGCGGCCTTCTTCGGCTTGGCGGCACGACGTGGCTTCTTCGGCTTTTCCGTGCTCGGCGCGTCGTCATTGGCCGGAGCAAGCGCCACTGGCTCTTCGGCCGGTGCGGCAACTACCGACTCACTGGAGACTGTCACGCTTTCCGCTACGTCGCTATCCGACACATCGAGCGTCTCGCCAGCGCTTGTCTCGACCTCGCCTTCACCGTCTTCGCGGCGATTGCGCTTGCCGCCGCGCTTGCCACGCCGGCGCTTCTTGCCTTGGCCTTCATCCGAAGCCTCAACCGTTTCAGACGTTTCGGCCACACCGAGAGGAGCGTCGTCGTCCGCTTCCGCGTCGCTGTCGCTGGCAGTGGTTGCCGAGCCGGAGAACTCAGCGGCCGGTGCGGAGACGGGAGACCCGTCCGCAGGTGCGCCGTGTTCGCGGTCGCGGTCCTTGCCGCCACGACGCCGCCGGCGCTTGCGGCGCTTGCGGTCGCGGCCTTCGCCTTCTTCGCCACCGGCAGCAGGCCGTGGCTGTTGTTGCTGCGGCTGCTGCTGGCGTGGCTGCTCAGCCTGCACGGGCGCCTCGTCGTCTTCCTCGATGACGACGATCTCGTCCTCGGGCTCATCCGGCTCGACATAGGCCGGCAGGCTGCGCACCTCGACAAAGCCTTCCGGCTTTTCCGCCAGTGCGCCGCGGAAGATCGCATAATGCTGCGCGCCTACGGAATCGTCGGCCTCGACGGTGATGGTCAGGCCGAAGCGGCTTTCTAATTCCACCAGCGTGCCGCGCTTGTGGTTGAGCACGTAGAGCGCGGTCGCCGCCGGCGTCCGCACCGTGATGTGGCTGCGCGAATCCTTGAGCAGGAATTCCTCGATGGCCCGCACCACCATCAGCGCGACCGATGAATCGGACCGCACATGGCCGGTGCCGCCGCAATGCGGGCAGGGCTTCATGGTCGATTCCAGCACGCTGGCGCGGATGCGCTGGCGTGACATCTCCATCAGGCCGAAATGCGAGATGCGGCCGACCTGGATGCGCGCACGGTCGTTCTTGAGGTGATCCTTCAACCGCTTCTCGACGGAGCGGTTGTTGCGGTTCTCCTCCATGTCGATGAAGTCGATGACGATCAGGCCGGCAAGATCGCGCAGCCTGAGCTGGCGGGCGACTTCCTCGGCCGCTTCCAGATTGGTGTGGAGCGCGGTGTCCTCGATCGAGTGCTCCTTGGTGGAACGGCCCGAATTGACGTCGATGGCGACCAGCGCCTCGGTCTGGTTGATGATGATGTAGCCGCCGCTCTTCAGCGTTACTTGCGGCTGCAGCATGCGGTCGAGTTGCGCCTCAATGCCATTGCGCACGAAGATCGGCGTCGTGTCGCGGAATGGTTGAACCACCTTGGCGTGGCTCGGCATCAGCATGCGCATGAAGTCCTTGGCTTCGCGGTAGCCTTCCTCGCCGGAGACAAGGATCTCGTCGATATCCTTGTTGTAGAGGTCGCGCACCGAACGCTTGATCAGGCTGCCTTCCTCATAGACGAGGGCAGGGGCCGTCGATTGCAAGGTGAGACTGCGGACATTTTCCCAAAGCCGCATCAGATACTCGTAGTCGCGCTTGATCTCGGCCTTGGTGCGGCTCTCGCCGGCGGTGCGCAGGATGACGCCCATGCCCTGCGGCACTTCGAGATCGGCAACGACCTCCTTGAGGCGCTTGCGGTCGACCGCGCTGGTGATCTTGCGCGAAATGCCCCCGCCGCGCGCCGTGTTCGGCATCAGCACCGAATAGCGGCCGGCGAGCGACAGGTAGGTGGTGAGGGCAGCACCCTTGTTGCCGCGCTCTTCCTTGACGACCTGCACCAGCAGGATCTGCCGGCGCTTGATCACTTCCTGGATCTTGTACTGGCGGCGCACCGGCTTGCGGCGGTTGCGCACTTCTTCCAACGCATCCTCGGCGCCGACCGATTCGACCTCGTGGTCGTCCGGGTGCGAGGATTGAACCTCCTCGAGCATGCCGCGATCGTTGTCGCCTGACGTCGCTTCGCTGCCTTCTGCTTGCGGGACGGCTTCGGAAATCACATCGGCTTCGACCGAGGCGGCGATCGACGTCGGGCCGCCGTCGCGCGTTTCGGTTTCGTCCTGCTCGGCAGAACCTTCGTCTTGCCCAGACGCATCGGCATGTTCGGACGTGTCGGCATGTTCAGTCGTATCGACATGTTCGGACGCATCGGCCGCGTGTTCGATGATCTCCGAAGTGTGAGAGATCTCCTCGACAACCACATCGCCATTGTCGCCGCCTTCGCTTGCCTCGCCGGAGCCTTCGGTCTCGCCGGCCGCGCCTGCGTCGCGCCTGTGTTCACCACGGTCGCGGCTCTTGCCACCGCGCCGGCGTCCGCGCCGCCCGCGATCGCGGCTCTGGCGATCATCGCCGTCGCCATCCTCGTCCTCCTCGTCTTCGGCCTCCTGCGCTTCGGCGCGCAGCAGTGCCTGACGGTCGGCGACCGGAATCTGGTAGTAGTCGGGGTGTATTTCACTGAAGGCGAGAAAACCGTGACGGTTGCCGCCATATTCGACAAAGGCTGCCTGAAGGGAGGGCTCTACGCGCGTTACGCGGGCTAGGTAGATGTTTCCTTTGAGCTGCTTCTTGTCCTGGGATTCAAAGTCGAATTCTTCAATACGGTTACCGCGAACGACGACAACGCGTGTTTCCTCCGGGTGGGAGGCGTCTATCAGCATTTTGTTGGGCATTATTTCGTTTCCCCCCGGCAGCCGTCAGCCGCAGCTTGCGTAGCAAAGCCCGCTGCTGCGTGTCTGGAGTGTGGGTGCCGGATAATTGAACGTCCGCCGGCCGCCGCTTGAGCGCCATGGCGGTGCCGCCCGCAGCCATAATGGCGCGGTTTGATGCGGACCTTTCCATGATTGCGCTTGAAGCCATCGTCACCAGCAGAACCTTTTGAACCAAAGCCCGGACAAACCGGACCAGCTTGTTTGCTCTTACAGAGCCGGCGCGGGAACAAACCCGGCCGTTTTCCTCACGCAGGCGATTCCCCCGCCACGGGCGCACACCTGCGAAATTTCGTCGCGATCACCTGAACCCTTTTCGCATGAAGCGAAAGGAGCCGCCTTTCATCTGACCCTGTAGCAGGAAGCTGCGGAGGAGGGCGGTTCCAGGATTGCAGTGATCCAGTATCGCTTTTATGATTTGGCGGGGTGGAAGGCAACCCCGATTTCCGATGCCGGCAAAAAGCAGTTCCGTAACGTAAGTACAGGCTCCGACCCTTGCATGAAAAGGCTTGGTTAACCTTCTCTGGATACCAATCGTTAATCGAGTTCGCGGCCTTACCGGCACTTCGACGAAACGACGGGCGCCTGGCGCCAAACCGGGAGCGACTGGAAGAGAGATGGGACTGGCAGACTTCACAGACAAGGGATGTCGTGTCGGCGGCCGGATCATCGTTGCCTTCTGCCTCGTGCTGTTGCTGGCGATCTCTTCCGCCTCGTCCTCCGTTGCCAATGCCGCCGAAGCACCGCTGGTGGCAAAAGGCTACAAGATGGCGGGCGATGCCACCAAGATGCGCATCGTCATGGATTTCGATCGCGAACCCGATGTCAAATGGTTCCTGCTGCGCGGTCCCAATCGTCTCGTCATCGATCTTGCGAACACACGATTCGCCATCAACGCCAAGGACTTGAAGGCGCGCGGCCTGGTCAGGGGCGTGCGCCTGGGCGCGCTCGGCGAGGGCGTTTCGCGGCTGATCCTCACCGGCAAGGGACCGTTCGCCGTCGACAAGCTCGATGTGCTCAAGAACGAGGACGGAACCGGCTACCGCATCGCCATCGACATCTCGGCAGCCTCCGCTCGCGAGTTCGACGCGGCACTTGCCAATCAGGCGCTGACCACCGGATCGACGGTCTCGACCGACAAGGGAGCGCGGGTCGGCACCGGACCGGTGTCCAATCCGGGCCATCGCTTCACTGTCGTCATCGATCCGGGCCATGGCGGCATCGACGGCGGCGCCGAGGGCCTGAACGGCACCATCGAGAAGAACGTCACGCTCGCCTTCGCCACTGAGTTGCGCGACAAGCTGGCGGCCGTTGGTAACTACGATGTGTTCATGACGCGCGATACCGACGAGTTCCTGCGGCTGGATGATCGCGTGCGCATTGCCCGGCAGCACGAGGCCGATCTGCTGATTTCCATCCATGCCGACACAATCAGCGTCAAGGGCATTCGCGGCGCCACCGTCTACACCGTTTCCGACAAGGCTTCGGATCCCGAGGCGCAGGCGCTTGCCGACCGCGAAAATCTCTCCGACCAGTTCGCCGGCATGGAAATCAAGAACGACAGCAAGGAAGTCACCGACATCCTGATCGACCTGATCCGCCGCGAGACGCACAATTTCTCGATGAGCTTCGCCCACACGCTGGTCGGCCAGCTTTCGACCAGCGTCGGCCTCATCAACAATCCGCAACGTTCGGCGGGGTTCAAGGTGCTGAAAGCACCCGACGTGCCATCCGTGCTGGTCGAACTGGGTTATCTCTCGAATGCCAAGGACGAGGCGCAGTTGCTCAACGCCGACTGGCGCGGCAAGGCGGCTCAGAGTATAACCAATGCCGTCGCACTTTTCGCGTCAGCCAAGACCGGAGCCGGAACCGGAGGCTGACATGCTCCGCGTCGCCCACAACCAGGGGCAGCGTTGCGCGGCGACAACAGCTGTTGCCTTTATTTACGGCCTGCGGTCACGAATTCAGGCATTGCCGTATTTTGTCCACATGGTGGCGACATGAGTTTTCGATTGCGGATTGGGACCGGCTCGAAAGCTTGCGCGGAAGGCGGCTTCGTTTAGGAAATTCCCGAACCAAGGACTGGAGCGGGTATGATTCGTCTCATTGGCTATTTTTTCGGCATCGGCACGACGCTGGCCCTTTTGGTCGCGGCGGGCGTTGCGATCTACATCGGCCATTTGTCGAAGGACCTGCCCGACTACGAGGTGCTGGCCAAATACGAGCCGCCGGTGACCACCCGCATCCATGCGTCGGACGGCGCGCTGATGGCCGAATATGCCCGTGAGCGGCGCCTGTACCTGCCGATCCAGGCCATACCGGATCGCGTCAAGGCGGCGTTCCTGTCCGCCGAAGACAAGAACTTCTACAACCACCCCGGCATCGACGTGACCGGCCTTGGCCGCGCAATCATCGTCAACCTGCAGAATTTTGGCTCAGGCAAGCGCCAGGTCGGCGCCTCGACGATCACCCAGCAGGTGGCGAAGAACTTCCTGTTGTCCTCGGACCAGACCTATGAGCGCAAGATCAAGGAGATGATCCTCGCCTTCCGCATCGAGCAGGCCTATCCCAAGGATCGTATTCTCGAGCTCTACCTCAACGAAATCTTCTTCGGCTTCGGCGCCTATGGCGTCGCCGGTGCGGCGCTGACCTATTTCGACAAGTCGGTCAACGAGCTGACCGTGGCCGAGGCCGCCTATTTGGCTTCGCTGCCGAAGGGGCCGAACAACTACCATCCCTTCAAACATGCCGATCGCGCGCTGGAGCGCCGCAACTGGGTCATCGACCAGATGGTCGAGAATGGCTACGTGACGCGTGAGGAAGGCGCCAAGGCCAAGGCCGAGCCGCTGGGCGTGACGCCGCGCCGCAACGGCACCTATCTTTTCGCCGGCGAGTACTTCACCGAGGAGGTGCGCCGCCAGATCATCGCCCGTTACGGCGAGAATGCGCTTTACGAAGGCGGCCTTTCCGTCCGCACCACGCTTGATCCGAAGGTTCAGCTCATCGCCCGCAAGGCGATGCAGAACGGATTGATGAAATACGACACGCTGCGCGGTTATCGCGGACCGGTGACGACCATCGACGTGTCCGGCGACTGGGGCGTGCCGCTGGGCAACGTCAAGGGGCTGGAGGATGTCCCCGAATGGTCGCTGGCCGTCGTGCTCGACAGTTCGGAGACCGGCCTGTCGATCGGCCTGCAGCCGGCGCGCCAGGCGTCGGGCGAGATCGTCAAGGAACGCGTCGAAGGCACCGTCAGCAAGGACGACATGGGTTTCGCCATGCGCCATCTGGTCGACGGCAAGACCGTCAAGGCCAAGTCGCCGGCGGACGTGTTGAAACCGGGCGACGTCATCTTCGTGCAGAAGAACGATGGCGCCGATGGCGCCTACAGCCTGCGCCAGGTTCCCGAGGTGGAGGGCGGCCTGATCGCCATGGATCCGCATACCGGCCGCGTGCTGGCCATGGTCGGCGGCTTCTCCTACGCCCAGTCCGAATTCAACCGCGCGACGCAAGCCATGCGCCAGCCAGGCTCCTCGTTCAAGCCGATCGTCTATTCGGCCGCGCTCGACAATGGCTATACGCCGGCCTCGGTGATCATGGACGGGCCGATCACCATCCAGAGCGGCAACACGACCTGGACGCCGAAGAACTATGACGGCACCGTTGCTGGTCCGGCGACATTGCGCTCCGGCATCGAGAAGTCGCGCAACCTGATGACGGTGCGGCTTGCCAACGATATGGGCATGAAGCTGGTCGTCGAGTATGCCGAGCGCTTTGGTGTCTACGACCATCTGGCGCCGTATCTGCCGATGGCGCTGGGCTCCGGCGAAACGACCGTGATGCGCATGGTGTCGGCCTACTCGATCATGGCCAACGGCGGCAAGTCGATCAAGCCGTCGCTGATCGACCGCATCCAGGACCGCTACGGCAAGACGGTGTTCAAGCAGGACGAACGTGGCTGCCAGGGCTGCAATGCGCCCGAATGGCAGAACCAGCCGGAACCGGAACTGGTCGACAATTCCGAGCAGGTGCTCGATCCGATGACCGCCTATCAGATCACCTCGATGATGGAAGGTGTCGTGCAGCGCGGCACCGGCGCCACCATCGGCGAACTCGGCCGCCACATCGCCGGCAAGACCGGGACGACGAACGACGAAAAGGACGCCTGGTTCATCGGTTTTACGCCCAACCTCGTCGTCGGCCTCTACATGGGCTACGACACGCCGCGCGGCCTTGGCCATGGCGCTACCGGCGGTGGTCTCGCGGCACCTATCTTCAAGGACTTCATGCGGGTGGCGCTGGATGGCACGCCCAATGTCGACTTCAAGGTGCCGGAAGGCATGAATCTGATCGCCATCAATCGCAAGACCGGCATGCGTGCCGCTTCGGGCGATCCCGGCACCATCATCGAAGCCTTCAAGCCGGGTACCGGGCCTGCCGACAGCTATTGGGTGATCGGCATGGGCGCCGACGGCTCCAATGCCACCGGCGGTGCACTGTCGCCGCAGGCCAACCAGGCCATCCAGTCCGGTGGCGGCGGCCTTTACTGACGATTTTCATGAGCGGATGGGCTGGCCTTGCGCCAGCCCATTTTGCTTTACAGCCGGCGGCGGCCTCCCTATGTATCGCGCCGACCGATTTCATCAAACAGGACAGAACAGCCAGCCATGCGCGCGGAAACGCAGAATATTGTCGACGAGATCAGGCAGGCGATTACCCTGCTGAGGAGGCATCTTTGACTGGGATCAGGCCATAAAGCGGCTTGAATACCTCAACGTGCGCGCCGAGGACGCCAGCCTCTGGAACGAACCGCTGGAAGCGCAGAAGCTGATGCGCGAACGGCAGGGCCTCGAGGAAGGTATCGCCTCGGTGAAAGGCCTGACGCAGGCGCTGGATGACAATATCGGGCTGATCGAACTCGGTGAGGAAGAGGGCGACGAGGGCGTCATCGCCGAGGCGGAAGCCGCGCTCCGTTCGATGCAGGGCGAAGCGAAAGCCCGCCAGGTCGAGACGCTGCTGTCGGGCGAGGCCGACGCCAATGACACCTATCTCGAAGTCCATGCCGGCGCAGGCGGCACCGAAAGCCAGGACTGGGCCTCGATGCTTTTGCGCATGTACACGCGCTGGGCCGAGCGGCGCCGCTTCAAGGTCGAGGTGCTGGAAGTGCATGACGGCGAAGAGGCCGGCATCAAGTCCGCCACGCTGCTGATCAAGGGCCACAACGCCTATGGCTGGCTGAAGACGGAATCGGGCGTTCATCGCCTGGTGCGCATTTCGCCCTATGACAGCAATGCGCGCCGGCATACGTCGTTCGCCAGCATCTGGGTCTATCCGGTCATCGACGACACGATCGAGATCGACGTTTCCGAATCCGATGTCCGCATCGACACCTACCGCTCGTCCGGCTCGGGCGGCCAGCACGTCAACACTACCGATTCGGCGGTGCGCATCACACACCTTGCCACCGGCATCGCGGTCGCCTGCCAGGCCGAACGGTCGCAGCACAAGAACAAGGCCAAGGCCTGGGAGATGTTGCGCTCGCGCCTCTACGAGGAAGAGCTGAAGAAGCGCGAGGCGGTTGCCAACGCGACCGAAGCGTCGAAGAGCGATATCGGCTGGGGTCACCAGATCCGCTCTTATGTGCTGCAACCCTATCAGCTGGTGAAGGATCTCCGCACCGGCGTCGAGAGCACCAGCCCGTCGAGCGTGCTCGATGGCGACCTCGACGATTTCATGGAAGCCTCTTTGTCGCAGCGCATCGAAGGCGGTGCGGGTGAAGCGGTGGCGGATCTGGATTAGGTCACGCACTCATGAACTGCTGGCGGTAGCTGCAAGGTTCTGATTCAAGCTTCTTGAAGGGAGCTGCTGATGGGCCAGCCTCGCTACGAGTTGACGGATTTCGAGTGGTCGGTGATCGAGCCGCTGCTACCGAGCAAGCCGCGCGGGGTGCCTCGGGTTGACGAGCGGCGTGTTCTGAACGGGATTTACTGGCGTCTTCGGACCGGCTCGCCGTGGGCGGACATTCCCGAGCGCTACGCCCGTATACGACCTGCTACAACCGCTTCGTCAGATGGCGCAAGGCGGGCGTATGGGACCGGCATCTTCGATGCTGTATCAAGGGCTTACGATGGCGGGCAGATGATCGACAGCTCGTCGATCCGGGTTCACCAGCATGGTGCCAACGGTAAAAAGGGGCGCCGGATACCGCCCCCCGGGCCGTGAGCCTGACGACAGATGCATGGGCGCTCGCGCGGTGGACTGACCACCAAGATCCACGCGACGCGCGCGGCCTGCCGATCGCGCTCAAGCTGACGCCCGGACAAGCACACGATGGCAGGAGCGCCGCCGACATGCTCGATACGCTCGGCGGCGGCGACGTGCTGCTCTCCGATCGCGCCTACGACAGTGATGCCTTGCGCCTCGAGATGGCCGCGCGCGGCGCGTGGGCCAACATCAAGCCGATGTCCGGCCGCAAACGCCGCCCGCCGTTCAGCGCCTTCCTCTATCGCTACCGCAACCTCGTCGAACGCTTCAGCAAACTCAAGCACTTCCGTGCCGTCGCCACCCGCTTCGAAAAGCACAGCGAAAACTACCTTGCTCTCGCCAAACTCGCTTCAGCCAAAATCTGGATGCGCTTTACGAGTCGGTGAGCTAGAAAGGCCCCCTCGGACGCTCGGAGAGGCGTTCAGGCAGGAGCCCGACCATGATCAAGATGAGCGTCTACTATCCGGCCGATGGCGGCTCGAAGTTCGATCACGACTACTACCGCACCCGCCACATGCCACTGATCCAGGAACGGCTCGGCGATGCCTGCCTGCGCTACGAGATCGATAAGGGCCTTGCGGGTCGCGAACCTGGAAGCGCGCCGGAGTTCGTCGCGGCGTGCCACATCTACTCGCCGACCCTGGGGACATTCCAGGAGGCGTTCGGACCTCACCGCGCGGAGATCGTCGCGGACGTCGCCAACTATACGGACATCGCGCCCATCGTGCAGATCAGCGAAATCGTTGGAGGGTAGGGGGTTCGGCGCGTCAGGCGTAGCCGTTGAACTTTCCGGGATCGGCGTAGTGCTGGCGCACCTGATCCATGGTGACGTAGCCGGTGCCGGACCGTTCGACGATCGGGAACATGTGGTTGCCGTTGAAGCGAAAACTACCTTGCTCTCGTCAAACTCGCTTCAGCCAAAATCTGGATGCGCTTTATGAGTCGGTGACCTAGTCCTTGGAGCACGAATTCCATCCCGATTCCATCGGGATGGAGCAGGGCTCCAGAACCGCGGGCCCACATAGACATGGATAGGACAATGGCTCGCAAGCTTGTCGGAAAATGTCTGTGCGGCGCTGTGCAATACGCCGTTCGGGACGAGTTTGTTTACGCTGCCAACTGCCACTGTTCCAATTGCCGACGAACCACGGGTTCCGCCTTCAAGCCGTTCGCCGGTATCGAGCGCGAAAAATTTGCCTTGAGCGAAGGCGAGGACAAGCTTCTGATCTTCGGCGATCAAAGCGGCCATGATGCGCATTGCGGGTTGTGCGGATCATTGCTGTATTCGCTCGTTCGCGAGGGGGCTTTTGTCCACGTGGCGATGGGAACTCTTGCCGACGATCCGTCGATCCGCCCGTCCGCCCATATCTTCGTGGGCTCCAAGGCGGGCTGGTTCCCCATCACCGACGACCTGCCGCAATATCAAGAGCACGTGATTGCCGGATCTGTCGACGAATAGGCGTCGGTCTGCCACGTAGCAATTTCTTGCGCCGACTCACATTTGCGCTCACCATCACCGCATTGAGGGGAGACAAAAGCATTTATGGCTGGGCGCAGCATATCTGCTAGCTGACGATCCGGCCGCTGGGAAGACACGTTCAGGGAACGGGCAAGCGAAACGCTTGATGGCTCGTTTGAAAGGAACGTTTCCATGTCTGCCACACCCAGATCGGCCAAAGCCGTTCGACCGGCCGGCCGACTTCTGTTATCCCTGCTTGCAATTCCAATGATAGCAATGCTGTCCTCGCCGGCGTTGGCGCATGATGCCAAGCCGACCGCGGCGAAGCCGCAAGGCTGGAGCTATCCGTTCGCCTGCTGCGCCAACTACGATTGCCGCGAGGTGTCGCAAACCTCGATCAGCGAGCGCCCGGAAGGTTATGTCATCAAGGACACCGGGGAGGTGTTGGCCTACAGCGACAGACGAATCAAGGATTCGCCCGACGGTGAATTCCATTGGTGCGCCCATGAAGCCGGGCTCGATGCCGGCAAGACCATCTGCCTGTTCGTGCCGCCGTCGTCCTTCTAGGCCTTCTGGTCTGGATTTGGAATGGAAGGTTCAGACGGCGCGCCGTCTGGCGCGCCTCTGCTGACAGAGAGTTGTCAGGAGCGCCTCTTTATGCTGCCTTTGCCGCACGAGACGGTGGGCGACAGGAGGAGTTCGTTGATGACCATCAAGGCAAGCTGTCATTGCAAGGGGACGACATTCGAGGTTTCGCAGGCACCGCAGACGGTGACGCAATGCACCTGCTCGTTCTGCTCGAAACGGGGCTCGCTCTGGGCCTACTACGTTCCGTCGCAATTCAAGCTCACCAGCCCGCCGGAGAACGTTTCCGTCTACCAATGGGGGTCAAAAACCGTAAAGCACGGTTTTTGCGCCACATGCGGCTGCGGCACCTTCACAGAAACGCCGGATTGGTCGACCGGCGAGCCTGATTTCGACAATCCCAAGATCAGTGTCAATTCGCGGCTGTTCGACGATTTCGATCTCGACAAGGTCGAGGTGGTCGTCATCGACGGCAAGAATCTCTGGTAGCCTCGCCATGATGGCGACCGGCCAATCGGCGTCGGGGAAAAGCCGTTGCGGCAGCTTTTGCCGTTCCGCTTTTCGCCGCATTTCATGTTACAAGTCGCGGGAAGGGCTGATTTGGCGCCATTGCAGTGGCGTGACCTGGAGAGGGACGATCCTATGAAAAAGACTGTGCTCGTCGTTGTGGCGACGGCTTTGCTTGTGAGCGCCTGCACCACCACCGATCCGTACACAGGCGACCAGAAGATTTCCAACACCGCCGCGGGTGCCGGTCTTGGCGCCCTGGCAGGTGCCAGCCTCGGGCTGCTTGCCGGTGGTAACGACCGTCGCAACGCACTGATCGGCGCGGGTATCGGCGCGCTTGCGGGCGGCGCCATCGGCGCCACGATGGACCAGAACGAGGCCGAACTGCGCCGGCAGCTTCAGGGCACCGGTGTCAGCGTCACCCGTAGTGGCGACCAGATCATCCTCAACATGCCGTCCGACATCACCTTCAACACGGATCAGGATGCCGTGAAGCCCGGCTTCTACCAGGTGCTGAATTCGGTCGCGCTGGTGCTGAAGAAGTTCAAGCAGACCACGGTCGACGTTTTCGGCCACACCGATTCGACAGGTGGCGACCAGCACAATTTCGATCTGTCGCAGCGGCGCGCGCTGGCGGTCGCCAACTACCTGTCCGGCCAGGGCGTCGATCAGCGCCGCTTCGCCGTCACCGGTTTCGGCAAGACGCGGCCGATCGCATCCAATGCGACCGCCGAAGGCCGTGCCCAGAACCGCCGCGTCGAGATCCAGCTGTCGCCGCTCACCTGATCTGTCCGGCAAGCGAATGCAAAACGGCCCCATATATGGGGCCGTTTTTGTTTGAGCAGATGCCGGCGCAGATTGGCGCTCAGCGAATTAGCTAGTTCTAACTAACTAGTTTCCCGCAGCCACGGAAAGGAATAGCATCGACCCTGTTCCGGAGAGGATGAGGCGGATACAACTGGCCGCGCAATCAGCATTTTTTCCCGCCTCGGTCTTGCACGGCCAGATTCAGAAAATCTGGGAGGAATGCATGACAAGAACAGCCAGCCTTGGGCGCTGCGGCGTCCTCGCTTTAACCACTCTTGTGGGCGCATGGTTGGGCGTCGCCACGGCTCAGGCCGAGGATGCCGGCAAGGCCGACATAGAGGCCTTGAAGAAGTCGCTAGCCAAATATGAGGACTACACCGCCGCCGTCCGCGACCTCTATCTGTCGACAGTCGGCTGCGTCTACTTCAGCGGAGAAAAGATACCGGGCACGATGGATTACCCGAAAGGCGCCATGGGTATCCATTTCGTCAACGTCCCCAGCGTCGGCCAAAAACTCGATCCGATGCACCCCAACGTGCTGATCTACGAACCGACTAAAAAAGGCCTGCGCCTTGTCGGGGCGGAATGGCTGGTGCCGCTGACGCCGGACATCAAAGCGCCGCCGAAGCTGTTTGGCCAAACCTTCATGGGCCCCATGGAGGGACACTATCCGCTCATCCCGAGGGAGTTCGTTCACTACGATCTTCACGCCTGGTTCGTGGACAATCCGAACGGCCTATTCAGTCCGACGAACCCGAAGGTGAAATGCAACAAGGCCGAGTTTCCGATGCTGGAGAAGCCGACCAAGATGATGCCTGGCCCGATGTAACGGGCGAGCCAGGCTGGGAGCAATTCCAGCACATGCGAAGCGTCTTCCGTCCGGAATGCGTCAAAACAGAGAGATAGAGCGGTTCGGGGTTTCAAAGAATCGGTGAACCGCTCTACGAGCTTACCGTGAAGGCAAGCCGATGGCCGGCTTGCCTTCGAAAGCGATTGGGGATCAGACCTTGGCGACGATCCGCATGAAGGCCGGCATGTCGTCGCCGAAGCCGACAGTGGTGTCGTTGTCTTCCTGGCGGTGGCGGGCAGGGCGGTTGCTGTCGCGCTGCGGCCTGGTGTCGCCACGTTCCGGAGCGCGCGGTTCGTTGCGATCGGATGATTTGCGCTCGATGTTTTCCGAGCGGATCGCTTCCTTGCGTGCACGCCGTTCGCCGATGTCGGCGACCGCGGTCTCTGGCACATCAGGCTGTTCCTGCTGCTGCGCAATGACGGCCGGGGCGTCTTCCTCACTGTGTTTGGAGCGACGTTCGCCGCCCCTCTTGCGCTCGCCCCTGTCCTTGCGATCGTCATCCTTGCGGCCGGCGCGGCGCGGCGCGCCCTTGCCACGGCGCGGAGCATCGTCCTCGCCGCCTTCGCTGGCGACCACCGTCGACAGGTCGCCATCATGCCACTCGATCTTGTTGCCGATCAGCCGCTCGATGGCGTCGATATACTTGGTGTCCGACTTGGTCGCGATGGTGAAGGATTTGCCCGAGCGCCCGGCACGGCCGGTGCGGCCGATACGATGGACATAGTCTTCGGCATGGATCGGCACGTCGTAGTTGAAGACGTGGCTGACGTCGGGGATGTCGAGGCCACGTGCGGCGACGTCGGAAGCAACGAGATAGCGCAGCTTGCCATCGCGGAAATTGGCCAGCATCTGCATGCGCGCACGCTGGTCCATGTCGCCATGCAGCGCGCCGGCGTCAAAATCATACTTCAGCAGCGAGCGGAACAGCTCCGACACCTCGACCTTTCGGTTGCAGAAGATGATGGCGTTCTTCAGCTCCGCGTCCTCGGCCTTGATCAGGTTGCGCAGCGTCTCGCGCTTGTCCCACGGCTTGGAGCCGGATTTGACCAGGCGCTGGATGATGTTGGTGGCGGCCGACGCGGCCTTCGAGACCTCGACGCGCACCGGCGCGTGCAGGAATTTCTCGGTGAGCTTGGTGATCTCAGGCGGCATCGTCGCCGAGAAGAACAGTGTCTGCCTGGTGAATGGGATCATCTCGCAGATGCGCTCGATGTCGGGGATGAAGCCCATGTCGAGCATACGGTCCGCTTCGTCGATGACGAGGATCTCGACGCCGTTGAGCAACAGCTTGCCACGCTCGCGGTGGTCGAGCAGGCGGCCGGGCGTCGCGATCAGCACGTCGGCGCCGCGCTCCAGCTTCTTGTCCTGTTCGTCGAACGAAACACCGCCGATCAACAGCGCGATGTTGAGCTTGTGGTTCTTGCCATATCTGATGAAATTTTCCTCGACCTGTGCGGCGAGCTCGCGGGTCGGCTCCAGGATCAGCGTGCGCGGCATGCGGGCGCGGGCTCGGCCTTTTTCGAGGCGGGTCAGCATTGGCAGCACGAAGGAGGCCGTCTTGCCGGTGCCGGTCTGGGCGATGCCCAAAATATCCTTGCCCAGCAAGGCGTGTGGGATGGCACCGGCCTGGATCGGCGTCGGCTGGGTGTAGCCGGCATCGGTGACTGCGGAAAGGACCTTCGGCGACAGGCCTAGGTCTGAAAAGGTCAACGCTTCTGGAGCGGTCGTGGTGTCTGAGGACAAGTGTTGTTGTCTTTGGCTGGTTCGGGGAAGCGCAACAGCATGTGTGTCGCGGCAAGCGCCACGCGCCTGCAAGATTGGTATTGCGATTAGGCGCAAGCCCACGATTTGTCAACAGAAACGGGCAGGAATGGCACGATTGTGAAGTTGTAACCTTAATCGCAATGCTTAATCGAGGCGTTGATCGCTGCGCCGCTCAGTAGCGGAACTGCTCGGCGAGAATGCGTTCGTTCCAGGAATGATTGGGATCGAACAGCAACGTTGCCGTCGCGGTTGGTGATTCCCGCACCGTGACCGAGGTCACCGCCTTGACCTCGGTATGGTCGGCGGCAGCGTTCACCGGCCGCTTTTCCGGCTCGAGGATGTCGAAGCGCACGGTCGCCTTGTTGGAGAGCAATGCGCCGCGCCAGCGGCGCGGGCGAAACGGGCTGACCGGGGTCAGCGCCAGCAGCGGCGCGTCGAGCGGCAGGATCGGCCCATGCGCGGAAAGATTGTAGGCGGTGGACCCGGCAGGCGTCGCGATCATCACGCCGTCGCAGCTCAGTTCCTCGAGCCGTACCTGCTCGTCGACGGTGATGCGGATCTTGGCCGTCTGATAGGATTGGCGCCAAAGCGCCACCTCGTTGATCGCCAGCGCCGAAACCGTTTCGCCTTCCGAGGTCTCCGCCAGCATCTCCAGCGGGCGGATCGTTTCGGCGACAGCGGCCGCGAGACGCTCGGTGAGGCCACCGGAGCGATATTCGTTCATGAGGAAACCGATGGTGCCACGGTTCATGCCGTAGACCTTCTTGCCCGTCCCCATCGTGTCACGCAGGGTCTGCAGCAGGAAGCCGTCGCCGCCAAGGGCGACGACGATCCCGGCATCCTCGATGGAGGACTGTCCATAGCGCGCCGACAGGCCTTCCAGCGCCGTCTTGGCGTCAGCGGTGTCGGACGAGACGAAGGCGATGCGGCTGGCGGTTTGGCTCATGGCTCCCCGATGACGACCGCGGCAGCCGGTTACCGGGGCCGCGCCAGCGTCGGGGTAGCATGGGCAGGGTACGTCTGCAAAGAGAGCCGTTGTTCCGGCCGGCGAGCGATCGCAAAGCGGCGAGATGCGGACCTGCCGTTCGCGCAAAATGTCAAAGGCAACGCGAATGTGATGGTTAAGACGAGGGTTAAACTATCGTAAAGCCGCATCGGTCATGTTAGCCGACAGTGGATGGTGGCGGGGGCCTAGCCAGTAGAGGCCGACATATTGCCGGTAGCACGCCTTATCATCGTCTTCCTGATGCTGGGAAGTTTCGCTCTTGTCTTCGCCGCACTGGTGCGGCAGTCCGAAGAGACGAGCTTCAGGCCTCAGCCCACGGCGTCGCGCTGCGGCGACGCAGCCGGAACGCCATGCCCGCAACGGGCGCTGTAACTCCCGAAGACATGTTGTTTCTCCCTAAAGCCGAGGCCGGTGGGCCGCCGCGGATCAATGGCGTGCGCCAAGCTTGCTCGTTGCGCCTGCGGCCCTTCGCGACGTAGATGAGAGCCTCGATTGGCGGATAGGCTTTGGACCGGTGGCGCAAGCCAACTATCCGTCGTTCTTGGAAAACAAGCCCTGCGGCGCGTTGACTGGCCGGGTGTCTGGAGGGGGAATTTTCCATGTCGCGCAGCGTGTTGGTTTCAGGTGGCTGCGGTTTCTTAGGCTCGCATCTGATCGACCGTCTGCTGTGGCGAAACGACCTGGAAAGACTGGTCGTCGTCGACAATCTATGGACCGGGACGCGAGACAACATTGCGCATGTCACCGACCCGCGTTTCAGCCTTCAGATTGCCGACGCCGACAGCTTTTCATCCGGTGAGCGCTTTGACGAGATCATCCATCTGGCGTCGCCCGCTTCGCCAATATGGTACATGCGCGAGCCGATACGCACTATCAAGGCCAACATAGGTGGTGCGCTCAATCTTCTAATGCTGCTCAGGCCCGGCGGTCGTTTCTGCTTTGCCTCGACTTCGGAAATTTACGGCGATCCCCAGGTTTCGCCGCAACCCGAGAGTTACAGGGGATCGGTCGACTGCACGGGTCCCAGGGCCGCCTATGATGAAAGCAAGCGCTGCACCGAGGCATTGCTGTTCGAGCAGCAGCGCGTCAGCGGGCTTGATGTTCGTGTCGTCAGGATTTTCAACACCTATGGGCCGCGAACCCGCATGGACGACGGCCGCGCCATTTCGAACTTTGTCATCCAGGCTCTGACGACAGGGGTCCTTACGGTTTACGGCGACGGCTCCCAATCGCGCAGCTGGGGTTATGTCGACGACATCGTCGAGGGACTGGAACGTTTCTTCTGGCGCGACAGCATCTCGCACCGGGGTCCGCTGAACATCGGCAACAATCACGAGGTTTCGGTTCTGCGCATCGCTGAATTCGTCAGCTCGCTTGTCCCTGGCAGCCGCATCGAGCACCAGCCTCCGGTTCCCCAGGATCCAACCAACCGATGTCCGGATCTGACTTTGGCGAGGCATGTCCTTCCTGGCTGGGAAGCAACAACCGGCTACCGGGAGGGCATCGAGCGGACGTTCGAGTGGTTTCGCCAACAGATCGCCGCGACCAGGATGTGACGCCTTCTTAGACCGGATTGGCGACAACCAGCGCAATACGCTCCTCGCCGCGCGCAGGGGAGAAGAGCGACATGGTCATCAGCAGCACGGCTGCCAGAAACAGGCGCATGACCTTGATCCAAACCCTGCAGGCCGCAGCGGTCACGCCACGACTTGCCCAAATTCATCAATGGCCTCGTCCTTGAGCATATCATGATGGGTTTACCGGCGCATCGGCCGGCATCCTCAACGGTCGATGCCCTGCTCGCGACTGCAAAAAGATATTGACTGTATGTTTAGTAATAGTTATTCCTATCGGTGAGGATCAAGTTGGTCAGCCGGTTTTGCGCTGGTGAATGACCACGGAGGAGAGGGGAATATCTTGACAGCCATACGGCCCGCCGTTGAGGCGAAGGGCGTCACCAGGATCTTTCGGGGAGCCGGTCAGGATTCGGTCAAGGCGCTCGACAACGTCTCCGTCGCGATCCGCGAAAACGAGTTCTTTACGCTGCTCGGCCCGTCGGGCTGCGGAAAGACGACGTTGCTGCGGTTGATTGCCGGCTTCGACTTTCCAACCGCCGGCGAAATCCTGCTCTATGGCCAGGACATCGCGCCGCTGCCGCCTTTCAAGCGGCCGGTCAACACCGTCTTCCAGTCTTATGCCCTGTTCCCGCACATGACGGTGGCCGACAACATCGGCTTTGGCCTGGAGATGCTGGGCAAGCCGAAGGCTGAGATCAAGGCGCGCGTCGACGCGATGTTGAAGCTGGTCAAGATGGAAGCGCTCAGCGCGCGCCGCACCAGCCAGATCTCCGGCGGCCAGCAACAGCGTGTGGCGCTGGCCCGTGCACTGGCACCACAGCCGAAAGTGCTGCTGCTCGACGAACCCCTGTCGGCGCTCGACTACAAGCTGCGCAAGGAAATGCAGATCGAACTGAAGCGGCTACAGCACGAGACCGGCATCACCTTCATCTTTGTCACCCACGACCAGGAGGAAGCACTGACGATGTCGGACCGCATCGCCGTGATGTCGGCGGGAAACATCCTGCAGGTCGGCACGCCCTGGGACGTCTATGACCACCCGGCGGAACGGTTCGTCGCCGACTTCATCGGCGAGACGAACTTCCTGACCGGCATGGTCGAAAGTGCGGGCAATGGCCGGGCGCGGATTGCCTTGCGCTCGGGTGCGAAGATCTGCGCGACCGCCGCCGCGGGTTTCCGCGCAGGCGGCAACGCAACGCTGATGGTCCGGCCTGAGCATGCCAAACTCGTCAAAGGCCGCGGCGACCTGACCGGTACGATCGAGACCATCGTCTATTTCGGCACCGACACGCACATCCATGTCCGGCTGGACGAAGGCGGCGTCTTCATGGTGCGCCAGCAGAACTCGCGCAGTGCCAGCTGCGGCTTCGAAAACGGAGACAAGGTCGGCATATCGATCGGCGACGATGCTGCCCAAGTGCTGAAGGACTAGGGCCATGGCGACCGCGATAGAGGTAGCCGAAAAGGCCGAACGTGACGACATCAGGTCACGCTGGCTGCTTTCCACCCCGGCGCTGCTGATCGTCTTCCTCGCGGCCCTTGGGCCGCTGCTGATCGTGGTCGTCTATTCCTTCCTGACGCCAGGCAATTACGGCGATGTAAAATGGCAGTTCTCGATCGATGCCTGGGTGAGCGTGCTGTTCGAGCGTGACGTCTTCGACGACACGCTGTCGTTGGCCACCGCATATCTGTCGATCTTCTGGCGCTCGGTGTCGCTGTCGCTGGCAACCACCGTGCTGACCCTGATCCTCGGCTTTCCCACCGCCTATTTCATTGCCACGCGGCCGGATCACCGGCGCGACATCTGGCTGTTCCTGATCACCATCCCGTTCTGGACCAACCTTCTGATCCGCACCTTCGCCATGCAGCAGGTGCTGCGCAATGACGGCATCATCAATTCGGTGCTGCAACTGCTTGGGATCACCGACCATCCTGTACAGCTCATGTACACCAATTTCGCCGTCCTGGCCGGCATGGTCTACGTGTTCCTGCCGCTGATGGTGCTGCCGCTGTACGCCAGCATGGAGAAGATCGACTTCCGCCTTGTTGAGGCGGGCTACGACCTCTACGCATCGCGGTTCGAGGTTTTGAGGCGCATCATCATCCCGCTGGTCACGCCGGGCATCGTCGCCGGCTCGATCCTCGTCTTCATCCCCTCGCTCGGCGCCTATGTGACGCCGAGGGTGCTCGGCGGCGGCACCAATCTGATGATCGGCAACCTGATCGAGCTTCAGTTTGGCCAGGGCAGAAACTGGCCGCTCGGTGCCGCGCTGTCGATCACCTTGATGGCGATCGTCATGGTGGCGCTGCTGTTCTATGTCCGCAACACGACAAGGTCGGATGGCGCCCATGGCTAATCGCTTCGACGTCCGGCGGCAGAACGGCTTCGTCAGCGTGGCGATGCTGTGTTTCTTCCTGCTTTACCTGCCGATCGCCACGCTGGTGGTCTACGCCTTCAACGACAATGATTCCATTGTGATCTGGAAAGGCTTTTCGCTGCGCTGGTTTCACATCGCCTGGAACAATGGGCTGGTCATCGAGGCGTCTATCCGCTCGTTCCAGATCGCCGCTGTCGCAGCCGTGCTGGCGACGATCACCGCCACGATGGCGGCGTTGGCGACGACCAGGACCAAACCGTATCCGGGATTGACCCTCAAATTCGCCTTCATCAACCAGCCGCTGATGGTGCCGGAGATCGTCACCGCGGTGGCGCTGCTGATCGTCTTCTCGCGCATTAAGATCTGGACCGGCTATTCCGGGCTAGGCTACCTCGTCTCCGCGCACACCGCTTTCTGCATCCCGTTCGCCTATCTGCCGATCCGGGCGCGGCTTGAAAGCATGGACCTGGCGCTGGAGACGGCGGCGGCCGATCTCTACGCAACAAAGTGGAAGACATTCCTGCACGTGACATTGCCATTGCTCTGGCCGGGCATTCTCGCCGGACTGATGCTCGCCTTCGTCGTCTCGCTGGATGACGTCGTCATCACTGAATTCGTCAAATCGGGCGGCCAGGACACGCTGCCCACCTACATGCTCGGCCAGCTCCGGCGTACCGTCACGCCGGAAGTCAATGCGATCTCGACGGCCTTCCTCGTGCTGTCGATCGGCATCGTCACGGCTTTCTTTTTCATCAGCAGGAAACGGACCTGAGGCGGCACGCCGACGGTCCCAACAATGGGAGCATGGAGCATGAACTGGAAACTGACCGCGACGGCGATCGGGCTGTCGCTGCTGGCCGTGACGGGTGCTGCCCGCGCCGAGGGTGAACTCAACATCTACAATTGGGGCAACTACACCAACCCCGATCTGATCAAGAAATTCGAAGAGACCTACAAGGTCAAGGTCACCGTCACCGACTTCGATTCCAACGACACAGCGCTCGCCAAGATCCGCCAGGGTGGCGCCGGTTTCGACATCGTCGTGCCGTCGGCAAGCGTCGTCCCGATCTGGATCAGCGAGGGGCTGCTGCTTGAATCGCGCCCGGACCAGATGGAGAATTTCAAAAACGTCGATCCCAAATGGATCGATGTCCCCTTCGATCCGGGCCGCAAATACACCGTTCCGTGGCAGTGGGGTACGACAGGCGTGTCGGTGAACAAGTCGGTCTATTCGGGTGATGTGAACACGTCCGCGATCTTCCTCGATCCGCCGCCCGAACTCGTCGGCAAGATCAATGTCGTTCCCGAAATGGGGGATGTCATGTTCCTCGCCATCGCCTACGAAGGCGGCCAATACTGCACCGACGACAAGGCTGTGCTGAAGAAGGTGCGCGACAAGCTGGTCGAGGCCAAGGCGAAATGGCTGTCCTTCGACTATGGCGCCGTCGACGGCCTCGGCAAGGGCGACATCGCCGCCGGCGTCAACTGGAACGGCATTTCGCTCCGCCAGCGGCTGCAGAACGACAAGATCGTCTATGGCTATCCCAAGGAGGGCTACCCGATCTGGATGGACAACGTCGCCGTCCTCAAGGACGCCCGGAATGTCGAGAACGCCAAGCTCTTCCAAAACTTCATCATGGACCCGCAGAACGCCGCACTGATCTCGGCCTTCGCGCGCTATTCGAACGGCATCAAAGGCTCGGAAGCCTTCATGCCGGACGACATGAAGAACGCGCCGGAGGTGAACGTTCCGGCCGAATTCGCCGCCAAGGGACAATTCATGCCGGCCTGTCCGCCTGATGTGCAGGCGCTCTACACGAAAATCTGGACCGATCTCCAGAAATAGCCCGACCCGGGTTTCTCGCGCCGCGATTTCGCGGCGCGACCACCTCCCGTCCATGCCAAAGGCGATCCGGCGATCGCAGGAGACTTCCCATGACTGATCTCGACCTTTGCTACATGCCGGCCAGCGAGGCGCTGCGGCTGTTCAAGGCGAAGAAGCTTTCGCCCGTCGAATTGATGCAGGCGACCATCGACCGGGCCGAAGCGACGAAACCGGCGATCAACTGCTTCACCTTCACGCATTTCGACGAGGCGATGGAGCTGGCCAAGAAAGCCGAAGCGAAATACGCCAGGGGCGCCAGGACTGGCGCGCTCGAGGGCCTGCCGATCGGCATCAAGGACGAGAGCTACATCAAGGGCAAGCCGACATCGCACGGCTCGCTGCTGTCGAAGGATGCCATTGGTGGCCACACTTCGACGATGAACGAGCGCATCATCAAGGCCGGAGGCATTGTTCATGCGCGCACGGCAACGCCCGAATTCAGCTGCGCCGGCTTTACCTGGTCGAGGCGCTGGGGCGTCACGCGCAATCCATGGAATCCGGACTTCACGCCGGGTGGTTCGTCCGGCGGTGCGGCGGCAACGTTGGCCTCGGGCACATCGGCGATCGCCACCGGTTCGGACATTGCCGGGTCGATCCGCATTCCGGCGTCCGCTTGCGGTCTCGTGGGCTTCAAACCGCCTTATGGCCGCAACCCGGACGAGCCGCCGTTCAATCTCGACTTCTATTGCCACACCGGCCCGCTGGCGCGAAACGTCGGGGATGCGATCCTGCTGCAGAATGTCATGGCGGGACCAAGCCCGCTCGACATCGCCACGCTGCGCCCGAAATTTCGCCTTCCGCTCGACTACAAGCCGATCAAGGGCTGGAAGATTGCTTTGTCGATGGACCTCGGCTCCTTCGAAGTGGATGCGGAGGTGCGCAAAAACACACTCGCTGCCTGCGACGTGTTCCGCTCACTTGGCGCCACCGTCGAGGAGGTGGATCTGGGCTGGGGCGACGAGGTGCTCAAGGCCGGCATTGCCTATCTGGAGCACCTCTTCGGCGCTTCGCTGGCGCAACTTCTCAAGCAGCACGGCGGGGATATGACCAGCTATGCACGGCAATTTGCCGAAGATGGGCGAAAGTCGAAGGCCACGGATTTTGTCGCAACCCTCGACGTGGCGGCCAGGATGTACCAGACGCTCGGACCGTTGCTGGAGACATATGATGTGCTGATCTGCCCGACCAATGCGCTTCCCGCGGTGGCGGCGGAGTTCGACCACACCAGGGACACCGTCGAGATCAACGGAAAGCAGGTGAACCCTTCGCTTGGCTGGGTGATGACGACACCGTTCAACATGCTGAGCCGTTGCCCGGTTCTGTCCATGCCGTCGGGCCGCGCGACGAATGGCGTGCCGACCGGCATCCAGATTGTCGGACGCACCTATTGCGACGCCGATGTCTTCCGGGCGGCGCTGGCCTATGAGACGGCTCAGGGACAGTGGTACACAAACGCCGAAACGCGACCGTCGTTGTGAGAGCCATGTGGCCCTTGCCGCGCTGGTGCTTGATCTCCGGCTTCGGTTATGGTGAGCCGGCGCGCGGGGCTGGAAAACTCCGCCGCAAGGTTTGAAAGGCTGGACAGAAATGGCGCAACGCAAGGCAGCCGCGAAGGCAATGGTCGCCGAGGCTGGCGACAATCGGCTAGAGCCGGCCCCCAGGGATCGCCGGCGCGAGCGCGGCGAGGCCAGCATCCAGCGCATCATCGACGCCACCATCGATCTCATCGCCGACGAAGGCCTGGCAAGCGTCACGATGCAGCGCATCGCCGAGCATGTCGGATCCTCCAACGCACTGGTGGTTTTCCACTTTCGCAGCAAGGAGAACCTGTTTCGCGCCGTGCTGCAGTATCTCAGCGATCAGTACGATGAATTGTGGGCGACGCTGGTGCGCGTGCCCGGCCTGTCGCCGGTCGAGCGGCTGATGGGCGCGGTCGAATGTGCGCAAAGATTCGCGCGGCAGCATCCGAAATGGGTCTCTGTCTTTGTCGTGTTCTCCAGTGACCGCAAGAGCATGCAGATCTACAACGAGATCGGCCTGCCCAGCGATCTCAGCTACAATGCCGAGGCGCGCGACCTGCTCATCGAAATCATGCGCAGCGGCGGCTACACCGATGTCGACCCCGATACATTGGCTGAAAGCCTCAACTATCTCGTCCATGGGGCATGGATCTGGGATCATCTCAACCCGCCGGCGGGCAATTCCGATGTGCTGAGGAAGACGATGCTGATGTTGCTGCATCAGTCGTTTCCGCGACATTTCGAATTGATGCGCTAACTCGTTTCCTAGGGCTGCCGCAGATGGCAGCCGGCCTGCCGCTTCTGCGCCAGATACTCGTCGACAAGCTGGCGGTAGCGCACCTTGCCGAAGCTCGGAAAATGGCCGCCATGCACGACCGCGACATCGAGGTCGCGCATGGCGAGCAGCGACGCCATGTAGTCGGAAATATCGGAGTGGTAGACGTCGTCGATCAGCGGGCCGTCATAGATGATGTCGCCGGAAAGCAGGATGCCGGTCTTCCTCTCGTGGAGCGCGATGCCTCCGGGTGAATGGCCTGGCGTGTGGATCACCTCGAAGGCACGGTCGCCGAGATCGACGACGTCGCCATGGGCGAGCAGGCGGTCGGCCGGGGCAGGCATGACGCGGTAGTTCGCCGTGTTCCAGCCTTGCGCCATACCGTCGAACATCTCGTCGGTCGCATAAGTGCCGGCGGCCGTCCATTCGTTGCGCGGATCGGCGAGGATTTCCGCCTCCGCCGCGTGCACGCAGCGGTCGGGAAATTCGTGATGGCAGCCGATATGATCGAAATGCGTGTGGCTGGCGACGCAGGTCAGCTTTCGCTCCGTCACCAGCGGCACATGGCGCATGAGGCTGAAATGGCCGAGGCCGGTATCGAACAGGAGATCACGGTCGCGGCCGCGCACATGCCACATGTTGCAGCGGAAGAACGGCTTGATCCACGGCTCATGGATCAGCGTCACGCCATCGCTCATGCGGATGGTCTCGTACCAGTCTAGAGCACCGATGACCGGAAGCGTTCCCATATTCAGTCCATCAACAGGATGATCTGGTCGGTATCGCACGAAACCGCAACCGTGTCCCCCGGCTGGACTCCAGCTGAGGCTGGAAGCCTGGCGATGAACTGCAGCGCAGGGTATTCGATGGAAACCGCGAGCACGCGCTTGAAGCTGCCCTGGAAGACGACATCGCTGACCTCAGCGCTACCAAGCCTGACACCGCCGCCGGCCGCGCCGAAGACAAGGTGCTCCGGCCGAATGGCGAGCCCGACAGCCGAGTCCACCGGCAACGCGCTCGGCAGCGAAACCGGCCCGACCGGCGTCGCGACAGTGCTTGTCCTATCCCTGGCCTCCGTGACGGTGCCGGCCAGGATCGTGCTTTCGCCCATGAAGGTGGCGGAAAAGCGCGTCGCCGGCCGGGCGTAGACGCGCTCGGGCGGCCCTTCGTCCTCGATGCGCCCGTCATTCATCACCACGCAATGGTCGGCCAGCGCCATCGCCTCTTCCTGGTCGTGCGTGACATGGATGAAGGCGGTGCCGACGCGCTTCTGGATCGCCTTCAGCTCGTCCTGCATCTGGCGGCGCAGTTTGAGGTCGAGCGCGCCGAGCGGCTCGTCGAGCAAAAGCACCGCCGGTTCGATCACCAGCGCACGTGCCAGCGCCACGCGCTGTCGCTGGCCGCCGGAGAGCTGGTGCGGTCTCTTGTCGAAGGAAGAGGCCAGTCCAACCAGCGCCAGCGCATCGCGCGCCCGGGCGGCTCGCGTCGCGCCATCGACGCCCTGCATGCGCAGGCCGAAGCCGACATTGCTGCCGACGCTCATATGCGGGAACAGAGCGTAGTCCTGGAACACCGTCGTCGTAGGGCGCTTTGCCGGCGGCACCGAGGTGCAGTCGACGCCGCGGATGAACACCTTGCCTTCGCTCGGGGTGACGAAGCCGCCGAGAATGGACAGCAGCGTCGTCTTGCCCGAGCCTGACGGTCCGAGCAGGATGGTGTAACTGCCCGGTTCGATCTTGAGCGAAACGTTCTTGAGCACCGTCTGTTGGCCGAAGCGATGCGAGACCGAGTCTATGTCCACCAAAGGCGCGGTCATGCTTTTCTCCTGCGCAGCAATGTCAGTTCGAACAGCACGACCAGCACGATCGAGACGGCAAAGACCAGCGAGCCGACGGCGTTGGTCTTGGGATTAAGGCCGGAACGCAGCAGGTTCCAGATCTCGACCGGCAAGGTCGTGTCGAAGCGGGTCAAAAGGAAGGAGATGACGAACTCATCCCATGAGAAGGTCATCGACAGGAAGAAGCCGGCGAAGATGGCCGGCGCCATCACCGGCACGGTGATCAGCAGCAGCACCTTCCATTCCGGCGCGCCGAGGTCGCGCGCCGCGCGTTCGATGTTTATCTGGTGGTCGCCCATCTGGCTGTAGATGATGGCAAAGCACAGCGGCAGGTTGATCACGACATGGCCGATGCCGGCGGCAAGCAGCGATTTCGGCACGCCGGCCCAGTTGAACAGCACCAGCAGCCCCATGCCGATGATGAGATAGCTGACCGTCAGGGGCAGCGTGATCAGTCCGCGCAGCAGGCCGGAGCCGGGCAGGACGAAGCGGGCAAAGCCCCAGGCGGAAAGGAAGCCGAGCGTGACGGCGGCCAGCGACGAAATTGAGGCAACCAGCAGCGAATTGACCAGCGCCGAAGTCAGCCGCGTGTCCGACAGAACCGCGTCGTACCAGCGCAGCGACGGGCCGGTGAAGGGTGGGATCGGAAAGGAGGTCGACTGGAGCGAGAACAGCACCAGCACGACCACCGGAAGGAAGATGAAACCGTAGACGGCAAGCGCGTAGAGCCAGGATACGATGCGGACAATCCTGCGCATCTCACGCCCGCTCGATCTTGAGCCAGCGGGCGCAGGCAAGATAGGCGATGGTGACCACCGCCATGAGGATGATCGACAGCGCCGACGCAAGCGGAAAGTCGCCGCGCCGGCCGATCTGCATCATCACCAGCTGCGGCATCAGAAGCTCGTTATTGCCGCCGAGGATCTGCGGCGTGATGTAGTCACCGATGCACAGCACGAAGGTGAGGAAGGCGCCGACCATGATGCCGGGCAAGGTCAGCGGCAGGACGACATGCAGGAAGGTGCGCACCGGCCCGGCGCCGAGATCGGCGGCCGCCTTCCGATAGCTCGGGCTCAACTGCTTCAGGTTGGCGAAGATCGTCAGCGTCAAAAGCATGACGAAGAAATGCACGAAGCCGGTGACGGTGGCGAAACGCGTGTTGGCGAGTTGCAGGGGCTCGGCGAACACGCCGATGCCCGTCAGCGCCCGGTTGATGACGCCGTTCTGCGCCAGTACCAGCAGCCAGGAATAGGAGCGCACGACATAGGACGTCCAGAACGGCAGCACGGCCAGCATCAGCGCCAGCCTTTGCCAGCGCTCCGGCACCTGTTCGGCCAGGATCCAGGCGAAGGGGTAGGCGAGCAGCACCGAGACGACTGTAACGATCGCCGTCACCTCGAGCGAATTCACCATCGCCTGCCAGTAGGAAGGGTTGGTGAAGAACTGGCTGTAGTTGGACGCCGTGAAACCGCCGCCGTCATGCGCCGTCAGGCTGGACAGCCCCATGGCGATGAAAGGCAGCACGAAGAACAACAGCGTCCAGCCGAGCGCCGGCGTGACGAGCGCCCAGGGCAGGGCGCGGCCCGCCCGGGGCAGGGTACGCCCGTTGTTACCAACTGAGTTCATCAGCCGCAGCCGCTCACTTTGCCTGCAGCATTTCGGTCCACATATCCTGCATCTTTTTGTCGAGGTCGGCGTTCGGCGCTGGGTAGGCCTGGGCGCGGGCGAGGAAGCCCGGCTGTTCGTCGAAGCGCAGGATCTTCTTCTGGTCGTCGGTCAAAGCCGCCTTGGTGTTCGCCGGCATGCCCCAGTAGCAGGACGAGGTGGCAAGCCGCGCCTGGCCCTCCGGGCTCATGATGTACTGGATGAATTTCAGCGCCAGGTCCTTGTTCTTGGAATCCTTGAACATGGCCAGCGACTGCGACCACAGCACAGCACCTTCCTTTGGGATGGAGAAGTCCAGCGCCGGGTTCTCCTTGGCCAGCCCGGCCGTCACCCATTCGCCGCCGCCGACCAGGATATCGACTTCGCCGGTCGCCAGCGCCGTCTGGCTGGCGGTCACCTCGCCGACCAGCTTGGCGTTGGCCTTCATCTTGAGAAGCTCGTCCTTGAGGGCGGGCAGGTCGGCTTCGGTCAGATCAGCCGTCTTCTTGCCGATGGCAAGCGCGGCCATTCCGATGACCGGCAGATAATAATCGTAGATGGCGACCTTGCCCTTGTATTTGTCGCCGGTCAGCGCCGCCATCGACTGCATGTCGGCCGGGTCGACTTTGGTCTTGTTGTAGCCGATCGTGTTGTAGCCGAACTTTTCGGTGATGCCGTAGCGCTTGCCGCCGACCACGGTGGAGCCGTCCATCTTCACCTGGGGAAACATGTCCGCCAGGGGCAGCTTGTCGTCGGGCAGCGGCTCGAACAGGCCCTTTTCGACGCCGCGCGGCACGTCGATCGAGTCGATCACCATCACGTCCCAGTCGCCTGGCTGCGATTGCTCGACGATGGCGAGCCCGGCGCCGGTGCCCTCGAACTCCTTGACGTTGACCTTGACGTTGTTGGCCTCCTCGAAGGGCTGCAGAAGTGCGGGATCGGAATGATCGCACCAGATCAGCGCGTTGAGATCGGCGGCTTGGGCGAAGCTGCCGGCGCCGAGCAGTAGCGCCGT
This sequence comes from Mesorhizobium sp. CNPSo 4670, assembly GCF_057784235.1. Lineage (NCBI taxonomy): Bacteria > Pseudomonadati > Pseudomonadota > Alphaproteobacteria > Hyphomicrobiales > Phyllobacteriaceae > Mesorhizobium > Mesorhizobium sp. CNPSo 4670. Next base: position 110,423 of record NZ_JBWJFQ010000027.1, on the reverse strand, counting down.
GGCGGCGCACGCGGCGTGCAAATGGCTCCTCAGGGTGGAAAGCAGATTCCTGGATGCGGATGATGCGGACATCGAGTGTTCTCCCTTGCCTTTGTGGCTTCTTGCAAAAAATTGAACCAATTCTAAAATTGAGTCAATTCTGTTTCCGTGGCAAGAGGCTGATATGAGCGGATTGCGGGCAAGGCAAAAAGCGGATCGCCACAGGCGCATTATCGAGGCGGCGGCAGAGCTTTTCCGCGAGGCCGGCTATGAAGGCGCCAAGATCGAGGCGATCGCCGCGCAGGCCGAAGTCTCGGTTGGCACGATCTACAATTACTACCAGAACAAGGGCGACATCCTCGGCGCCATCGTCTCGCTGGAAGTCAACGAGGTGCTGAATGCCGGGCAAGGTGTCGTCGCCAAGCCGCCGGCCAATGTCGGCGATGCGCTGGACACGCTGATCGGCATCTATATCGAACACTCGCTGCACTATCTCAGCAAGGAGATGTGGCGGCAGGCAATGGCGATTTCGACGCAACTGCCCGACAGCCCGTTCGGCCAGGCCTACACCGCGCTCGACCGTTCACTGACCGAACAGATCCGCGCGCTGATCGCCCGCCTGCAGGCGCTCGGCCTGGTGCGGCAGGACATTGACGGGGCCGCACTCGGCGAACTGATCTTCAACAACATGAACATGATGTTCATCGAGTTCGTGAAACGCGACGAGGCGAGGATATCGGAATTGCGCGCCGCGATACGCCGGCAGAACCGGATTCTCGTGGCAGCGATTGCGGTCTGACTGTCAGGAGCAGGCAGCAGAATCGATTTTTGGACCAAGCCGCGGCTCAACCCCCTTGAGTCGAATCTGAAATCTGCTACAACCCATGAGGGTATTTCTGGGGGAGGGGTGAATGCAGTTTTCCATCTGGCATTGGGCAATACTTCTGTTGTTGATCGGAGTGCCTGTCTTCTTTGCGGTTCGATCTGCCTACAAGCCCGTCCAGAATCCGGCGGAACTCGTCGGAATTGGAGGGTGGCTGATGCTTCTCGCGATTGGTCAGGCCATGGCTCCATTGCGTACGCTCGCCACATTGGGTTCCTCGAGCGATGGTTACAACCAGCTTATGCTGGTGCCGAACGGACCCATGGTGGTCTACGGCGAGGTTGGGCTGGTGCTGGCATTTCTGGTGCTTCAAGTGGTCGTGCTCGTTGCCATGCTGAGGCGGAGCCTAAGGTTCAAGCAGCTCTTCCTCACCCAATGGCTAGCAATCCCGGTGGTATTCATCCTGGACGCGATCTGGGTTTCCACGGTTTTCGGCGTCCCGGTTGGACAAGTGGTCACCGGAGAAGCGCTTGCTACGTCCATAACCTCGTTTGTCCTGGTCGGACTATGGGTCGCCTACGTCTACAGATCGGTCAGGGTGCGCAACACGTTCACCAGAGTGAAAGCATCCGCCCAGGTCGCGAACGCGGCATAGAAGCGGGGCAATTCGAATATTTTGGAGCGCTCGCGCTCTCGGTCATTCCTGAAACCGCTCGCTGATCCCGTCGCAAAATGCTAGCATAAGCAGCAGTCAACCTGTGCTGCCATTTCATCAATGCTTAGAATTTCGGGAACTCTTCTCCATGGCGGGTCGACCCGTGCGCCGGTTGAGGTTCGTCCCGATTTTGGCGGCGGCCATATTCGACACGGTGTTCAACGGCCGAGCCTCGAAACATGGGAACGTGTCTCGCCGCCGACGACCCTTGCGGGGCTAATTCGAGAACTCCAGCGGCAATTTCCCCACATGGCCATACATGCTACCGGCGGAGTGCGGACAGTCCGCCGACAAGCCGAATTGATGGCGGATCGGCGGCTTTCGAACCGGGCGCAGTTCCTGAGGGTATATCGTCAAGCCCAGCATATTACCGAGATGGACGCGTGGGTCGTTCAACATCCTCGCACTACCCGATCGCAAACCACCGAGGCGTTCGAACAGATAATACACCGCGCCCGCGGACGCGGGGCTACGGTTAGCAACCATCTGGATGACCGCGCCCGCGATATTTCCATTCCACATGGAAATCCTCACGAGCAAGCCGAAGTGCAGCGCGCGCTGCAAAATTGGGGTGCACACGTCATCCTGGAAGGAGATGCAACCGGCGGGCCGCATTGGCACGTAGACTACACCCCACAAGTCGGGCCACCAATGGGGCGCAGGCCTTGATCGAGGTGCTGCTGCGAGAACGGCGGCCCAAAGCGGTGATGCCTAAAGCATTGAATTAATTGGCATACCGCGGGAAACTGGTGCCCCCGGACGGAATCGAACCGCCGACCTTCGGTTTACAAAACCGCTGCTCTACCAGCTGAGCTACAAGGGCACGGCGCTCCGGTTAGCATATTTGTTGCGCCAGTAAAGACAAAACTCCATTTTCGGTTACCCGGCATCGAGTGGACCGCCGGGAAGGGCATCCTGCAAACCGCCAAATCGCTTCCTACATATCTGGAAGGTGCAATCGCTTCGAGCAGGGGTGTCGCATGATCAGGTTTGTCATCATTCTCCCCATCATCTTCGTGGTCTGGATGCTGCTGGTGAAAATCATCAGCGATGTGAAGAAGGCCAATGTCGACTGGACCGGCGTCACCACCATCATCGGCTTCATCGCACTCGCCTTCTGGCTTCGCCACGTCACCGGCATGGGGTGAGCGGTAGGGAGTAGCGAATAGGGAATAGGGAATAGGGAATAGGGAATAGGGAATAGCGAATAGTCCAGGTGGCGAGCGCGGCTCTTTCGCTACTCGCTACTCCCTATTCGCTATTCACTCATCTTCCGGACCATCATCGGCTTCATCGCACTCGCCTTCTGGCTTCGCCATGTCACCGGCATGGGGTGAGCGGTAAGCGAATAGGGAATAGCGAATAGTCCAGGTGGCGAGTGCGGCTCTTTCGCTACTCGCTACTCCCTATTCGCTATTCACTCGTCTTCCGGCGCCGCCGAAAAATCTCCGAAGCCTTTCGAACCATTTGCCGCACCGCGCCGACTGATGGTCAGAGGCGAATGGGTCGCCTCGATCAAGGATCCAGGAGATCATCATGTTCAAGCGCACTCTTACGTCAGGCCTCGTTGCCATTTTCGTCGCCACCGGCGCGCTCGCCGGCACTGTCGGCGCGTCGTCAGCTCATGGCATGCATCACCACCATCACTACAGGCATTTCGAGCATTGGTGGTGGCACCACAACCATCATCATCATCACCACCATGGCCGGGTGATCATTTTCCTTTGATGGAAGGACCCAATTCCCCAAAGGGCGGCTTCGGCCGCCCTTTTTGCGTCTTGTGCCAGGTCGCTGAGCTCCCGGCCTCGACACCAAGGTCCAGACTTCCGTCGATACGTGCTGGCATCGCGCCGGCAGGCCTCCACACTGTTTGATTTCTGCGGTTCCAGGAAAATCGAAGAAAGTTTCGAACCTTTTTCCTTGCCGCAACGACAGATGATCAAGAGGCGGATGGATCGCCTCGTTCAACGAAGCAAGGAGATCATCATGTTCACGCGCACACTCGTTTCCGGCCTCATCGCCACCACCGTCGCTGCCACCATGCTGGTCGGCACCGTCCAGCCCTCGGCCGCGCATTCGCATCATCACCACGACCTCGGCATCGGCATCGCCGCCGGCGTTGGCGGCTTTGTCCTGGGCACCCTGCTCGCCCAGCAGCCCCGCACCGTCTATGTCGACGAAGACGGCGGCTCGTGGCACGTCCGCCGCTGCTTCGACCGCTACGCGAGCTACGATCCGGACTCAGACACCTATGTCGGCTACGACGGCTACCGCCACTACTGCCGTCTCTGAGAGGAGGTGGCGTCTCAAACAACTGCAGGAGGGGCGCCCCCGCCGCCCCTCTTTTTGCCGTTCGCAAGATGTTCGGGGGAGGGGATGGGATCCCGGCCGGGTACCGAGGCCATGATTTCGAGATATTGCGGCGGGACAACGATCCTATGAGGAAAGCAATTTGGGCCGTTCTCGCCATCGCCACGGGAGCCGGTGGTCTGCTGTTCGCGCCGGCCTGGCATGACCGCTACTGGTTGTGGCGGGATTGCTTCAACGAACTTGGCTGGTGCTCCAATTCCGAAAGCAGCGAGGTTTTTCTTGAACAGGCCGGGCTGGTGTGGGGCATGTTCGCCATCGGCTGTCTGCTTGCTTGCCTGTTCTTTGCCCGATTGGCCTACTCGCGGCGGTGAGTCTCCCCGCGCCGCATCAGGCTGAGAGAGCGCCGCCGATCATCCTGGTCACCTCGGCCGCGGCATCGCGCACCAAAGGGCCGATCTCGGCCAGCCGTTCCGGCGTCACCCGCACGGTCGGCCCCGACACCGAGACACCACCGATCGGCTCGCCGAATTCATTGAAGATGGCGGCTGCCACGCAACGCATACCGGGGTGCCGCTCCTCATCGTCCACCGACCAGCCACGCCGTTTGATCGTTGCCAGGTCGTGGGCAAGGGCGGAAATGTCGGAAAGCGTCCTGTCGGTGAAGCGCTGCAGCCCGGCCTTGCGCAGGATGGTGCCGACACGCTCCGGTTCGAGATGCGCCAGCACCGCTTTGCCGATGCCGGACGCATGGAACGGGCTGCGCGTGCCCGGCCGGAAGAAGGCGCGGATCGCCTGATGCGTCTCGACCTGGCTGACAAAGACCACGCAATCGTCCTCGGCGACGCCGAGATTGGCGGTCTCGCCGGTCCTCTCCATCAACTCCTGCATGACGATACGGGCGCGGTCGACCAGCTTGCGGCGGCGCAGGAACGCCGCACCCATGCGGTAGGTCTCGACGCCGATCGACCACAGCTGGTCGCTGGTGTCGAATTCGACCATGCCGTGGTTTTCGAGCGTCGTCAGCATGCGGTAGGCGGTCGAGGCCGCAAGGCCGCTTTGCGCTGATATCTCGCTTAGCGACAGGCCGCTGCCTTCGGCGACAATGGCCAGGATGCGCAGCGCGCGGTCGAGCGACTGCACCGAAGTCGGCTCGGATGGCCCGTTGAAGGCGCGCGGCCGACCGCGCTGGCGTTTCTCGGTGGTTTCCATGGCCGCATTGTCTGCAATTTGGCGCGAGAGGCAATGAAAAAGTTTTTCATTGTGTGGGGGCATGAAATCGGTGGAAAACGAAAAGCCGTTCAAATTCATTGGCTAATCGCCGTTTCTTACAAATGAAAAAATATTCTGAAAAAATTGAAAAATGGCTGGCTTGATGGCATTCTCAGCCATCCAACAATGACAAACCCCTGTGGAGGGCCGGAAAATGGCCAGGATGCGCGCTGTCGATGCTGCGGTTCTCGTTCTCGAAAAGGAAGGCATTTCCTGCGCTTTCGGCGTGCCGGGCGCGGCGATCAATCCGTTCTATTCGGCACTGAAGGCGAGGGGCACCATTCGCCATGTCCTTGCCCGTCACGTCGAGGGCGCCTCGCACATGGCGGAAGGTTTTACCCGCGCCAAGGCTGGCAATATTGGCCTGTGCATCGGCACCTCGGGTCCGGCCGGCACCGATATGATCACCGGGCTCTATTCGGCCGCGGCGGATTCCATTCCGATCCTGTGCATCACCGGCCAGGCGCCGCGTGCGCGGCTGAACAAGGAGGACTTCCAGGCCGTCGACATCGCTGCCATCGCCGCGCCGGTCGCCAAATGGGCGGTCACCGTCATGGAGCCCTATCTGGTGCCGATGACGCTGCAGAAGGCGTTCCACCTGATGCGCTCGTCGCGGCCGGGCCCGGTGCTGATCGACCTGCCGGTCGATGTGCAACTGGCCGAGATCGAGTTCGACATCGATGCCTATGAGCCGTTGACGCCGTTCAAGCCGGCGATGACGCGCGCGCAGGCTGAAAAGGCGCTGGCGATGCTCAACGCGGCCGAAAAGCCGCTGATCGTCGCTGGCGGCGGCATCATCAACGCCGATGCATCGGATCTGCTCATCGAATTCGCCGAGATTTCCGGCGTGCCGGTCATCCCGACCCTGATGGGTTGGGGCGCCATCCCCGACGACCACCGGCTGATGGCCGGCATGTGCGGACTGCAGACGTCGCACCGCTACGGCAATGCGACGATGCTGGAGGCCGATTTCGTCTTCGGCATCGGCAACCGCTGGGCCAACCGCCACACCGGGTCGGTCGACGTCTACACCAAGGGCAAGAAGTTCATCCATGTCGACATCGAGCCGACGCAGATCGGCCGTGTCTTCGCGCCGGACCTTGGCGTCGTCTCGGATGCGGGCGCGGCACTGAAGGTACTGCTCGACGTCGCCACCGAGTGGAAGACGGCTGGCAAGCTGCGCGACTGGTCCGGTTGGGCGAAGGAATGCCAGGGCCGCAAGAAGACCATGAAGCGCAAGACGCATTTCGACCAGGTGCCGCTGAAGCCGCAGCGTGTCTACGAGGAGATGAACAAGGCGTTCGGTCGCGATGTCACCTATATCACCACGATCGGCCTGTCGCAGATCGCCGGCGCGCAGTTCCTGCATGTCTACAAGCCGCGCAACTGGATCAATTGCGGCCAGGCCGGCCCGCTCGGCTGGACCTTGCCGGCAGCCCTTGGCGTTCGCGCCGCCGATCCCGACCGCACCATCGTGGCGCTGTCGGGCGACTATGATTTCCAGTTCATGATCGAGGAACTGGCGGTCGGTGCACAACACAAGCTGCCCTATCTTCATGTCGTCGTGAACAACGCCTATCTCGGGTTGATCCGCCAGGCTCAGCGCGGCTTTTCGATGGATTTCGAGGTCAATCTCGCCTTCGAGAACATCAACCGCTCGGGCGATCCCGAGGCCGGCTATGGCGTCGACCATGTTGCCGTTGCCGAGGCGATGGGCTGCAAGGCGGTCAGGGTACGCAAGCCCGAGGAATTCGCCGCCGCTTTCAAGGAAGCGCAGCGGCTGATGAAGGAGCACCAGGTTCCGGTCGTGCTCGAATTCATCCTCGAGCGTGTCACCAACATCTCCATGGGCACCGAAATCGACAAGATCACCGAATTCGAGGACCTTGCCGAACATCAGGAAGACGCCCCGACGGCGATCGTGATGCTGGATTAGATCAGCGGAAAAGGAGAAAAAGAAATGCCGCGTTTCTCAGCCAATCTTTCCATGCTCTTTGGCGAGCATGAGTTCCTCGACCGTTTTGACGCAGCTGCCCGCGCGGGCTTCAAGGGCGTCGAATATATCGGCCCCTACGATCACGCCCCCGAGGTGGTCGCCGCCCGGCTTAAGAAAAACGGCCTGACACAGGTGCTGTTCAATCTGCCGCTGGGCGACTGGGGCAAGGGCGAGCGCGGCATTGCCGTGCTGCCGGATCGCGTGCCGGAATTCCGCCAGGGCATCGCCAAGGCGATCACCTATGCGCAGGCGCTCGGCTGCCAGCAGGTCAATTGCCTTGCCGGCATCGCGCCCGCGGGCGCCGACCGCAAGGTGCTGGAGGATGTCTTTGCCGAAAACCTCGCCTTTGCGGCGGAAAAGCTGGAGCAGGCCGGCATCCGGCTGCTGATCGAGCCGATCAACACCCGCGATATCCCCGGCTTCTTCCTCAACTACTCCGACCAGGCGCTGGCGCTGATCGACCGTATCGGTTCGAAGAACCTGTTCCTGCAATATGACATCTATCACATGCAGATCATGGAGGGGGATCTCGCCCGTACCATCGAGGCAAACCTCGGCCGCATCGCGCATATCCAGCTTGCGGACAATCCCGGTCGTCACGAGCCGGGGACGGGCGAGATCAACTATCCCTTCCTCTACGAGCATATCGACCGCATCGGCTATTCCGGCTGGGTCGGCGCGGAATACAAGCCGAAGGCCGGTACGGAGGCTGGGCTGGATTGGTTCAGGGAACTGGCCGGGCAGGGAAGCGCGGCGGCTTGAGCGCCAGATATTGTGCAACGCTTGCGCCGCCCCTCACCCTTGCCCTCTCCCCTTATAGGGACGGGGAGACGGGTCGCCAGCGCTGGAGCACTTCCTTCTCCCCGTCACTATACGGGGAGAAGGTGCCGGCAGGCGGATGAGGGGCAGCGCCAGCCTTCGATGAGTTCGGACAACACTTTCGGAGAAGAACAATGGAAACCATCGGTTTCATCGGCCTCGGCATCATGGGCGCGCCGATGGCGGGGCATCTGCTGGATGCTGGCTATACGGTCATCGCCAGCGACCATCGCTCGAAGCCGCCGGCTGACCTCGTCGCCAAGGGACTGAAGTCAGTCTCCGGCCATGCCGCGGTGGCCAAGGCGGTCGATATCATCATCCTGATGGTGCCCGATACACCACAGGTTGCCGATGTGCTGTTCGGCGACAACGGCGTCGCATCCGGCCTGACCAAGGGCAAGCTGGTGGTCGACATGAGCTCGATCTCGCCGATCGAAACCAAGGTGTTTGCGAAAAAGATCAATGAGTTGGGCTGTGACTATCTCGATGCGCCGGTTTCGGGCGGCGAAGTCGGCGCCAAGGCGGCGTCGCTGACCATCATGGTCGGCGGCGAGGAAAAGGCGTTCGAGCGCGCCAGGCCCGTGTTCGAGAAGATGGGCAAGAACATCACCCTGGTCGGGCCGAACGGCGTCGGCCAGACCACCAAGGTGGCCAACCAGATCGTCGTCGCGCTGACCATTGAAGCTGTCGCCGAAGCGCTTGTTTTTGCATCGAAAGCCGGTGCCGACCCGGCCAAGGTCAGGCAAGCGCTGATGGGCGGGCTGGCGGCCTCGCGCATTCTCGAAGTGCATGGCGAGCGCATGGTCAAGCGCACCTTCGCGCCGGGCTTCCGCATCGAACTGCACCAGAAGGACCTCAACCTGGCGCTGGAAGGGGCAAAAGCACTCGGCGTGTCGCTGCCCAACACTTCCACCACGCAGCAGCTGTTCAACTCCTGCGCCGCCAATGGCGGAGCCAGGGAGGATCACTCGGCTCTGGTCAGGGCGCTGGAGCGCATGGCCAGTTTCGAGGTCGGCGGCAACGCAGCCGACGCCAAAGGCAAAGCGGCATAGGTCAGGAGAGGGTGGCGCCACGTTCCCAAGTCGCCAACTCGTGCCTATCGAAGAACGGGCTCCTGCGTCTGTCGCTGGAGCCCGTTTCGCATTTCGAGATATCTGGCGTGAGGCTCAGCCGCGCTTCAAAAATGCCCGCGCCGCATAGAGGCTGATCGCAGCGGCGTTCGACACATTGAGCGAACGGATGGCGCCGGGCATGTCGAGCCGTGCCAGCGTCGTCACGGTCTCGCGCGTCTTCTGGCGCAGGCCCTTGCCCTCGGCGCCGAGCACCAGCGCTATTCTGTCACCGGCAAAACTCGTTTCGAGTTCCGCCGGCCCGTCCGAATCGAGCCCGATGGTCTGGAACCCGGCCTCGTGCAACTGGCCGAGCGCGTCGGCGAGGTTCTTCACCTCGATCTGGTCGATATGCTCCAGCGCGCCGGAGGCCGATTTCGCCAGCACGCCCGATTCCTGTGGGCTGTGGCGGGCCGTGGTGATCAGCGCGCCGGCGCCGAAGGCGACCGCCGAGCGCAAGATGGCGCCGACATTGTGCGGATCGGTGACCTGGTCGAGCACCAGCACCAGCCTTGCATCGCCAAGTGCATCAAGCCGCTTCGGCTTCAGCGGTTCGGCCTCGATCAGCACGCCCTGATGCACGGCATCCGAGCCGGTGATCTTGTCGATGTCCCTTGGTTCGACCAGCTCCGCCTTGAAGGGCAGGGCGGCGATATCGGCGATTTCCAGGCGTTCGGCCGCATTGCGCGTGACCAGCATCTTTCTGACCTTGCGGCGCGGATTGTCGAGCGCCGCGCGCACCGTGTGCAGGCCGTAGAGCCGCACCAGGCCGTCCGCGGCATGTTCGCCCGGTGGAACCGGCTGCCGGGGCCTGAACGCCGGTGCGCCGCCGCTCTTCTCGTCGCGATAGGCGCGCCGCAACTTGGCGTAGTGTGTGTCTTTCGGGGTGTTGGTTTTGTCGCTCATGGCCGGCTTCTATAGCCGTCTCCTCAGGTCAAGGATATGGCTCGTCGCCGCAGCCGGCGAACAACATCGAAAAACGCCGGTTGCGCGGTTGACACCCAATGGCCTTGCCGCCATAAGGCGCTTCGCTGGTTTCGGAGAAGACTTAACTCGGGTCCGGATTGGCGTGAATGCCTCGTTGCATGGCTCCGGCGGCAGACTGGAGAGGTGCCCGAGTGGTTAAAGGGGACGGACTGTAAATCCGTTGGCTTAGCCTACGTTGGTTCGAATCCAACCCTCTCCACCACTGCCGGCCCGGAAGCCCTGAAACGCGAAAGCATCGGACCGAAAAGTGCATGGCGCTTTTCGGGGGAATCCGGTACTTCAGTGCAAGGCGCGGGTATAGCTCAGTGGTAGAGCAGCAGCCTTCCAAGCTGAATATGCGGGTTCGATTCCCGCTACCCGCTCCATATAACTATTTGATATCCATAAGAATTTTCTCTGAAATCGATTGTGCCGTGTCACTGCGCCTGTCAGTACTGCGCCGGTATTCCTAAAAGTCCACTGCAGATATTCAGCTTGCTAAGCTTACCCTCGACAGAGAGCGGCACTGAAAGGACGTGCGCGAAATAGGTGGAAAGCCGCCTTTCGGCTCATCTGCCAGACCGAGCAAACAGAAGCGGCCATCCGCCTCTAGTTCTCAGATGACCGCATTGGGCCAGAAGCAGTAGGTCCGCTTGTTGTGTGGGGAAGAGCAATGGCGGACGTTGTACCTTCAAGGTCTGATGTCGTGAGCTGACCCGATCTGGTCATTCCCACCGCATTTCGGCCTCCAAAGCGGACATTCAGCCAAGTCGGCGCTGTTGACCTAAGCGGACATCTTGTCGAAGAGCATTCCGTTCAGAACTCGCGGTTGGAAGGATCGGAGCGTTGCGCATACTGAGTAACCCCGACATCCTCGGGATAGCGGTCGCGCGCGCTCGCGTCCGACGCGGGACTAGAATAGGCTGCAGCGAAGCCGCTTGATCGACCGGGGAGGGCGCAGGCAGGTATGGAGCGAAGGCTTACCGCGATACTTGCTGCCGATGTGGTTGGCTACAGCCGCCTCATGGGCGAGGACGAGGTAGGCACGCTCGAACGATTGAAGGGTTGCCGTCGCGAACTGGTCGACCCCGCAATCAAGGAATTCCACGGCCGCATTATCAAGCTCATGGGCGACGGCGCGCTCGTCGAGTTCGCCAGCGTCGTCGATGCCGTCCAGTGCGCTGCCGTGATCCAGCGCCGAATGGCGGAACGCGATCGGGGCACCACTGATGCCCGGCAGATCCGGTTTCGCATCGGCGTCAATCTCGGCGACGTCATCGTCGAGGGCGATGACATCTATGGCGATGGCGTGAACATTGCCGCGCGTCTGGAGGCAATGGCGGAGCCCGGGGGTATTTGCATCTCGGGCACGGCGTTCGACCACGCGGTGCACAAGGTGGACGTCGGCTTTGCCAGTCTGGGAGAGCAGCGCCTCAAGAATATCGCCGATCCGGTTCGCGCGTATCGACTCTTGCTCGATCCCGCGGCATCGGGAAAGGTCACGGCCGCGCCCCACCGGCCGGGTCCGCGCGTCATGATCCTGGCAGCCGCCGCCGTCCTGGCGATTGCCGCGATTGCCGGCATTTTTGCGTGGCAGAAGTTCTCGGTGCCATCGCGGCCATCGGTTGCCGTGCTGCCGTTTGCAAACCTCGGCGGCGATCCAGGCCAGGACTATTTCGCTGACGGCATCACCGAAGATCTGATCACCGACCTCACCAAGCTTTCCGGTCTGGACGTCATCGCGCGCAACTCTGTGTTCGCCTACAAGGACAAGCCTGCAGCGCTGGCGGACGTCGCGCGCGACCTTGGCGTGCGCTTCGTCGTCGAGGGGAGCGTCCGCCGCACCGGCGAGCAAATCCGCCTCAATGCCCAGCTCATCGATACGGCAACGGGCGACAATCTGTGGGCCAACCGGTTCGACCGTGGCATGGCCGGCGTGTTTGCCGTCCAGGACGAGATGAGCCAGGAGATCGCCAAGGCGCTTGGCATGCAACCTTCGGCAGCGGAGAGCGAGCGCATGGCGCGCCCGCCGACCGAAAACCTCGAAGCCTACGACTTCTACCTTCGGGCCGAGCAGACAGCACGGACCGGCCGGCGCGAAGGACTGCGGGAGGCACTCACGCTCTACGACAAGGCGGAGGAGCTCGACCCCGCTTTTGCCGAAGCCTTCACGGCGGATGCAAGCACGACAGTCTATATCTGGCGCGAATCGTTCAACGACATCATGCAGAGCGCGCCCGCGCGCAAGCGCGCCTATGAGAAGGCAAGCCGTGCGCTGCAACTCGACCCGGACCTTTCGTCGCCTTATGCGATTCTTGGCATCATGCAGGTCGTGGATCGCCGCTACGAGGAAGCTATCGCTTCGGCCGAGCGAGCCGTCGCACTCGGCCCCGGCGATGCGGAGACGCAAATAGCTCTAGGATACGTGCAACTGTTCGCCGGCAATCATGCCGACGCAGCCACCGCGGTCGAGACGGCGCTCAGGCTCGATCCCAACCTTTCACCCATCAACCGGCAAATTGCCGGTCTGGTCTTTCTCATTCAAGGTAGCAACGACAAGGCGATCGAGGCGCTCGAACGCACGCGCGACGATGCGCCGTCAGTCGGAGATTTCAGAATTACCCTCGCTGCCGCTTACGCCCGCGCCGGCCGCCTGCAGGATGCGAGGGCAGCGGTCGCCGAGGGACTAGGTTCCATGTCGACACCGGGGTTCGATTCATTGTCCGCATACCGACTCAGCGGTACCCAATACCGTAACCGGCAGGATTTGGCTCTCATCATCGACGCGTTGCAGCAGGCGGGCTTGCCCGAATGGCCGTTCGGCTTCGCCGGCGACGAGCACAACCGCTTGAAGGGCGGGGAGATCGCCTCGCTGGTGCTGGGCCATACGCTGCAGGGCCAGATCGAACCCGGTCTCCAACCAGCCTTCCTTCAGATCGGGAGCGACGGCAAGGCGGCTTTCCGCTCGACGACGCGGCTGGTCACCGAGACCGTCTACGTCGATGGCGACCTCTTGTGCGAGCTGAGCGAGAATATGTTCGGGCGCCCCGATTGCGGACCTGTCTACAGACGCCGCGACGATAGCGGCGGCGGCTATTCCTTCGTCAACTCAAGCAAGGTATTCCACTTCGCGGTGGTTAAGTAGATGCGCGCGTCTCAGTGATATTTGTCGAGCTCCAAATTGGCCGCGACCTTCGGCCAGTTGGCATCGGCTTTCGGTATGTTTTCAGCTGCATGCGCGGCGAAATGGTCCGCATTGCTGACGTCGTAGATCAGGTAGAGCTTACCGTCGATAATCTTGAATGCTTCCGGATCGACGTTGATCGTGACCCCTCCGCCCACGACTTCGGCAGCACAGTAGCCGCCATATTGAGGAGCGTACTTGACCGGTTCGCTCATGAACATTTCCAGGTGTTTCTTGCTGGCGAAATGCCAGGGTGTCCCCAGCCAGTCATAACTGAACTCTTCGGAGCCCTTCACGGCCTTGCCGTCAGTGAAGTAAGCGACCGTGTCGTAGCCCATGATCGCCACACCGCCGAAATAGCCGGTGTTTACCGAATCGTCCGCACAGGCCGATCCCGCGCCGGCGACCGCAGCTATCGCGACCAGGGCAGCCGCCCCCATATTCCGAACCGGTCGTGACTTGATCATCGTGCTCATCTGCATCCTCCGTTAATCGTGGATTTCGGCGCACTTCGCCGCGTTCGCCTCGCCAAGGATCTTGGCTTGGCAGGTAGCACCATGGCGTTTGAACAGTCGTATGATATCCGTGTTGCCCTTCCAGAATGCGCGCGTAGTCGGCATGTAGCCATGGCCCTCGGGATGGTTCACATCGGCACCTTTCGCAATAAGGAATTCGGCCAGTTCAACGTGGTTTTCCTCGCCGGCCACCAACAACGGGGTAGCACCCGCCTTGTTGGCGGCATCGTCGAGCACAGCTCCTTTTTCCAGCAACAGCTTGGCGATCGGCAGGCTGCCCGAGAAGGCCGCCGCATGAAGCGGGGTGAAGCCGCCCGAGTTACGCGCCATGACGTCGGCACCCTTGCCCAGCAGGAATTCGGCGATGTCCGGCTGGTTGTCGAGCGCTGCAGCTATGAGAAGGGTTGCTTGGTCGCGCGCCCGGGTGTCAACGCCGGCACCACTCGCGAGAGCTTGCTCGACACCCACTTTGTCGCCGGCAGCTATGGCGTCGAACAACAAGTCGCCCGCCGCTGCATTGGTCGCGGCAAGCGCCAATACGACAAGTATCAGCAGTCCACGCATCAGTATCGATATCACGCGCGAGGATAGCGTACAAGTTCGGGACGACAGTGCTCCGCATTGTGGCAGTTTGACGTTGCCCGGAAAAATGAAATGTCCGCTTGGGATTGCGCCACGAACGACCGGACTTGGCGCAAAGCTGTCTGTTGCCTCTGCCCCATCGATGTCCGATTTTGGTGAATGGACGGGACCGTCGTAGTGCCCGAGATGCGGCGCAAAGCGACATGCGCATCTTCGCCTGCGAGAGTCTGCTCCGGGTCAAAAGTCGGTCTTTCAGGGTGACCAGACTTGCGTCCACACGATCTCCAGGTCGAAACACCGCGCGGCGCTCCCCTGTGCAGACGTCTGCGTGGCGCTAGCTGTTGAACGCGGACGCAACCTGGTGCTGCTGCGGCACCTGGCCGTTCGGCGTCAGCTTGTCGATGACGCCGGGCAGGGCCGTGGACAGCTGCTTGAGCAGTTCCTGCTCGTCCATCCCCGTCCGTTGCGCGATCTCGTGAATGACCTGCGGCCCGAGTGCGGCGCCGAGATCATTGGCGTTGATCGACTGGTTCTGCCCGGTGCCGACCCACGAGTCGGCGACATTGCCGTGGCCGGCATCCCTGAGCTTGTCGAGCAGGCCGCCCAATCCGCCGAGCAGGCCGCCGTCGGCGGAGGTCGTACCGGTGGAAGCGGGTCCGGTCGGGGCCGGGGTCTCGGTCTGGTCCGGTTGTTCAGCACTTCTGCCGCTAAGCATTTTTCCGACCAGCAGCGCGCCGAGCGCGATCATCAGCGGTTTGGTGATGTTGCCGCCGGGAACGGCGTTGTCAAAAAGTCCCATAGTGGATCCTCCATAACGACCAGCCCAACCCCACCTCAACAATGGGGCATGCGGGCGGAATTTCAAGCTGGCTTGAGCTTTTGACAATCCTATGAAAATGTTCGGCTGGCGGGTGGATGGAGAGGAAAAAATGTCAATCATCAGCTGGATCATACTCGGCGTCATCGCCGGCTTCTTGGGCAGCAAGATCGTCAACAAGAGCGGCCAGGGCATTTTGATGGACATCGTGCTCGGCATCGTCGGCGCCATTGTCGGCGGCCTGATCTTCAGCGCCTTCGGCGCGTCGGGCGTCACCGGCCTCAACATCTACAGCCTGATCGTCGCCGTGATCGGCGCGGTGGTCGTGCTGTGGGCCTACCACCAGTTCAGCGGAAGACGGGCGTAAGACAAAGAGGTTCTGCGTTTCCGTGAAACGATGAACCGCCCAGGTGCCGGCCGGATCGTCTGAAATACGAATTTCTGCCGAGGACCAGCTTCGGGCCGGTACGCGATATCTGCCTATGGCATCAGCACTGCGTCGGCTGCGGCGAAAAAGATCAGCGTTCCCGCGATGAACACCGTCCAGCCGATGATTGACTTGCGGATGGCGGCCTTGTGCTCGGCGTCGGAGTTCTTGTTCTGGTCAAAATCCGTCATGGGGAAACTCCCTTGGCTGATTGATCATGGCGTCCTGGATTGGACGGTCTTCGCCGATTAGACGATCTTTTTCGGCTCGGCAACAGCGCGCGGAGAGACGCGGGTGATCGCCCGCCTGGCCTGCTTGGGCGCTGCTAGGCGACGACGGTCAGTCGGCGCTTGCGCTGGTCCAGCGAGACGATGGCAAGTCCGCTGCCCACCACCAGCAGGATGCCGCAGACCGCCAGCGCATTGGGGAATTGCCCGAACACCAACAGGCCCGAAATGACCGCCCAGACGGTGAAGCAATAGTAGAACGGCGCCACCGCACTGGTCGGCCCGACGCGATAGGCCATGAAGATGAAGAAGTGGCCGAAGATCAGGAAAAATCCGGCGCCTGCCATCAGCAGCAGATGGCGCGCCTCCGGCATAACCCAGCGTTCGGAAACCAGATGCGCGGCTCCGGCACCGATCAGCACCACCACGACGGCGGAGATCGCCACGATCATCCCCGGCACCTCTGCCGTAACCCGCCTGCCGGCAAGGTCGCGTGCCGCCGACAGCGTCGCGTTGCCGAGCGCCAGCAAGGCGTACACCGAAATGCCTTGCATGGTCGGTTGCGCCACCATCAGCGCGCCGATGAAGCCGAGCCCGATCAGCGCCATCCTCTGGCCGCCGATCCGCTCGCCGAACAGGATCGAGGAGCCGACCAGCATCAACAGCGGCGTGATCTGACCGAGTGCTGTCGAATCCGCGATCTGCATGTTGGCGAGCGCCACCACGTAGCAGAGGATCGCCGCCAGCTCGAGCAGGTTCCTGTGCAGCACGTGCCTGTCGAAGATCAGCGGAATCTGCTTGCCGTAGCCCAGCGCGAACAACAGCGGGAAACCCCAGAGCGTTGCCGCCGCACCGCGCAGAAACAGCACTTCGTAGGACGGCAGGCCCGACGTCGCGAGTTTCATCATCGTATCGTTTACGAGATACGATCCGGTCGAGACGATCATGAACAGGGGGCCGCGGATGGCGGTCGGAACGAAATGCATCCGGCGAGGAAATCAGACCTCAATGACGACCGCAATGGGCCATGACCTGGCGGTGAATCAGACACGGATGGGCAGGCAAAACAGCGCCGTGGCGGCTATGGCAAAAGGTAAATTCGAGCGTAACAAGCCTCATGTGAACATCGGCACGATTGGTCACGTTGACCATGGCAAGACGTCGCTGACGGCGGCGATCACGAAGTATTTTGGCGAATACAAGCGCTATGACCAGATCGACGCGGCCCCTGAGGAGAAGGCGCGCGGCATCACGATCTCGACGGCGCATGTCGAATACGAGACGGCCAACCGCCACTACGCTCACGTCGACTGCCCCGGCCACGCCGACTATGTGAAGAACATGATCACCGGTGCGGCGCAGATGGACGGCGCGATCCTGGTTGTGTCGGCTGCCGACGGCCCGATGCCGCAGACCCGCGAGCACATCCTGCTTGCCCGTCAGGTTGGCGTGCCGTCGATCGTGGTGTTTTTGAACAAGGTCGACCAGGTCGACGACGCCGAGCTGCTCGAACTGGTCGAGCTCGAGGTTCGCGAGCTTTTGACCAAGAACGAGTTCCCCGGCGACGACATTCCGATCGTCAAGGGTTCGGCGCTGGCTGCTCTGGAAGATTCCGACAAGAAGATCGGCGAGGACGCGATCCGCGAGCTGATGGCTGCGGTCGACGCCTACATCCCGACGCCGGTTCGTCCGCTCGACAAGCCGTTCCTGGCCAAGCCGGGCACGGTGAAGCCGCACAAGAAGTTCGTGGCCGAAGCCTACATCCTGACCAAGGACGAAGGTGGCCGTCACACGCCGTTCTTCACCAACTACCGTCCGCAGTTCTATTTCCGCACGACGGACGTGACCGGTATCGTGTCGCTGCCGGAAGGCACCGAGATGGTGATGCCGGGCGACAACATCACGGTCGATGTCGAGCTGATCGTGCCGATCGCCATGGAAGAGAAGCTGCGCTTCGCTATCCGTGAAGGCGGCCGCACCGTCGGTGCCGGCATCGTCGTCACCATCAAAGAGTAATTTGGACTTAAACCGATCTGTCGCGGGCGCAGGAGTTGCCCGCGCCGCGCCAGAACAAGGAAGTGACGCATGAACGGACAGAATATCCGCATCCGCCTGAAGGCGTTTGATCACCGCGTGCTCGACGCCTCGACGAAGGAAATCGTGTCGACGGCCAAGCGCACCGGTGCCAACGTCCGCGGCCCCATTCCGCTGCCGACGCGGATCGAAAAGTTCACGGTCAACCGGTCGCCTCACGTCGACAAGAAGAGCCGCGAGCAGTTCGAGATGCGCACGCACAAGCGTCTGCTCGACATCGTCGATCCGACCCCGCAGACAGTCGATGCTTTGATGAAGCTCGATCTGGCCGCCGGTGTGGACGTCGAGATCAAGCTCTAAGGGAATGAGAGCGCGGTAAGGGGCGGTGCCCCTGGCCCGGAACTCTAAAGGAATTGAACCGATGCGTTCAGGTGTGATTGCAAAGAAGGTGGGAATGACCCGCATCTACAACGATGCCGGGGAACATGTTCCCGTCACCGTTCTCCAGATGGAGAACTGTCAGGTCGTGGCGCAGCGCACGCAGGAGAAGAATGGCTACACCGCCGTTCAGCTCGGCGTTGGCCTTGCCAAGGTGAAGAACACGTCGAAGGCGATGCGCGGCCATTTCGCGACCGCTTCCGTCGAGCCGAAGGCGAAGGTCGCCGAGTTCCGCGTCTCTGCTGACAACATGATCGATGTCGGCGCCGAGATCACCGTCGAGCATTTCGTCCCCGGCCAGAAGGTCGATGTGACGGGCACGACGATCGGCAAGGGTTTTCAGGGCGTCATCAAGCGCCACCACATGGGCGGTGGCCGCGCGACGCACGGTAACTCGGTCTCGCACCGTACGCACGGTTCGACCGGTCAGCGCCAGGACCCGGGCAAGGTGTTCAAGGGCAAGCATATGGCTGGCCACATGGGCGACACCCGCGTCACCACGCAGAATGTCGAGATCGTTTCGACCGACGCCGACCGCGGCCTGATCCTGATCCGCGGTGCGGTTCCTGGATCGAAGGGCGCCTGGATCCTGGTCCGCGATGCGGCCAAGGTGGCACTGCCGGCCAATGCGCCGAAGCCTGCCGCGATCCGCGCCGTTGCTAAGAACGAGGCTCCGGCCACAGAGGGAGCGGAATAATGGATCTCAAGATCACAACGCTTGGCGGCAAGGACGCCGGCAAGGTGGAACTCTCCGAGGAGATTTTCGGCCTTGATCCGCGCGAGGACATCCTGCAGCGCGTCGTGCGCTGGCAGCTCGCCAAGAAGCAGCAGGGCACGCACAAGGCCAAGGGCCGCGCGGAGATCGCGCGCACCGGCGCCAAGATGTACAAGCAGAAGGGTACGGGCCGCGCCCGTCACCATTCGGCACGCGCTCCGCAGTTCCGCGGCGGCGGCAAGGCCCACGGCCCGGTCGTTCGCAGCCATGAGCACGAACTGCCGAAGAAGGTTCGCGCGCTTGGCCTCAAGCATGCTCTCTCGGCCAAGGCCAAGAGCGCGTCGATCATCATCATCGACGAGCTGAAGCTGACCGAGGCCAAGACCAAGGCGCTGATCGCGAATTTCGCGACGCTGGGCCTGACCAACGCTTTGGTGATCGGCGGTGCCGAGCTTGACAAGAACTTCAAGCTGGCGGCGACGAACATCCCCAACATCGACGTGCTGCCCATCCAGGGCATCAACGTCTACGACATTCTGCGCCGCGGCACGCTGGTCCTTTCGAAGGCCGCCGTCGAGGCTCTCGAGGAGCGCTTTAAATGACCGACCTTCGTCATTACGACGTGATCGTCTCGCCGGCGATCACCGAAAAGTCGACCATGGCCTCCGAGCAGAACCAGGTCGTCTTCAACGTCGCCAAGAAGGCGTCGAAGCCGGAAATCAAGGCCGCCGTCGAAGCGCTGTTCGGCGTCAAGGTGATGGCCGTGAACACGCTTGTCCGCAAGGGCAAGATCAAGCGCTTCCGCGGCACGATCGGCCGCCAGAGCGACGTCAAGAAGGCGATTGTGACGCTGGCCGACGGCCAGTCGATCGACGTCGCGACGGGTCTCTGAGCAAGGCCGCGAGGACAGAACAATGGCACTGAAAAAATTCAACCCGGTAACGCCGAGCACCCGCCAGCTGGTCATCGTCGACCGCTCGGGCCTCTACAAGGGCAAGCCCGTCAAGGGTCTGACCGAGGGCCTGACCAAGTCGGGCGGCCGCAACAACTACGGTCGCATCACCGCCCGCTTCATCGGTGGTGGCCACAAGCGTTCGTACCGCATCATCGACTTCAAGCGCCGCAAGTTCGACATTGTCGGCACGGTCGAGCGCATCGAATACGATCCGAACCGCACCGCCTTCATCGCGCTGATCAAGTACGACGATGGCGAGCTGTCCTACATCATCGCTCCGCAGCGTCTGGCCCCCGGCGACAAGATCGTTTCCGGTGAAGCCGTCGACGTGAAGCCGGGCAATGCGATGCCGTTGGCCTCGATGCCGGTCGGCACCATCGTCCACAACATCGAGCTGAAGCCGGGCAAGGGCGCCCAGGTTGCCCGTTCGGCAGGTGGCTACGGCCAGCTGGTCGGCCGCGACCAGGGCATGGCGATCCTGCGCCTGAACTCGGGCGAGCAGCGTGTCGTGCACGGCTCGTGCATGGCCACCGTCGGTGCCGTGTCCAATCCGGACCATGGCAACATCAACGACGGCAAGGCTGGTCGTACGGTTTGGCGTGGCAAGCGTCCGCACAATCGCGGCGTGACCATGAATCCGGTCGACCATCCGCACGGCGGCGGCGAAGGCCGCACCTCGGGTGGCCGCCATCCGGTTTCGCCCTGGGGCAAGCCGACCAAGGGCAAGAAGACGCGGTCCAACAAGGCGACCGACAAGTTCATCCTGCGCTCGCGCCATCAGCGCAAGAGCTAAGAAGAGGTAACGCCAAGTGACTCGTTCTATTTGGAAAGGCCCCTTCATCGACGGCTACCTTCTCAAGAAGGTGGACAAGGTTCGTGAAGGTGGTCGCAATGAGGTGATCAAGATGTGGAGCCGTCGCTCCACCATCCTGCCGCAGTTCGTCGGCTTCACCTTCGGTGTCTACAACGGCCAGAAGCATGTTCCCGTCTCGGTGAACGAGGACATGGTCGGTCACAAGTTCGGTGAATTCGCTCCGACCCGGACCTATTACGGTCACGGCGCGGATAAGAAGGCGAAGAGGAAATAATCATGGGCAAGGCCAAAGCTCCGCGCAGGCTTGCTGACAACGAAGCGCGCGCCGTATTGCGCACGATCCGTATCAGCCCGCAGAAGCTGAACCTCGTTGCCGCGTTGATCCGCGGCAAGAAGGTCGCGACAGCGCTTTCCGATCTCGAATTCTCGGCCAAGCGGATTTCCGGCACGGTCAAGAAGACGCTGGAATCGGCAATCGCCAACGCGGAAAACAACCACGACCTCGACGTCGATGCACTGATCGTGGCGGAAGCCTATGTCGGCAAGTCGATCGTCATGAAGCGGTTCCATGCCCGTGGCCGTGGTCGCGCCAGCCGTATCGAGAAGCCGTTCTCGCACCTCACGATCGTCGTTCGTGAAGTCGAAGAAAAAGGGGAGGCCGCATAATGGGCCAGAAAGTCAATCCGATCGGTCTTCGCCTCGGCATCAACCGCACCTGGGATTCGCGCTGGTTCGCGAACACCGGCGAGTACGGCAAGTTGCTGCATGAGGACATCAAGATCCGCAAGTATCTTGAGAAGGAACTCAAGCAGGCTGCGATCTCGAAGGTCGTCATCGAGCGTCCGCACAAGAAGTGCCGCGTCACCATCCACGCCGCGCGCCCGGGTCTGATCATCGGCAAGAAGGGCGCCGACATCGAGAAGCTTCGCAAGAAGCTGATGGAGATGACGAAGTCCGAGACGCACCTCAACATCGTTGAAGTGCGCAAGCCGGAAATCGACGCGACCCTGGTCGCCCAGTCGATCGCCCAGCAGCTCGAGCGTCGTATCGCGTTCCGTCGCGCCATGAAGCGCGCCGTGCAGTCGGCGATGCGCCTTGGTGCCGAAGGCATCCGCATTAACTGCGCGGGCCGTCTTGGCGGCGCCGAGATCGCGCGCATGGAATGGTACCGCGAAGGCCGCGTGCCGCTGCATACGCTGCGCGCCGATGTCGACTACGGCACGGCCGAGGCGAACACGGCGTACGGCATCTGCGGCGTCAAGGTCTGGGTGTTCAAGGGCGAGATCCTCGAGCACGACCCGATGGCTTCGGAACGTCGTGCGACCGAGGGTGATGCTGCACATGGCGGTGGTGGTGATCGCGAGCGCGGTCGTCGTCGCGAAAACGCCTGAGACATTTAGGAATTTGGAGTTAGAACGATGCTGCAGCCAAAGCGCACAAAGTTCCGCAAGCAGTTCAAGGGCCGTATCCATGGTACCGCAAAGGGCGGCACCAACCTGGATTTCGGTGGTTTCGGGCTGAAGGCGCTTGAGCCGAACCGCGTCACCGCACGTGAGATCGAGGCGGCCCGCCGCGCGATCACGCGTGAAATGAAGCGCGCCGGTCGCGTCTGGATCCGTATTTTCCCGGACGTGCCGGTCACTTCGAAGCCGACCGAAGTGCGCATGGGCAAGGGCAAGGGCGCGGTCGACTACTGGGCGGCGCGCGTCAAGCCGGGCCGCATCATGTTCGAGATCGACGGCGTCAATGAAGAAACCGCCCGTGAGGCACTGCGTCTCGGCGCGGCCAAGCTCTCGGTCAAGACGCGCTTCGTGCAGCGCATCGCAGAATAAGGACGGGCTGATCATGAAAGCCGAAGACATCCGGACCAAGACCCAGGACCAGCTGACCGACGACCTGGCCAGCCTGAAGAAGGAGCAGTTCAACCTGCGCTTCCAGAAGGCCACCGGCCAGCTCGAGAAGACCGCGCGCGTGAGACAGGTCCGTAAGGACATTGCGCGTATCAAGACCATCGCTGCGGAAAAGTCCGCGGCTAAGAAGGCTTAAGGACGAAAACCATGCCAAAGCGCATTCTGCAGGGCACCGTCGTCAGCGACAAGAACGAGAAGACGGTTGTCGTCAAGGTCGAACGGCGCTTCACGCATCCCGTGATGAAGAAGACCGTGCGCATGACCAAGAAGTACAAGGCGCACGACGAGAACAACGCCCACAAGGTTGGCGATCAGGTGTTCATCCAGGAATCGAAGCCGATTTCCAAGGACAAGCGCTGGATCGTCGTGTCTTCGGACCAGGCGTAAACAAACGAATTTTGGACAGACCGGGGAGGGGCTTAGAGCCCGTCCCGTTAGAAAAGAAGAAGGCGGCCAGTCATGATTCAGATGCAAACAAACCTCGACGTCGCGGATAATTCCGGCGCCCGTCGTGTCATGTGCATCAAGGTGCTGGGCGGCTCGAAGCGGAAATACGCTTCCGTGGGCGACATCATCGTGGTGTCGATCAAGGAAGCCATCCCGCGCGGCCGCGTGAAGAAGGGCGATGTGATGAAGGCGGTCGTGGTTCGCACGGCCAAGGACATCCGCCGCCCGGACGGCAGCGTGATCCGTTTCGACAAGAACGCAGCCGTTCTCGTCGACAACAAGAAAGAGCCGATCGGCACGCGTATCTTCGGACCGGTTCCGCGCGAACTCCGCGCCAAGAACCACATGAAGATCATCTCGCTCGCGCCAGAAGTGCTGTAAGGAGCCGGACCAATGCAAAAGATTAGAAAAGGCGACAAGGTCGTCGTGCTGGCCGGCAAGGACAAGGGCCGTTCGGGCGAAGTCCTCTCGGTTCAGCCGAAGGAAGACACCGCGCTGGTGCGCGGCGTCAACATGATCCGTCGTCACCAGAAGCAGTCCCAGTCCCAAGAGGGCGGGATCATCACCAAGGAAGCGCCGATCCAGCTGTCGAACATCGCGCTGGCCGACCCCAAGGATGGCAAGCCGACCCGCGTCGGCTTCATCTTCCAGAAGGACGGCAAGAAGGTGCGCGTCGCCAAGCGCTCGGGAGAAGTCATCAATGGCTAAGGCTCAAACCACGAAGCCCAAGGCTGAAAGCAAGCAGTCCAAGGCTCAGAACACGCCGCGCCTCAAGCAGGTCTACAACGAGACCATCCGCAAGGCGCTGCAGGAGCAGTTCGGCTACGACAACGAGATGCAGGTTCCGCGCATCGACAAGATCGTGCTGAACATGGGTGTTGGCGAAGCGACCGGCGATTCGAAGAAGCCTTCGATCGCGGCCGAAGACCTGGCGATGATCGCCGGCCAGAAGGCCGTCGTCACCCGCGCCCGCAACTCCATCGCCGGCTTCAAGGTCCGCGAGAAGATGCCGATCGGCGCCAAGGTCACGCTGCGCAAGGAACGCATGTACGAGTTCCTCGACCGCCTCGTGAACATCGCACTGCCACGCGTCCGCGACTTCCGCGGGCTCAATCCGAAGAGCTTCGATGGCCGTGGCAACTACGCCATGGGCATCAAGGAACACATCGTGTTCCCGGAGATCAACTACGACAAGGTTGATCAGATCTGGGGCATGGACGTCATCGTTTGTACGACTGCGAAGACGGACGACGAAGCCAGGGCATTGCTCAAGGCTTTCAACTTCCCCTTCCGCCAGTAACGGCAGCGAGAAAAGGAAAAATCTGAAATGGCAAAGACCAGCTCAGTCGAGAAGAACAACAGGCGCCGCAAGCTTGCCGACCAGTACGGTCCCAAGCGCGCTGCGCTGAAGGCGATCATCATGGATCAGTCCAAGCCGATGGAAGAGCGCTTCCGTGCTCAGCTCAAGCTTGCCGCCATGCCGCGCAACTCGGCCAAGATCCGCATCCGCAACCGCTGCGAAGTCACCGGCCGTCCGCGTGCCTACTATCGCAAGCTCAAAGTATCGCGCATCGCGCTCCGTGATCTCGGCAACAACGGCCAGATCCCGGGCCTGGTCAAGTCGAGCTGGTAAGGAGGACATAACATGTCATTGAGCGATCCTCTCGGCGATATGCTGACCCGCATCCGCAACGCCTACGGCCGCAAGAAGTCGAGCGTTTCGACGCCGGCCTCGCGCCTGCGTACCCGCGTCCTCGACGTGCTGAAGGCTGAAGGCTATATTCGCGATTACAGCCAGACCGACTTCGACAACGGCAAGTCCGAAATCGAGATCGAGCTGAAGTATTTCGACGGCGCGCCCGTCGTGCGCGAAATCGCCCGCGTCTCGAAGCCAGGCCGCCGCGTCTACGTTTCGGCCAAGTCTATTCCGCACGTCGCCAACGGCCTCGGCATCGCCATCCTTTCGACACCGAAGGGCGTGATGGCCGACCACGAAGCGCGTGAACAGAACGTCGGTGGTGAAATCCTCTGCCAGATCTTCTGATCTGGCGTGATCGGCAAATTGGAATCCGGTCTTCGGGGTCATGCCCGAAGACAGAGACCTGAAACAAGAGAAGTGACGAGGACAACAAAATGTCTCGTATTGGAAAGAAACCCGTTTCGCTGCCGCAGGGCGTGACCGCGACCGTCAACGGCCAGACCGTGACGGCGAAGGGCCCCAAGGGCGAGCTGAAGTTCGTGGTGAACGAAGAAGTGCTGGTCAAGATGGAAGGCAGCGAGATCGCTGTCCAGCCGCGCGACCAGACCAAGACGGCGCGCTCCAAGTGGGGCATGTCGCGCACGCAGATCGTCAACATCCTGCAGGGTGTGAAGGACGGCTTCGAGAAGAAGCTCGAGATCACCGGCGTCGGCTATCGCGCCGCCATGCAGGGCAAGAACCTGCAGCTGGCACTTGGCTTTAGCCATGACGTCGTCTACGAGACGCCAGCAGGCATTACGATCGCTGTGCCGAAGCCGACGGAAATCACCGTGACCGGCATCGACAAGCAGCAGGTCGGCCAGGTTGCCGCCGAGATCCGCGAATACCGCGGTCCCGAGCCCTACAAGGGCAAGGGCGTCCGCTATGCTGGCGAGAAGATCGTCCGCAAGGAAGGCAAGAAGAAGTAGTGGGCTTGGCCCCGAAAAGGTGCAGACTTTTCGGAAAGGACCAAGCCAAAGAAGTGTAACGCCGCGGGGAGCGGTCGCGGGAGGCGCTTTCGCCTACCGCATATGGCGGCCCCCGTTTTTTTGAAGGCAAGGAAGACTATCATGGGTACCAAGGAATCCACGCAGCGCCGTGCGCAGCGCGTCCGTCGTCAGATCAAGAAGGTCGCCGGCGAGCGTCCGCGTCTGTCGGTTCACCGCACGTCGAAGAACATCTATGTGCAGGTCATCGACGACGCCAAGGGCCACACCATCGTCGCTGCCTCGACGCTCGAGAAGGACCTCAAGGGTTCGCTCAAGACCGGCGCCGACACCGCCGCTGCCGCCGCGATCGGCAAGCTGATCGCCGAACGCGCCACCAAGGCCGGCGTCAAGGAAGTCGTCTTCGATCGCGGCGCCTACATCTATCACGGCCGCGTCAAGGCGCTCGCCGAGGCTGCCCGTGAAGGCGGCTTGAGCTTCTAAAGAACTTTCGCCCCCGGTTGACCCACAGAGGCGCCGGATCTTATCAGCAACCGTGCTTCCGGAAAAAAACAAGGAACAGGATATGGCACAGGAACGTAGGGATGGCGGCCGCGGCCGCGATCGTGAAGAACGCGATGACGGCATGGTGGACAAGCTCGTCCACATCAACCGCGTCGCCAAGGTCGTCAAGGGCGGCCGTCGCTTTGGTTTTGCAGCACTCGTCGTCGTCGGTGACCAGAAGGGCCGCGTCGGTTTTGGTCACGGCAAGGCGCGCGAAGTGCCGGAAGCTATCCGCAAGGCAACTGAATCGGCCAAGCGCGACATGATCTTCGTGCCGCTGCGCTCGGGTCGTACGCTGCACCACGACGTCGAAGGACGCTGGGGCGCTGGACGCGTTCTGCTGCGCGCTGCCAAACAAGGTACCGGCATCATCGCCGGTGGCCCGATGCGCGCCGTCTTCGAGACGCTCGGCATGCATGACGTGGTCGCCAAGTCGATGGGTTCGTCGAACCCCTACAACATGGTTCGCGCCACCTTCGACGCGCTGAAGAGCCAGATGCATCCCAAGGATGTGGCTGCTGCTCGTGGCATCAAGTATTCGACCCTTCAGGCTCGCCGCGGCACCGCCGTTGCGGCTGAAGAATAGTCGATCTGACCAGGGATTTTGACCATGGCCAAGAAAGCAACAAAGACCGTCACCGTTGAGCAGATCGGCTCGCCGATCCGCCGCCCGAAGGAACAGCGCGCGACGCTGGTCGGGCTCGGCCTCAACAAGATGCACAAGCAGCGCACGCTGGAAGATACGCCCTCCGTGCGCGGCATGATCGCTGCCGTCCAGCATCTCGTCCGCGTCGTGGACGAGGGCTGAGCCAGAGCGCAGGAGAACCCAGATGAAACTCAACGATCTGCGTGACAAGGACGGCGCGACGCACTCCAAGAAGCGTCTCGGCCGCGGCATCGGCTCCGGCTCCGGCAAGACCGCCGGTCGCGGCGTCAAGGGCCAGAAGGCGCGCTCCGGCGTCGCCATCAACGGCTTCGAGGGTGGCCAGATGCCGCTCTACAGGCGTCTGCCGAAGCGTGGCTTCAACAACATCTTCGCCAAGAGCTTCACCGTCGTCTCGCTGGCCCGTATCCAGGTGGCCATCGACGCCAAGAAGCTCGACGCCAAGGCGACCGTGACGGCAGAATCGCTGGTCGCTGCCGGCGTCATCCGCCGCGTCAAGGACGGCGTGCGCATCCTCTCGGACGGCGAGATCAAGGCGAAGCTCGCCTTCGACGTCGCCGGCGCCTCCAAGGCCGCGATCGAGAAGATCGAAAAGGCCGGCGGCTCGGTCAAGTTGCCGGAAAAGGCAGCTGCCGAGTAACAGCAATTTGAAGCGCGAGCGGGATCCGTTTTTGCTCACGATTGCGCTTTGATCTGCTCAATTAGGCGGCCGCGTCAACGCGGCCGCTTGCATGTTTAGAGCCCGGAGCTTATCTCGTGAGCTTCGGTGAAACGCGCCGCCTGACCTCAAGGGCCATCAAGCGTTACCAAGCGGAGAATCAGGCATGGCTTCGGCTGCTGAACAACTAGCCTCGAATCTGAATTTCTCGGCCTTCGCCAAAGCGGAGGACCTGAAGAAACGCATCTGGTTCACCATCGGCGCGTTGCTCGTCTATCGCCTCGGCACCTATATTCCGCTTCCCGGCATCAATCCCGACGCCTTCGCCCAGGCCTTCTCTTCGCAGAGCAAGGGCGTGCTCGGCATGTTCAACATGTTCGCCGGCGGTGCCGTACAGCGCATGGCGATCTTTGCGCTCGGCATCATGCCTTACATCTCCGCCTCCATCATCATGCAGCTGATGACGTCGGTCATCCCGTCGCTGGAAGCTCTGAAGAAGGAAGGCGAACAGGGCCGCAAGGTCATCAACCAGTACACGCGCTACGGCACCGTGCTGCTAGCGCTGGTTCAGGCCTATGGCATTTCGGTCGGCCTGGAAGGCGGCAACGGCATCGTCAGCGATCCCGGCATGTTCTTCCGCATCTCGACCGTCGTCACCCTGGTCGGCGGCACCATGTTCCTGATGTGGCTGGGCGAACAGATCACCGCCCGCGGCATCGGCAACGGCATCTCGCTGATCATCTTCTCCGGTATCGTCGCCGGCCTGCCGCATGCCATCTCCGGCACGCTGGAGCTTGGCCGCACCGGCGCGCTGTCGACCGGCCTGATCCTGGCGATCATCGTCCTGGCCATCGTCGTCATCGCCTTGATCGTGTTCTTCGAGCGCGCCCAGCGCCGCTTGCTGATCCAGTATCCGAAGCGCCAGGTCGGCAACCGCATGTTCCAGGGCGATACCTCGCATCTGCCGCTGAAGCTCAACACGTCGGGCGTCATTCCGCCGATCTTCGCGTCGTCGCTGCTGTTGCTGCCGGCCACCGTCGCCGGCTTCTCGCAGACGACCAACATGCCGGCCTGGGCCAGCACCGTGCTGGCGTCGCTCGGCCACGGCCAGCCGCTCTACATGGCATTCTACGCGGCGATGATCGTGTTCTTCGCCTTCTTCTACACTGCGATTGTCTTCAACCCGAAGGACACCGCCGACCAGCTCAAGAAGCATTCGGGGTTCATCCCGGGCTATCGTCCGGGCGAGCGCACCGCCGATTACATCGATTACGTTCTCACCCGCATCACCGTCGTCGGCGCCATCTATCTTGTGCTGGTGTGCTTGCTGCCGGAGTTCCTGATCTCGGCGACTGGCGTACCATTCTACCTTGGTGGCACATCGCTTCTGATCGTGGTCAGTGTCACGCTCGATACGGTTGCGCAGATTCAGGGCCACCTGATCGCGCACCAGTATGAAGGCCTGATCAAGAAGTCGAAGCTGCGCGGGGGGAAGAAAGCCAGATGAGGTTGATATTGCTTGGGCCGCCAGGGGCGGGCAAGGGGACACAAGCACAAAGACTGGTAGAAAAACACGGCATACCCCAGCTCTCGACGGGCGACATGCTGCGTGCTGCAGTCCAGGCTGGCACCGAAGTCGGCAAACGCGCCAAGGCGGTGATGGATGCCGGTGAACTGGTTTCCGACGCCATCGTCAACGCCATCGTCGCCGAACGTATCGATCAGCCGGATTGCGCGAAGGGCTTCATCCTCGACGGATATCCGCGAACCCTGGTGCAGGCGGACGCGGTAGAGCAGATGCTTACGGAACGCTCGCAGGGCCTCGATGCGGTCATTGAACTTGTCGTCGACGACAAGGCGCTGGTGGGTCGTATCGTCAAGCGCGCCAACGAGGCGCAGGCCGCCGGCCAGCCCGTGCGCAAGGACGACAATCCTACCGTGTTCGAGGAGCGTCTGAGGGAATACTACAAGAAGACGGCGCCGCTGATTGGCTACTATTATGCCAAGGGCAAGCTCCGCAGCGTCGACGGCATGGCCGATATCGATGCCGTGACGGGACAGATCGAAGCGGTGCTCAGGGACGCAACGCGGGGAATTTAAACGATTGCACTTGACTGGAG
This sequence comes from Mesorhizobium sp. CNPSo 4670, assembly GCF_057784235.1. Taxonomy (NCBI): domain Bacteria; kingdom Pseudomonadati; phylum Pseudomonadota; class Alphaproteobacteria; order Hyphomicrobiales; family Phyllobacteriaceae; genus Mesorhizobium; species Mesorhizobium sp. CNPSo 4670. The sequence continues at coordinate 80,702 of NZ_JBWJFQ010000027.1, read as the reverse complement.
CGGTTCGCTGCGGTATGGCGGCCCGTCTTCCTATCAGGCATCGGCTTTGCTTGTCCGCAAGGGCAAGGCAGCCGCTTTGAACTGGAAACTCCCGCATGGGCCGGCCTCCACCGGACGCGGGGCAACTTAAGATAGCGCCGGTTCGTCCGGCCCACATGGAGAAGAGAAGAATATGGCTCGTATAGCCGGCGTCAACATTCCGACCAACAAGCGCGTCGTCATTGCGCTTCAGTACATTCACGGCATTGGCAAGAAGTTCGCCCAGGAGATCGTCGACAAGGTCGGCATCCCGGCCGAGCGTCGCGTCAACCAGCTCACCGACGCGGAAGTGCTGCAGATCCGCGAAACCATCGACCGCGACTACCAGGTCGAGGGCGATCTGCGCCGCGAAGTCTCGATGAACATCAAGCGGCTGATGGACCTCGGCTGCTACCGCGGCCTGCGTCACCGCCGCTCGCTGCCGGTTCGCGGCCAGCGCACGCATACCAATGCGCGCACCCGCAAGGGCCCGGCCAAGTCGATCGCCGGCAAGAAGAAGTAATTGAGCGAACAGCGATTGGCTCGTAGCGAATAGGTTTCTACCCACTATTCGCTACTCCCCACTCGCTTTTGCAAGGTGGAGCCGCTGGCATTACGGCGGTGTAGAGATCAACTGAAAGGACCATCATGGCCAAGGAAGCCGCTCGTGTTCGCCGTCGCGAACGCAAGAACATCTCGTCGGGCGTTGCCCACGTCAATTCGACCTTCAACAACACGATGATCACCATCACCGACGCGCAGGGCAATTCGATTGCCTGGTCGTCGGCCGGTGCCCAGGGCTTCAAGGGTTCGCGCAAGTCGACCCCGTTCGCTGCCCAGATGGCTGCCGAGGACGTTGCCAAGAAGGCCCAGGAACACGGCATGCGCATGCTCGAAGTCGAGGTCTGCGGACCAGGCTCCGGTCGTGAATCGGCACTGCGCGCCCTGCAGGCGGCCGGCTTCACCATCACCTCGATCCGTGATGTGACGCCGATCCCGCACAATGGCTGCCGCCCGCGCAAAAAGCGCCGCGTCTAAAAAAATTACCGAACGCCGCGCGAGCGCCCCTTGGGGCGCTCCTCCACGGCATTCCAAGTCGCCCGCCACGATTGGATGGTGGCGGGTCAACGGAAGGAAAGCATCATGATCCAGAAAAATTGGCAGGAACTGATCAAGCCGAACAAGATCGAGTTCTCGTCTAAGAAGAAGACGCTGACCACGTTGGTCGCCGAGCCGCTCGAGCGTGGCTTTGGCCTGACGCTCGGCAACGCGCTGCGCCGCGTGCTTCTGTCTTCGCTGCGCGGTGCGGCTGTTACCGCCGTGCAGATCGACGGCGTTCTGCATGAATTCTCGTCCATCGCCGGTGTGCGCGAGGACGTGACCGACATCGTCTTGAACATCAAGGAAATCGCCATCCGCATGGAAGGCGATGGCCCCAAGCGCATGGTCGTGCGCAAGCAGGGACCGGGTGCGGTTCTCGCCGGCGACATCCAGACGGTTGGCGACGTCGAAATCCTCAACCCCGACCACGTCATCTGCACGCTGGACGAGGGCGCTGAAATCCGCATGGAATTCACCGTCGACACCGGCAAGGGTTACGTGCCGGCCGACCGCAACCGCGCCGAAGACGCGCCGATCGGCCTGATCCCGGTCGACAGCCTGTATTCGCCGGTCAAGAAGGTCTCCTACAAGGTCGAGAACACCCGCGAGGGCCAGGTTCTCGATTATGACAAGCTGACCATGACGATCGAGACCGACGGTTCGATCACCGGCGAGGACGCGGTGGCTTTCGCTGCCCGCATCCTGCAGGACCAGCTCGGCCTGTTCGTCAACTTCGACGAGCCGCAGAAGGAAGTCGCCGCCGAAGCCGTCACCGAGCTCGCCTTCAACCCGGCGCTGCTCAAGAAGGTCGACGAGCTCGAGCTTTCGGTGCGTTCGGCCAACTGCCTGAAGAACGACAACATCGTCTATATCGGCGACCTGATCCAGAAGACCGAAGCCGAGATGCTGCGCACCCCGAATTTCGGCCGCAAGTCGCTGAACGAGATCAAGGAAGTCCTGGCGGCAATGGGCCTGCACCTCGGCATGGAAGTGCCGGACTGGCCGCCGGAAAACATCGAAGACCTCGCCAAGCGTTACGAAGATCAATATTGAGGCGTTGCCTCTGAACCCGCAATGAAGGAGAAGAGCCATGCGCCACGGATTTAAGGGCCGCCGGTTCGCCCGCAGCATAAGCCACCGCAAGTCGATGTTCGCCAACCTGGCCGTGTCGCTGCTCGAGCACGAGCAGATCGTCACCACCCTGCCGAAGGCGAAGGATCTGCGTCCGATCGTCGAGAAGCTGGTGACTCTCGGCAAGCGCGGTGACCTGCACGCCCGCCGCCAGGTGATCGCGCAGATCGGCAATGAAGGCGTCGTCAAGCGCCTGTTCGACACCATCGCCCCGCGCTATGCCACCCGCAACGGCGGCTATCTGCGCATCATGAAGGCGGGCTTCCGTCACGGCGACAATGCCGCGATGGCTGTCATCGAGTTCGTCGATCGCGACACCTCGGCCAAGGGCGCCGGCGACCGCGCACGCATCGAAGCCGAAGGCACCGACGCGGACGCCGCAGCCGCATAAGGCTTGGTTTTCCGGAGTCAATGCAAAGGGGCCCACGGGCCCCTTTTTTATTGTTGAAGGGCTCTGTCCCTTACCGGGCAAGATCGAGATAGTCTCGACCGCCAATCGGCTTCCAATCGATCGCTTGTGTAATCTGTTCAACTGCCGGATGCGGGTAGGAGTAGATGCTGTCTACTGCCGTTCGACGGTCGATATCGCTGATCAATTGGGAGGCCGTAGCGCTGTTCAGATATTTTCCGATGTCCTGATCTTCGATGAAATCCGCATCAACCCGGAAATGAATCTGGATGGGACCGGCACATATGTTCAGCTCGATATCGCCGCCGGCCGAGGTATAGAAGACCATGACCTCTTCTGGCGGCCACAAGGCCGCAGCCAGGAATTCCGATGGCTTCGTGTTTCCATTGAAGCCATCTAACGAAAGCGCAAGGGTCTCGGTAAGAATCTCGAAATCGCCTTCGAGGTAACCGGCTTCTTCGATTTGAAACCAGTTCATCTGGCACGGCGCCTCGTCATCAAAGGAAATCTCGAGCTTTCCGAAAGTCCAATAATCTGGATCGGCGTGATCAGGTGTACCGAGCACGTCGGCGATCTCGATCATTTTCATGCCATGGAAGACCGGGCCCAGTTTGCCGGTCCTCAAAAAGTCACGGAATGAAACGAACTGTCTTTTCATGAGGGCCGACGAGGGTTTTCAGGTTCAGGTCGACCTATAGCTGCTTTGCTGCATAAAATAATCGGATTTCAGCGGCTTAGCCTTTCATTTTGCACAATCGTCGGGACAATGCCCCCGAACTCGCCTTGGAGGATTCGTGAATGCGCGCCAACCGACTGTCCCTTGTCCTGCTCTTCGCCATGATGGCGTTCGCAGCCGCACCGGTGGTCAGGCAGGCATTGGCCGAGGAGACCAAGACAGATCCCGGCCTGTCCGACGTGCTGACCGACCTCTTGCATGGCGTCGAAGGCGAGAATTCTACATCCGGTCCCGACAAGCGCGTGCCGTTCGGACGTGAAGAGGTGCAACTGTCGTTCGCCCCGCTGGTCAAGCAGACGGCGCCGGCCGTGGTCAACGTCTATGCCTCGCAGACCGCCAAGGTGACGTCGCCCTTCGACGGTGATCCGTTCTTCGAGGAATTCTTCGGCCGCTCGCAGCCGCGCGCCCAGTCTTCCCTGGGCTCCGGCGTGCTGGTCGATCCGACCGGCATCGTGGTCACCAATTACCACGTCATCAAGGATGCCGACCAGGTCAAGGTGGCGACCGCGGACGGGCGTGAGTTCGACAGCAAGGTGATGCTGAAGGACGAGACACTCGACCTTGCGGTGCTCAAGATCACCTCGGACAAGCCGTTTCCGGTCATCGCCATCGGCGATTCCGACGCGCTCGAGGTCGGCGATCTGGTACTGGCCATCGGCAATCCTTTCGGTGTCGGCCAGACCACCACCAGCGGCATCGTTTCGGCACTTGCCCGCAGCCATATTGGCGTCGCCGATTCAAGCTTCTTCATCCAGACCGACGCCGCCATCAATCCCGGCAATTCGGGAGGTGCGCTGATCAACATGGGCGGCCAGCTGGTCGGCATCAACACGGCGATCTACAGCCGCAGCGGCGGCTCGATCGGCATCGGCTTTGCCATCCCCGCAAACATGGTGCGCGCCTTCGCCGATGCGGCCAAGGCCGGGCTCGACTTCTTCGAACGGCCCTATATCGGCGCCGAGTTCGAAGCGGTGACGCCGCAGATTGCCGAATCGCTCGGCATGGAGAAGCCGACCGGTGCTTTGGTCTCGTCGGTCGAGGCGACCGGCCCGGCCGCCAAGGCGGGGCTCAAGCCTGGCGACGTCGTCATGCAGCTCAACGGCAAGCCGGTCGAGAGCATCGAAGCGCTGGATTACCGGATGGCGACGCTGTCGATCGGCACCAATGCAAATTTCGCGGTTCTGACCAAGGGCCAGCAGGCGGCGATGGACATCGCGCTGGAGCGCGCTCCGGAAGGCATGAAGGCGGCTGAAGTGACGCTGCACGGCCGCAGCCCGTTCTCGGGCGCCAAGGTCGCCGAACTGTCGCCCCGGCTTGCCCAGAAGCTTGGCCTGCGCACAGACATCAAGGGCGTCACCGTGGTCGACATCAACCGCGACTCGCCGGCCGCCGATTTCGGATTCCAGCCGGGCGATATCGTGCGCGAGGTGAACGGGACCACCATCGATACCGCGGCGACCCTGGAGCAGGCCGCCCAGGCGGATACGCGCTGGTGGCGCTTTACCGTCGAGCGCGGCGGGCAGATACTGCGTCAGGTGTTGCGTTATTAAAGCACGTCCCTTCGGGTTCATGCTCCAACCAAAAAGAAGTGCATGGCCGATCTGTTCAGCGTCGATGAACCGGAAAAGGCGTCGCCCGGGCGGCCGCTCGCCGACAGGCTGCGGCCGAAAAACCTCGGCGAGGTCGTCGGCCAGGAGCATCTGACCGGCCCTGATGGGGCGCTGACCCGGCTGATTGGTTCCGGCTCACTTGGCTCGATGATCTTCTGGGGACCGCCCGGCACCGGCAAGACCACTGTAGCGCGGTTGCTTGCCGGCGAAACCAGCCTTGCCTTCGAGCAGATATCGGCGGTGTTTTCCGGCGTCGCCGACCTGAAAAAAGTGTTCGAAGCCGCCAAGCTGCGCCGCACCAACGGTCGCCAGACCTTGTTGTTCGTTGACGAGATCCATCGCTTCAACCGCGCCCAGCAGGATTCCTTTCTCCCTGTCATGGAGGACGGCACGGTCGTGCTGGTCGGTGCCACCACCGAAAACCCGTCCTTCGAACTGAACGCGGCTCTGTTGTCGCGCGCGCGTGTGCTGGTCTTCCACTCATTGGGCGAGGAAAGCATCGCCAAGCTGATGGCGCGAGCCGAGGAGACCGAGGGCAGGGCGCTGCCGCTCGACGACGAGGCGAGGGCGATGCTCATTCGCATGAGCGATGGCGATGGCCGTGCCTCGCTGACGCTTGCTGAAGAGGTGTGGCGGGCTGCAAAGCCAGGCGAGATCTTCAACCCCGAAGGTCTGCAGCGCATCGTCCAGCGCCGCGCGCCGATCTACGACAAGGGCCAGGACGGCCATTACAATCTGATCTCGGCGCTGCACAAATCGGTTCGCGGTTCGGATCCCGACGCCGCGCTCTATTATCTGGCGCGCATGTTCGATGCCGGCGAGGATCCGCTCTATCTCGGCCGCCGGCTGGTGCGCATGGCCATGGAAGACATTGGCCTTGCCGACCCGCAGGCGCTTGTCGTCGCCAATGCCGCCAAGGACGCCTACGACTATCTCGGCTCGCCCGAGGGCGAACTCGCCTTTGCCGAGGCCACCGTCTATCTCGCCACCGCGCCCAAATCCAATGCCGTCTACACCGCCTTCAAGGCAGCCACGCGTGCGGCGAAGGAGCATGGCTCGCTGCTGCCGCCGAAGCACATCCTCAACGCGCCGACCAAGCTGATGAAAGAGGAGGATTACGGCGCCGGTTATCGCTACGACCATGACGAGCCGGATGCCTTTTCGGGCCAGGACTATTTTCCCGAGAAGATGGGCCGGCAGACCTTTTATGATCCGCCAGAGCGCGGCTTCGAGCGCGACATCAGAAAGCGGCTCGACTATTGGGCGAAGCTGCGCAAAGAGCGGGAATAGCAGGATTGCGTGGCCCGGTCGTCGTCACGCTTCCAAACCAGGCTTCGCCTTGGGGCATTTCCGCTTCGGTCGTTGTTCACACGCTGCTGGCTGCGGCGCTGGCCCTGATGCCGTTGCCGAAGCGGCCCAAACGGCTGGAGGAGGAGCGGGTGTCGGTCGACATCCTGACGCCGCAGCAGTTCGAAGCGGCGACCAGGCCACCGCCTGCTTCCGTGACCCCGGCACTGGCCGAGGCACATGCAGCGGTGCCTCCGCCCACTTCGAGCCTGCCCAGACCTCAACCGCCCGCCGCGCCTGCCCTGATCCGGCCGACCGAAATGCTGTCGGCCAAGACACTGGCCGATCCGCGCAGCCGGCAGGCACGCGCCGATCTCGCCACCTTCGCTTCCGACGAGCGCATGGTTCAGCTGTGCAATCTCGAAGCCATGGATCAGATCCGCAAATGGCGCACGGATTTTCAGCCTGAGCGGGTCGTGCCCTACGCTACGGCGGAGGAAGAAATCACTGGAACCACCATCGCCGCGAATGGCGCGGCTTTCCGCAGTCGCAGAAACTGGTATAGCTTGAGGTTCAGATGCCAACTGGCTGGGGACGGCGAAAGCGTCGTCGGCTTCGAATTCCTGGTTGGCGATCTGGTCCCCAGGGAAAAATGGGACGAGCTTGGCCTGCCGGCGGTGCATTGACCGAAATCCGGCAGACTTTCACAAGGCAGCCAGCCGGCCGCGATACCACGGCCGTTGTGTGGTGACCCAAAAAACCTTATCAAGGCGCACGGCCGGGCGGTGGTCGTTGCCATGATTTTGGCACCTCATTCGCAACAGGATCGCGCTTCGCGCGTGGAAAAATGACAAAAACCCTTCGCAAAACCCTTCGCAAATTCGCCATTGCCATCCCGCTTCTCGCCCTTGGCTTTTACTTCATCCCGATCCTGACATCGGTCTTTATCGTCCTCGGCCTCATCGATGTGCTGCGCAATGACCGCAAGGACCTGTCGCTGTTCTCGGGCTATTTTCTCGGCAACGGCCTGTTCACCTGGCTGCTTTCGCCTTTCAACCTGCTGGTCGATCTCTTGTGCTACCGCAATCCCGGCGTCTGGAAACTGGAACAGTTCCCCGCTGACTATCAGCGCGAGGTCAATGAGGTCCTGGACATCTTCAAGGCGCGCAAGGACGAGATCATAGCCGACATCGACGCCAATTTCGGCGCCGGCCGGCGCGGCATGTACGTCTATCAGTGGTACGGCAAGCACAAGATCGACAACGTCGCCGAGTTCAACAAGGACTTCAAATACATCAAGACCATCGCAGTTTCCGTCTTCAGCAAGCGCGAATCGACCTCATGGCACTTCGGCCCGCTGCGGCTCAGCCTGCGGATTCTCTACAATCTGATCCCGGTGAAATCGGAGATTTTCGTCGAGTGCGGCAACGTCAAGAACTACTGGTACGACAACCCGCTGTTCATCTTCGACGACACGCTGCTGCATCGCTCGGTCAACGAATATGATGGCCGCCGCTACTGCGTGTTCATGGACATTATCAGACCATCCCCGGTTCCTGGGCTGATCGCGGGCATGCTCGCCGTCGTCTCGGTGAGTGTCGAGCGCATCAACTCTATGTTCTACAAGAACTGGAAAATGATCGGTTCGACCAGGCCGAAGAAGGTCGGGACGACCTGAGCCTGAAATCGACAACGCTGCCGGCCCTGCCGGCGGCATTGAGGCGCTTGTAACGCGCCACTGATCCACTGCCCCGTGCATCGCTGTTCCGCCCCGTGTCTTTTGAGGGCGTTCCGAATGCTTGCGATGGCCATGCGTTCAAGTATACATCCCGCCAAGCTCTCAACAGTTCCTGATACGAATCGCGTGGGGTTCCTGTTTGCCGGAACGGCTTCCTGGCTGCATCGGCGGGAGTCCCGGTTTGCCTCGACAGTCCTGTCTCTTCCCTTCCTTGGCGGCCTCAAGTGACGAAGTACGAAACCCTCGGATTCTGGCTAAAAATCTACATATGTACCGCGTTGTTGGGCGTTGCTTTCGCCGCGACATACGTATGGCTTGAGGAGCCCGTCTACTATTGGGATTTTGCCGCCTATTTCAATGGGTTTGACCAGTATGGCTCGCTCCTGGCCGAGAGCCCGATCGAGTGGCTGAGCCAATTGAGGGCCTCTGTCGCGAGGGATGACTACAGTGCGGCAATTCTGGTGCCGCTTATGCCGTTTCACATGTTTTTAGGCGGTTCAAGGCTTTCCTATATCGCTGGAATAGTCATCGTTTACCTGGTCCCGACCGCTCTTTTCATAGGACGAATGAGCTACCTGGAGGCGGTCTCCGACACTCCTTCGCCCCGAAGCTGGTTTGTCGTGTGGATCGCGGCCATTCTCTACACGCCGTTCTGGTCGGCGACACTTCGTGGATTGCCGGATATTGCCGGTTGCCTCGCGCTTTCTGCGGCAACCTATTTTCTCTGGAAATCAAGGCTCCTGACGCGCGAACCGGTGATCAACGGAATACGCATCGGCATATGCTTGTGGTTGGCGTTCATGCTGCGCCGTTGGTATGCATTTGCTGTCATAGGGATCGCAATTTCTGCAGCCTTCTTTTGTTTGTTGCAGGTCGCAAAGGACCGCGACTTCGTGGCATTCCGGAACGCCGCGTTAGGGGGCGTGTGCGCGCTTTTTGTGATTGCCGGGGCCGCATTGGCCTTCCAGCAACCCCTGATCCTCAAGATTCTGGGAACCAGCTACGGTGACCTTTACAGCGGATACAAAACCAACTTCGTTTCGCAGATCGACCAGGTGGGAGCGCGGCTCAGCTATGTGACCTGGCTGTTGATCATAGTGGGCCTTTATATCTCCATTATACGCCGCAACAGTTTCGCTTTGTTCTGTGCTCTCGCCTCGGTGCTCACCTTCTTCCTCTTCACCCGGACGCAGGATCCGGACCGTCATCATTCGATGCCAATGTTTCTTTGGCTCTTTCCTGCATATGCCCAGGCAATCGTTGCGATCGTTTCGATGCCGGCGCTGAAATCTCGATGGTCAACCGTCGTCATAGCTGTTGTCGCCTGTTTTGCGTATTTGGGTACCTTTTTCCCAATCGGCCGCCAGTTGCTGTCACCGATCGGCTATGTTTTTGCCAGGGAAGATACGCTTCCTCTTCACCTCGACAATCTGCCCGAGTACAGACGCCTCATCGACGATCTTGTCAGGGAAATGCGGCCTGAGGACCGCTTCTCGGTGTTTGCCTCAGGCGGGGTCATGAATAGTTCGCTGTTGTTTGAAATGGACATGGACCTTTACCCTCGTGTCGGATGGTCTTGCCAGGTTGATAGTCGCGATCAATTCGCACCGGAGGCGTTGAAATCGAGATATGTCGTCGTAACCGACCCTCCTGTTACCCATTTGCAATCGGGTGCGCAGATCTGTGTCACGATACCCGACCAGGATATTGTCGAAGGGAAAGGTATCGGCGCCGCCTATAAGCGCATTGCGACATACCAGCTGTCCGACGGCGTCAAGGGCTACCTCTATGAACAGGTGCGCCCCGTCAGCAAAACGGAACTCGATGCCCTTTACAGCGAATTCAGGAAAAAATACCCAGGCTGGACAACGCCTGACTGGTGACGATCAGGTTGACGACCTCTGAGCAACTCGACGACGGGCGCGAAAGGTGGCTCGCGCTCGATTGTCTGCGCGGTCCCAACCGCATCGTCTTCAGGTTCAGGGGATTGACCATGCCGCGCTAGTGGAGGCAGTAAACGGCCATGTTCAATCTGCTTCTCGTTGTAGTCGGCGGCGGCATCGGCGCTGGCATTCGTCATCTCACCAACATGGGCGCGCTGCGTCTTGTCGGCCCCAACTATCCGTGGGGGACGATGGCCATCAACATCATCGGCTCGTTCGCCATGGGCCTGTTCATCGCCACCTTGGCGCGGCGCGGCGGATCGAATGAACTCAGACTGTTCGTCGCCACCGGCATCTTTGGCGGCTTCACCACCTTTTCCGCGTTCTCGCTCGATTTCGCGACTTTGTGGGAGCGGGGGGCCACGCTGCCGGCGTTTGGATATGCCCTTGCCAGCGTCATTGGCGCCATTATCGCCCTGTTTGTGGGACTTTGGCTCGCAAGAACCGTTTCATAGTGTTATTGCCGCGCCGAGAGCGGGCCGAACCCTGCTCGGGAAACGGATAAGCGAACAAACATATGGCAGGCGTTGAACAGATCACAGTGGAGGCCGGCGAGGCGGGCATGCGGCTCGACCGCTGGTTCAAGACCCATTTCCCGGGCCTTGGCTTCGGCCATCTGCAAAAGCTGCTGCGCTCCGGCCAGATCCGCGTCGATGGCGGCCGCGTCAAGGCCGACACCCGTGTCGAACCCGGCCAGATGGTGCGCGTTCCGCCGCTCGAGGTGGACAAGAAGGGCGAGAGCGCGCTGACCGGTCACTCGATCCGCAACCAGGGCGATGCCGACGTCCTGGCGAAAATGCTGATCCATGAAGATCCCAAGGTCTTCGTCTTCAACAAGCCGGCAGGCCTCGCGGTGCAGGGCGGCTCGGGCGTCACCCGCAATGTCGACGACATGCTGGAAGCCTGGCGCAACCAGAAGGGCGAGAAGCCGCGGCTGGTGCACCGGCTCGACCGCGATACTTCGGGCGTGCTGGTCGTCGCTCGCACCCGGCTTGCCGCCATGAAGCTGTCGGAAGCGTTTCGCGCCCGCGAGACCAAGAAGACCTATTGGGCGCTGGTCAAGGGCGTGCCGCCCAAGCGCGAGGACAAGATCTCGACCTGGCTGATCAAGGAGCCGACGCCCGATGGCGATCGCGTGCGTGTCGCCGCGCATGGCGAAAAGGGCGCCGACCACGCCGTGTCCTACTACCGCATAATCGAGCAGGCGGCGCAGACGATGACCTGGCTGGAAATGGAGCCCTACACCGGCCGCACGCACCAGCTTCGCGTCCACGCTGCCTATATTGGCTGCCCGATCCTCGGCGACCCGAAATATTTCGAGGCCGACACCAATTGGGATTTTCCCGGTGGCATTCAGAACCGCCTGCATTTGCATGCGCGCCGCATCATCATTCCGCACCCGGACAAGGGCGTCATCGATGTGACCGCGCCGATGCCGCCGCATATGCGCCAGAGCTGGAACCTGATCGGCTTCGACGACGCCAGCGCGGAGGACTGATCGTGAGCGGCGCGACCGATACGCTCGACCGGCGCGACACGGTCGACATGGCCGCCGCCGCAATCATGGTCGGCCTGACCTTCTCCTGGGGGTTGAACTACGTCGCCGCCAAGATCTCCTACGCCGGTTACGATCCTGTCTTCCTGTCGATTGCGCGCTCGATCATCGGCGGCCTGTGTGTCTTCGGCTGGTGCCGCTGGCGCGGCATCGCTCTTTTCACGCGCGATGGAACATTGCTCGCCGGCATCGCGGTTGGCGTGCTGTTCGGCATCGAGTTCCTCTGCCTCTATGTCGGCTTGGAGCACACGACCGTCGCCCGCAACACGCTGCTGGTCAACACAATGCCGTTCTGGATGTTGGTCGGCGGCCACTTCCTGCTCGGTGAGCAGATCACCTTGCGCAAGTTCCTCGGCCTGCTGCTGGCCTTTGCCGGCCTCATCGCGGTCTTTTCCGACAAGCTTGGCGGCGGCGGGGACATGCTGTTCGGCGATCTCTTGAGCCTTGGCTCCGGATTTTTCTGGGCCTTGACCAACATCCTCATCAAGCGGTCCAAGCTGGTTGAGGCGAGTGCCGAGAAGTTGCTGCTCTATCAGCTCGCCGGTGCGGCAGTCGTCGGCATACTGGTGCTGCCGCTCGCCGGATCGCCCATCCGCGACCCTGCCGTGCTGCCGACATTGGCTCTGCTTTTCCAGGCAGTCTACATCGTTGCCTTCACCTATGTGCTTTGGTTCTGGCTGCTGAGGCGCTATCCGGCCTCGGGCCTGTCCAGCTTCACCTTCCTGTCGCCGGTTTTCGGCGTGCTGTGCGGCGCCATGTTCTTGAATGAGCCGCTGACCATGCGCATCTTCCTGGCACTTGGCCTGATTGCCGCCGGCCTGATCATCGTCAACCGGCCGTCGCGCAAGCTCGTGCTGGTTTGAGAGAGACTTCCTATGCGTGATATCCTCAACGACCTCGAAGCGGGCAAGCAGCTTTCCGATCCGGATCCGGTGCGCCGCGCCCAGATCCAGATGAAGACGCCTCTGCCGAAGCGCTTCTACAAGACCGTCGCGGTGGCGCCGGTGGAAGACGGCTTTGCCGTGCATATCGACGGCAAGCCGGTGCGCACGCCAGGCAAGGCGCTGCTGGCGCTGCCGACCGAGGCGGCGGCTGCACTCGTCGCCGACGAGTTCGCAGCGCAGGGCGAAACCATCAACCCGGTGACGATGCCGGTGATGCGCCTCGTCAACACTGCTATCGACGGCGTCGCCAGCGATCCGCAGGCGGTGCTGGAAGACATTCTGCGCTTCGCTTCGTCCGATCTGCTCTGCTACCGCGCCGATGCGCCGCAAGGCTTGGTGGAGCGGCAGAACGAACATTGGGACCCAGTCCTTGATTGGGTGCGCGGCAGCCTCGGGGCTCGCTTCAACCTCGCCGAGGGCATCATCCATGTCGAGCAGCCGCGCGAAACGATCGCCGTGCTGGGAAGTCATCTTGCTCAGCGTGCCGAACCGCTGCGGCTCGCTGCCATCCATGTGATGACCTCGCTGACCGGTTCGGCGCTGCTGGCGCTGGCTGTCGATTTCGGCGAACTCGACGCCGAGGCGGCCTGGGCCGCCGGCCATGTCGACGAGGACTGGCAGATCGAGCATTGGGGACAGGACGCCGAAGCGGTCGCGCGCCGCTCGGCCCGCAAGCGCGACATGATGGCTGCCGCCACTCTGCTCGAAGCGCTCAAGGGCTGACGGCTGCACCGCTCGCCGATTCATCCCGCAGCGCACCTAATACCAAAGTCATAATCCCAAAGACGCCCTGACGTTGGCGCGCGCTTTCTGTCATTTTTTCCGTGATCGCAGTGCATGAGTCCATGTTCGGAGGAGAACGCGGACAATGAGGTACAGCATCGAGGAAAAGGTCTCACGGGAGGACAATTCTATGGCAATGGCATCGACCGCCGGCGGAACCAGCCGCGGCATGACGCGGGAGGAAAAGAAGGTCATCTTCGCTTCCTCGCTGGGTACCGTTTTCGAATGGTATGATTTCTATCTCTACGGCTCGCTCGCGGTGTTCATTGGTTCGACCTTCTTCAGTCCAACCATTCCTGAAGCGACGCGCAACATCTTCGCGCTGCTGGCGTTCGCCGCCGGCTTCCTGGTACGACCGTTCGGTGCGCTGCTGTTCGGCCGCATCGGCGACCTTGTTGGCCGCAAATATACGTTCCTTGTCACCATGACGATCATGGGCCTTTCGACCTTCCTAGTCGGCCTGCTGCCTGGATATGCGACTTTGGGCATCGCGGCTCCCGTGATCCTGATTGTCCTGCGCATGCTGCAAGGCCTGGCGCTGGGCGGCGAATATGGCGGCGCGGCCACCTATGTCGCCGAGCATGCACCGGACAACCGACGCGGCTACTACACCTCGTGGATCCAGACGACGGCAACGCTCGGCCTGTTCCTGTCGCTGGTCGTCATCCTGATCGTCCAGGGTTCGATGAGCAAGGAAACCTACGCCTCATGGGGTTGGCGCATTCCGTTCATCGTCTCCTTCCTGCTGCTCGGCATCTCGATCTGGATCCGGCTTTCGCTCTCCGAATCGCCGACCTTCCAGCGCATGAAGGATGAGGGCAAGGGCTCCAAAGCGCCGCTTTCGGAAGCGTTTGGTCAATGGAAGAATGCCCGGATCGCGCTGCTGGCGCTGCTCGGCCTCACCGCCGGTCAGGCCGTGGTCTGGTACAATGGCCAGTTCTACGCGCTGTTCTTCCTGCAAAACGTGCTCAAGGTCGACGCGCAGTCGGTCAACATCATGATCGCCATAGCGCTCGCCCTCGGCTCGATCTTCTTCGTCGTCTTCGGCTGGCTCTCCGACAAGATCGGGCGCAAGCCGATCATCATGGCGGGCCTTGCCTTGGCGATCGTCTGCACCTTCCCGTTGTTCAAGGCATTGACCTGGGCCGCTAATCCGGCGCTCGCCACGGCCCAGCAGAACACACGTGCTACGGTGACGGCGGCACCCGGCGACTGCAAGTTCCAGTTCAATCCGGTCGGCACGGCGAAGTTCACGACGTCTTGTGACATCGCGACCTCGTTCCTGACCAAGAACTCGGTTCCCTATGACGTGGTGTCGACGGCCGCGGCCGGGACGGCCGCGTCGGTCAAGATCGGCAACGAGACGGTGGAATCCTACGATGCCATCGCCGCTGGCGATCAGGCGAAAGCCAAGGACGCCGCCTTCATCAAGGCCGTCAACATGTCGCTGCGGGACGGCGGCTATCCGCTGAAGCGCGCGGCGATCAAGATCCCGGACCAGAAGCTTGATGCGTTTGTCGCCGCCAACCCGGAACTGAAGCTCGATGCCGCCGCCATTCGCGCCGGCGAGAAGGCGACGGTCCCGACCGATCAGGCGATCAAGGACAAGCTGCTGACCGCCGACGAGGCAGCGGGTGCGCCCGAGGTCACCGTCTACAATATACCGGGCGGCGGTGCTTTCGCCATGTTCGCCGACCCGGCGGGGATCAACTGGCCGATGACGATCGGCATCCTGTTCATCCTGGTCCTGTTCGTGACCATGGTCTACGGCCCGATTGCCGCGATCCTGGTCGAGATGTTCCCGACCCGCATACGCTACACCGGCATGTCGTTGCCCTATCACATCGGCAATGGCTGGTTCGGTGGCCTGCTGCCGGCGACGGTGTTCGCACTCAGTGCCTACAGGGGCGATATCTACTTTGGTCTGTGGTACCCGGTGGTCATCGCCGCGATGTCGCTGGTCATCGGCATGATCTTCGTCAGGGACACGCTGGGAACCGATCTGAACACCAAGCAGTAACGACTGCTCGGTAGTCAACGAAAACCCGGCGCGAGCGATCGCGCCGGGTTTTTCAATGATAATCATGCGATGAGGGTAGGGGCTTAGCTTTGACGGTCCTGCTTCGCGTCCTCTATCGCCGCATCGTGATACCAGCCGTCGCCGAAATCCGCCCGAACACCGCGCAGTGAGGCAAGCTCTGCCGCAAACTTAGCCTTGCCGCTCAAATTTGAGGCAGAGACGCGCGCTGCCGCCGGGAACATCAGAATTTTTGCCGACGGACGCGTGGAAATGATTTCCATTGTCGGGCTCCTTTCTTCCTGTCGAACCTTGTCGATTCAACCTAGTTCGAAGATAAGGTCTGCAATCAAGTTAGGCAATATGCCTACGAAAAGATCAATATTTGCCTATTATTTGTGCGAATTGCGATTGTGATTGATCTCAACGCATTGCTTAGGCGGCTTGCCAACTTCAAAGGAATGCGGCGTCAATTTTGCCGCACCCTGCAGGTCAAGAGTGGCACACGAATTGCATTTTAGTAATCCGGCAGGCCGGCTGCTGGTGGCAGACGCATGTCGACGCCGTCCAGTGTTCGGTGATCAAGCAACGAGAGGCTAGAATGACGAAATACAAGCTCGAGTACATTTGGCTCGATGGATACACCCCGGTCCCCAACCTTCGCGGCAAGACGCAAGTCAAGGAATTCGCCGAATTCCCGACGCTCGAGCAGCTTCCGCTGTGGGGCTTTGATGGCTCGTCGACACAGCAGGCCGAGGGCCACAGCTCCGATTGCGTGCTGAAGCCGGTCGCGGTCTATCCGGATCCGGCCCGCAGCAACGGCGTGCTTGTCATGTGCGAAGTCATGATGCCAGACGGCGTCACGCCGCATGCCTCCAACAAGCGCGCCACCATCCTCGATGACGAGGGCGCCTGGTTCGGTTTCGAGCAGGAATATTTCTTCTACAAGGACGGCCGCCCACTGGGCTTCCCGGAAAGCGGCTATCCGGCACCGCAGGGCCCGTACTACACCGGCGTCGGATATTCCAACGTCGGCTCCGTCGCCCGCCAGATCGTCGAAGAGCATCTCGACCTCTGCCTGGCGGCCGGCATCAACCACGAAGGCATCAACGCCGAAGTGGCCAAGGGCCAGTGGGAATTCCAGATTTTCGGCAAGGGCTCCAAGAAGGCCGCCGACCAGATGTGGATGGCCCGCTATTTGATGCAGCGCCTGACCGAGAAATTCGGTATCGACATCGAATACCATTGCAAGCCACTCGGCGACACCGACTGGAACGGCTCGGGCATGCACGCCAACTTCTCGACCGCCTATATGCGCGACGTCGGCGGCAAGGCCTATTTCGAAGCGCTGATGGCAGCCTTCGACAAGAACCTGATGGATCACATCGCCGTCTATGGCCCGGACAACGACAAGCGTTTGACCGGCAAGCACGAGACAGCGCCGTGGAACAGGTTCAGCTATGGCATCGCCGATCGCGGTGCTTCGATCCGCGTCCCGCATTCCTTCATCAAGAACGACTACAAGGGCTATCTGGAAGACCGCCGCCCGAATTCCCAGGGCGACCCCTACCAGATCGCCTCGCAGATTCTGAAGACGATCGCCTCGGTGCCGACGAGCGCTGAGGTTTCGGCAGCGGCGTAGTCATTCGAATCGGGACTTCACGTCCATGCCGTGACAGTCTGAGATTTTTCCAAGTCCATCCAAGAACCCCGGCGAAAGCTGGGGTTCTTTTTTGCCGTTACCCGGCGGATCGGGCCTCGGCAAAACATACCCAGAAAAAGTCAGGCAATTTAGGCGGTCGCGAATCCGGTCGAAGCCTCGGCTGCCATTGTTCCAGTTTCCAGCGGCAGTCCTTCAGAAAGCCCGGAAAACTGGCATTTTGAGCACTATCCGTGACCTCGCACCCTTCCATAACCATCTGTTCATGTTGTGGAATCGGCTGTCCGCCGCCGGTTTGGCGGCGTTGACAGATCGCAGTGCAGCATGCGTATTCGAAGCTCTTGGGGTTACGTCACGCGATGCTGTTCGGACGGGCGGGGTTTACTTGAACGGCGGCATAGGCGTGGGCGCCGGACGAGCGGTCACTGTAGCCTGAGGCAGTGCGCCGCTCGCTCCTGGCTTTCATGTTCAACATCGACCGACCTCTTTCTGCCAGCCCATGAAACGCGGGCTCAGCAACCCAGGCATTCACACACGCCGAAAAGCTCAATGGCAAAGGGGCGTCATCGCGATGGGCGCGGACCTGCCGGTACAGGCGGGGCCCATCGGAGCGCAGCAAAAAGCCCTTGAAAGAGGGAACTCTTTCAAGGGCTTGAATAGTATATCGAATCTTAGACCGAGTAGTACATGTCGTACTCGACAGGATGCGGGGTCATTTCGAAGCGCATCACCTCGGCCATCTTCAGTTCGATGTAGCTGTCGATCTGGTCGTCGTCGAAGACGCCGCCGGCTTTCAGGAAGCCGCGATCCTTGTCGAGGCTCTGCAGCGCTTCGCGCAGCGAACCGCAGACGGTCGGGATCTTCTTCAGCTCCTTCGGCGGCAGGTCGTAGAGATCCTTGTCCATCGGCTGGCCGGGATGGATCTTGTTCTTGATGCCGTCGAGGCCGGCCATCAGCATGGCGGCGAAAGCGAGGTAGGGGTTCGCACCCGGATCGGGGAAGCGGACCTCGACGCGCTTGGACTTGGGCGAGGAGCCGAACGGGATGCGGCAGGATGCCGAGCGGTTGCGCGCCGAATAGGCGAGCAGCACCGGCGCTTCGTAGCCCGGCACCAGACGCTTGTAGGAGTTGGTCAGCGGATTGGTGAAGGCGTTGATCGCCTTGGCATGCTTGATGATGCCGCCGATGTAGAACAGGCAGCTTTCCGACAGGCCGGCATATTCATTGCCGGCGAAGGTCGGCTTGCCGTTCTTCCAGATCGACTGGTGGACGTGCATGCCCGAGCCGTTGTCGCCGAAGATCGGCTTCGGCATGAAGGTGGCCGTCTTGCCGTAGGCGTTGGCGACCTGGTGCACGACATACTTGTAGATCAGCATCTTGTCGGCGTTGCGCACGAGCGTATCGAACTTGATGCCGAGTTCGTGCTGGGCGGCCGCCACCTCGTGGTGGTGCTTTTCGACCCGCACACCCATTTCGGCGAGCACGGTCAGCATCTCGGAACGCATATCCTGGGCGGAATCGATCGGCGGCACTGGGAAATAGCCGCCCTTGATGCGCGGACGGTGGCCGAGATTGCCGGTCTCGTAGTCGGTGTCGTCGTTCGACGGCAGTTCGGTGGAATCGAGCTTGAAGCCGGTGTTGTAAGGGTCGGCCTTGTACTTCACATCGTCGAAGACGAAGAATTCGGCTTCCGGGCCGACGAAGATCTGGTCGCCGATGCCTTCCGACTTCATGTAAGCCTCGGCCTTCTTGGCCGTGCCGCGCGGATCACGGTTGTAGGATTCGCCCGAAACCGGATCGAGGATGTCGCACAGGATGACCATGGTCGACTGCGCGAAGAACGGGTCCATGTGGACCGTGTCCGGATCGGGCATCAGCACCATGTCGGACTCGTTGATGGCCTTCCAGCCGGCAATCGAAGAGCCGTCGAACATGACGCCATCAGCGAACATGTCTTCCTCGACCTCGATGACATCCATCGTCACGTGTTGCAGCTTGCCCTTCGGGTCGGTGAAGCGCAGGTCGACGAATTTCACGTCGTTGTCCTTGATCTGCTTCATGATGTCTTTGGCTGTCGTCATGTCATGTATCCCTGTTTGATGACGTTTTTTGATGATGACGGTTTTCAGGCGGATGGGCGGATCGGATCAGACCGCGTCCATGCCGGTTTCGCCAGTGCGGATTCGCACGACTTCCTCGATGTTGGAGACGAAGATCTTGCCGTCGCCGATACGGCCTGTCTGGGCCGCCTTGCGGATGGCTTCGATCGCGCCTTCGACCGCGTCGTCGCCAAGCACGACCTCGATCTTCACTTTGGGCAGAAAATCGACGACATATTCGGCCCCGCGGTAGAGTTCGGTATGGCCTTTCTGGCGACCGAAGCCTTTGGCCTCGGTGACGGTGATGCCTTGCAGTCCGGCCTCCTGAAGCGCTTCCTTCACTTCGTCCAGCTTGAATGGCTTGATGATCGCTTCGATCTTTTTCATGTAAAAAGTAGCCTCCACTGCCAAAAAAACGGGTTGTGAACCCCCGCTTGCGCCTCCATCAAGCACGAACTGTGCCAATTGGATGGATTTGAAGCGGTCTCATACGATTTCAAAGCCGCGCCGCACCGGGAAGCAAATTCGCGTCATTCGCTGCATCAGGTGCGGCATGGGCTGCTGGAGCCGACAGGGCGCCAGCATGTGCATCCGCATAATAATTAGGCATATCGCTCATTCAGCGGGCAGTTTTGTGCCTGCGATGCCTTCATCCCAACGATATCGCCGCAAATTTCGCCAACTCCCCTTTGTTTGCTTCGGATCGAAAATTGGACAATGCTTGATCGAATGCGGATCGGCAATCCATGAGCAACGAACTTCTTTCCCCGGCCGAAATGAGCGAGGCCGATCGGCTGACGATTGCCGCCGGTACAACCGACGGTATCGGCCTGATGCGCCGTGCCGGCGAAGCGGTCGCGGCTCTGGTCCTGGCGCGTTATCCTGCAGTGGCGCGTGTCCATGTGCTGTGTGGCCCCGGCAACAATGGCGGCGATGGCTATGTCGTTGCCCGGTTGCTGGCCAGCTGCGGCGTCGGCACGACGATCTGGGCGAGCGGCACGCCGAGGCCGCAAAGCGATGCGGCGCTCGCCGCCGCGCAATGCCCGGTCAAGCCTCGGCCACTGTCGGATTTTGCCGCCGAGGCCGGCTCGATTGTCGTCGACGCGCTTTACGGGGCAGGGCTGTCCAAGCCGCTGGCCGGCGATGCCGCGAAAGCCGTTGACACTGCAACAGCTCTGCGCTTGCCTGTTGTCGCGGTCGACCTGCCATCGGGTGTCTCAGGAGCCAGCGGCGCAATATTGGGCAGGGCGTTTCACGCCGAGGTCACCGTGACCTTCGCGCGGAAAAAGCCCGGCCACCTGCTGCTCCCGGGACGAGAGCAATGTGGTGAAACCGTGCTCGCCGATATCGGCATCGACGACATCGTCATCGCCCAGCTCGCCGTGTCGACTTTTGAGAATGTGCCGGACCTGTGGTTGCGGGAATTTCCCGTGCCGGCGGTGGACGCACACAAATACAAGCGCGGCCATGTCGGCGTCTTTTCCGGCGGTCCGAGCGCTACCGGCGCGGCGCGGCTGTCGGCACTAGCCGCCGCGAGAAGCGGGGCAGGGGCGGTCACCGTGCTGTCGCCGGCCAATGCCGTGCAGGTAAACGCTGTGCATCTTACCTCGATCATGCTGCGCAAGGCCGATGACAGCGTCGACATCGCCTCGTTCATCGACGAACGCCGGCCGTCGGCTTTTGTTCTCGGGCCCGGCTTCGGCATTGGCGAAAAGACGCGGCAATTTGCACTCGCGCTGCTCAGCCGTGCCCAGCCAAGGGATACGTCAACCCGGATTGACGGCCTCGTGTTCGATGCCGACGCGATCACCTCTTTTCGTGAGGCGCCGGACGTCCTGTTCGAAGCTTCTCGCCAACCGGGCGCGCCGGCCCTGGTGATGACGCCGCACGAAGGGGAGTTCGCCAGGCTGTTTCCCAATATCGCCGATGACGTTGCGTCCTCCAAGCTCGACAAGGCACGCGCAGCCGCCGTGCGTGCCAATGCCGTCATCGTCTACAAGGGTGCCGACACGGTGATCGCGGCACCGAACGGCCGGGCGGCGATCAACGCCAATGGCGCGCCATGGCTCGCCACCGCCGGGTCGGGCGACGTGCTGTCCGGCATCACCGCCGGGCTGCTTGCCCAAGGCATGCCGGCGTTCGAAGCGGCCTGCGCCGCGGTGTGGATCCATGCCGAGGCCGGCAGCCGGTTCGGGCCGGGGCTGATCGCCGAGGATCTGCCGCCGGCGCTGGTGCCGGTGCTGCGCGACCTTGCCGAAGCGCGTTCGGCCGCTCGATGAGCCGCGCCCTGGCTCTGTTGCTCGCCACCCTCCTTGCTGTCTTCGTGGCGTCGGCAGCCCGCGCCGAAGGTCCAGTGACGATCGTCGATGATCCGGCGGTGCTCGCCGCGCTCGATGCCAAGGGCTATGGCTTTGCCGAGATGTTTGGCGCGGCGGGCGCGGGCGACCTGAAAGCTCTCTACGACAAGGCGCCGGCCTATCACGCTGTCGTCGACACTGTGGCGGCCGATGTCGCCGCGCTGCGCGCCGACATGAAGGCCGGCGGGCGGCCGCTCTACGAGGTCACCGACGGCAATGTCGGCCGCATCATGGACATGCGCTGGCTGAAGACCGATGCCGCGCGCTTCCGGCTGGTCGGCGTCGTCAACCGGCTTGACCGTGGCGACTTCGCGGTGTTGCTGGGTGAAAAGAGCTGCGGCGAGGTGCGCTTCATCTACCGCCTTGCCTACAGTTTCCGCAAAAATGGCAAGCTGTTGGCGTCGCGTCTGCCGTTCAATTTCAACGCCGTCTACAGCGCGGCGCCCGATGCCGACGGCGGCTGCGTCGGCGTTGCCGGACGCTGGACGCCACAGCTTGACGAGACCGTCGATGCTGGCTGGCTGACTGGCGGTCCGCTGGAGAAGGCCGGGCTGACCTTCAAGCAGCTGGAACTCAACGCCCAGGTGGTGCGCTTTCCCTCTGGCCAGGAAACCGAGTTCGGCGGCCAGGCCGCCTATCTCATGCGGATATTCGGCATCGATGGCGGCACCGTCAGCGAGAAGCCGCTGGAGAACACGACTGACGCCGCGCGGCTTTCGCAAGACGCGGCGCTGAAGGCAAGGCTGGCCGCCTATGTCAGCGCCAATCTGCCTGCGGTCGACGAAGGCGTCTACGAGATCCCCGACGAATTCCTGGCCAGGAAGGTCATCTCGTGGTCGACCTTCGGCAGCGCGCGGCAGGCCAACCACCCGTTCACGCCACTGCTTCAGCCCGGGGAATTCGCATCGCTCGATTATTCCGGGCTCAAACTGCTGCGCACACCGGAAGCTCTCATCGAGCGGCTGGACAATGGCGCCTGCCAGGGTTGCCATCAGGCTGGTTCCACCGCCGGTTTCCATTTCATCGGCCTCGACGACAAGACGACCTCGCCGCTCAACCGCATCGAGGTCGGCATTTCGCCGCATCTTCACGCCGAGATCCCGCGCCGCCAGGCCTGGCTGCGCGCCATGGCGCAAGGCAAGGTGCCGAACCGCTTCCGCCCGCTCTCCTTTGCACCACCGGTTGCCTGGACGGACGCCGGCGCGATTGACTACGCGCCGGCAGAGATGGCAATGCCGTGCCTGATGCCGGACGATGCCGCACGCTTCGGCAAGACCTGGCAGTGCGGTGGCGGCACCATCTGCACGCCGCTAGCCAGCGCTTCGGGTGTGCGGACGAAGCTGGCGCAATGCCTGCTGCCCAAGGACAGCCCCGACATGTTTTCCGGCCATCCCTGCCTGACCGGATCGATCGCCAGCAACGCAACGCAGCCTTTCAACGACCGCTTCAAAATATCAGGCCAGTTCGCGGCCTTTGCGCAGGATGTCTCGCGCACTGCCTACACCTGCCGTCCGCCGAAGATCGGCGTGCCTGGCGGGATCGCTTATCGCGGCTGCGGCGACAAAGACCGCGCCTTCGCGGCCTTCAAATCCGGCAAGCCGATGCCGAACGAGATCTGCGGGCTGGTCGGCGGCAAGAAATTCGACATCTGCGTGGCCACCAACAATTTCGACCAATGCCTTGGCGGCGCCGTCAACCGCGGCAACCGGCCGGCTTGTTCGGCCGATCATTTCTGCCGCGAGGACTATATGTGCCAATCGCTGCCGCCCGATACGCCTGGCATCGGTAAGATCAAGGGTATCGGCTTCTGCTCGCCGACCTATTTCATCTTCCAGATGCGCATCGACAACCACGCGACGCCCTGGGGCAGTTCCGTCCGTGCCACCATGGGGGCAGGATTTGGCGCGGCGGAAGAGGAGTAGCCGCTCCCAGAAACAATCCGGGTGGCTATCTATCGATCAAGATGGTCGGCGACCTTCGATGTCCATTCACCATCGAAATGATGAACGCGCTCGGTAACAACTTCATTGCTCAAAAGGCTGGAAAGGGCTGAAACCAAAACCGGCTCCATCGCAGGGACCGAGCTATATCCGAGCGCAGCCAGACGTTCGGACCATGGCGGATGATCGGCACTTTCGTTGTCTGGGGCATCCCAGGCCTTTTGAGCATACTCTTGCAGGATGGAGTGGCTCGTCAGTTCCTTGGCTGCCCTCAAAACTCTATCGAGCGGTGGAGGAGGTGGAACCATCGTGCCAAGCAATTCACGCTTGAGTGGATCATAAACCCGATGCTCGAAGAACGCGTCGGCTGCGCCGATCAGCAGCAGCGCACGCGCTGCCTGGTATGCATCGCCGGACGTCGCTGCATGACGATCGGCTTCGATCTCCGCCCGTCGTGACAACCGTATTCCTTCGCGTTCCATGGCGGATGACAGTGGACTGAGCAACCAGTAAAACAAACTGCCGGAAACGGTCCTCCCCGGAGGGGCGTAGTCGAAGATCAAGTCGAAGCTTTTGTCGAGTTCGGCAAGATTGAGTCCGCCGTTTGTATCTCTGTTTCTCAGATGCGCGTCCTCATGGGCCAAGATCGCCGCAAACGCCTTGTCGTCGGTCACCGCAAGCAACGGAATACCGACCGTCAAGATCACCCGACGACCAAGCAGGCCGAGAAACGGACGCTCTTCCCCTATACTGGCGTTGAGGTTGTCGCTCAGCACTATCGTTGTTCGGCCGGCACGATGTTTACCAGCAACACCTTCCCACACAGCCCACAATTTGGGAGCCGAGTGCTGGGAGATGCCTTGTACCTGGCTGGATCGAAAGCCGGCGAACAATGCTCCGATCAACAGAACAAAAGCCAGCATTGCGGCCGGTATGGCGATAACCCCGCCCGCGATAACCGCGAGCGGATTTCGGTCGAGCAACAACAGCCACAGCAGCACAGGGCAGAAAAGCGGCAGGGCAAAAAGCAGGATGGCAAACCTGCCGAAGCTCGTTCCCACAGAAAGGATCAGGCGCGACATCAGCGCCTCACAGCGGGATGTTGTCGTGCTTCTTCCAGGGGTTCTGCATGTCCTTGTTGCGCAGCATCCGGAGCGCGCGCGCGATGCGGCGACGGGTCGAGTGCGGCATGATCACCTCATCGACATAGCCGCGCTCGGCGGCGACGAAGGGCGACAGGAAGCGATCTTCGTAAGCCTTTGTATGGGCTGCGATCTTTTCAGCATCACCAACGTCCTTGCGGTAGATGATCTCGACCGCGCCCCTGGCGCCCATCACCGCGATTTGCGCCGTCGGCCAGGCATAATTCATGTCGCCGCGCAGGTGTTTTGACGCCATCACGTCATAGGCACCGCCATAGGCCTTGCGGGTGATGACGGTGATCTTCGGCACGGTGGCCTCGGCATAGGCGAAGAGGAGTTTCGCGCCATGCTTGATCAGCCCGCCATATTCCTGCGCGGTGCCGGGCAGGAAGCCGGGAACATCGACAAAGGTGACGATCGGGATCGAAAAGCAGTCGCAGAAGCGCACGAAACGAGCCGCCTTGCGGCTTGCATCTGAATCGAGCACGCCAGCCAGCACCATCGGCTGGTTGGCGACGAAGCCGACGGTGCGGCCCTCGACGCGTCCGAACCCGGTGACGATGTTCTTGGCGAAGTTCTGCTGGATCTCGAAGAAATCGCCTTCATCGGCCACTTTAAGGATCAGCTCCTTGATGTCGTACGGCTTGTTGGCATTGTCGGGGATCAGCCGGTCGAGCGACAGATCGTGGTCGGTGACCGACTGGTAGCATTCGATCTCCGGAAGTTCCGATGTGTTGGAGGCGGGCAGCAGGTCGACCAGCCGGCGCATCTGCAGCAGCGCCTCGACGTCATTGTCATAGGCGCCGTCGGCGATCGAGGATTTCGTCGTGTGGACGAAGGCGCCGCCGAGGCTCTCGGCGGTCACCGTCTCGTTGGTGACGGTCTTCACCACATCCGGCCCGGTGACGAACATGTAGGAGGTGTCGCGCACCATGAAGATGAAGTCGGTCATCGCCGGTGAATAGACATCGCCGCCGGCACAAGGCCCCATGATCAGCGAAATCTGCGGAATGACACCGGAGGCGAGCACATTGCGCTGAAAGATCTCGGCATAGCCGCCCAGTGCGGCCACGCCTTCCTGGATGCGCGCCCCGCCGGCATCATAGAGGCCGATGATCGGCGCACGGTTGCGCAGCGCCATCTCCTGCACTTTGATGACCTTTTCGGCATGGGCTTCCGACAGTGAGCCACCGAACACGGTGAAGTCCTTGGCGAAGAGGTAAACCGGACGGCCGTTGACGGTGCCCCAGCCGGTGACGACGCCGTCGCCGGCGATCTTGGTCTTCTCCATGCCGAAGTCGGTTGAGCGGTGCTCGACATACATGTCGAATTCCTCGAACGAGCCTTCATCGAGAAACACTTCGATGCGTTCGCGCGCAGTGAGCTTGCCCTTCTTGTGCTGCGCATCGATGCGGGCCTGGCCGCCACCCATGCGAGCGATGTCGCGGCGGCGCTCGAGTTCCTTCAGCACGTCCTTCATCGATTACCTCCCAGGCCAGCGGCATTTCGTGGTAATCGTGCCGGCAAGCGAGCGCAAGCACCGCTTGCGCCATGGTTTTGTTGCGCTGCAGCATGACGCCCCTTGCATTTGGCCGCGAACTGGGCCATATGCGGCGACATAGGCGCTTGGGCCGGCAACAATCCGGCCTTCTCGACAAATGAGACTGGTTGCGTCTGTTTTCCCTCTTTCCGGTATATCGGCCCTCTTTCCGGTACATCACAAAGCGGCGAAAAAGCCCCGTGGCATGATGCCTGCGGGCACGACAGCGCAGCCGAGTGGACGAAACCGTCCGCCCGCCTTGTCGTTTCATGACAATTTATCCGACGGCAGGTTGCGCCCTGCCGCCATTGATGTTTGCGGCCTGAGGCCGCGTGAAAGAAGATTATTTTGACCAACGAAAATACTTTGCTCGGTACTGGGGAACTCTCTGGTTTCGCAGCACTTGGAATTACCGGCGCGCTGCTCAAGGCGACCCACGCCGCCGGCTTTACCGATCCGAAGCCGATCCAGGCGCAGGCGATCCCGCCGCAGATGGAGGGCCGTGACATTTTCGGCATCGCCCAGACCGGTTCCGGCAAGACCGCGGCCTTCGCGCTGCCGATCCTGTCGAAGATCATTGCTCTCGGCACCAAGCGCCGGCCGAAGACGGCGCGTGCGCTGATCCTGGCACCGACGCGCGAACTTGCCGTGCAGATCGAGGACACCATCAAGATCCTCGCTAAGGGCGCGCATGTCTCGACCGCTCTCGTGCTGGGTGGCGTCTCGCGCTTCAGCCAGGTGAAGAAGGTTGCGCCCGGCGTCGACATCCTGATCGCGACGCCCGGCCGGTTGACCGATCTGGTGCGCGAAGGCGACCTCATGCTTGCCGACACCAAATGGCTGGTGCTGGACGAGGGCGACCGCATGCTCGACATGGGCTTCATCAACGACGTCAAGCGCATCGCCAAGGCGACCGCGCCCGATCGTCAGACGGTGCTGTTCTCCGCGACCATGCCCAATGAAATCGCCGAACTGGCCAAGGGTCTGCTGAAGAACCCGATCCGCGTCGAAGTCGCGCCGCAGAGCACGGCTGCGGCCGAGATCGTGCAGGGCGTCGTCTTTGCCCGCACCAAGCAGAAGCGCCAGGTGCTGTCGACGATGCTCGCCGACGAGGCGATGAAGTCCGTCATCATCTTTTCGCGCACCAAGCACGGTGCCGACAGGGTGACCAAGGACCTTGAGCGCGACGGCTTCAGGGCCGCCGTCATCCACGGCAACAAGTCGCAGAATGCCCGTCAGAAGGCGCTGAACGATTTCCGTGAGGGCTCGGTGCGCATCTTGGTAGCGACCGACATTGCGGCGCGCGGCATCGATGTGCCCGGCATCAGCCATGTCGTGAATTTCGACCTGCCTGACGAAGCCGAAAGCTATATCCACCGCATCGGCCGCACCGGCCGCAACGGCATGGACGGCATCGCGATCACGCTTTGCGATCCTTCCGAAAACAGCAAGCTGCGTCAGGTCGAGCGCATCATCCGCACCAAACTGCCGATCGTTGCCGACCATCTCGGCAGCCCCGATCCGCAGCGCAATCCAGCTGAAAAGAACGAGCGCTTCGAGCCGGCCAATGATCGCAACGGAAATGGTCGTCGCGACGGCAGGCGGCCCGGGGGCGAGAACAAGGGCAACGGCTTTGGCAAGAAGCGCTTCGGCGACAAGCCGGCCTTCGCTGGCGAGCGCAAGCCGGAAGGCGCCAAGCCTTTCAAGGGCAACAACAAGCGCCGCTTCGGCGGCAAGCGTCCGGCGGCGCGGGCTGCGTAAGCCGCGTTGTAATTGGTCAAGCTTAGGCTTGCCGTGACTGACATGGAAAGGGCGGCTGAAGCGATGCTTCGGTCGCCCTTTTCGTCTGGAGGCTACTTGTCGTCTGGAGGTTACTTGGCCACCGCCTCGACCCAGACGGCAATCCTTTGCGCCAGAAAGGCCGTGGTCGATGGCGACAGCGCATCGCCGGCGATGACGTGGTTGTCTGGATCGCCGGTGTCGTCGACCGGAACCAGTTCATGCGGCGCGCCCCAGCGCCCGGCGATTTCGCGGGTACGGTTTTCGCGCACAACCCTATCGGAATCGGAGAAGATGAAGAGAGCCGGTATGGTCGCCTTTTCCACCGGCGCGGCGTAGGCGAGCTCGGTCACCGCCGCCATCGGCAGCGTCGCGGCCATCGGATATCTGTGCGTCCAGAATTTCTCGTGCAGGGCGTTGCGGGTCGGAAAGCTGCGTTCCTTGCCGCCGACGAGCTCGGCGATCTGCTTGCCCCAGGGCATGGTCAGGATCTCGGCGCCGGACGCCCTGACGCCGAAATTCGGCGAGATGAACGCAATCGCCGCCACCCCGTCCGACGCGCCCGGCTGCGTTGCCGCCCATGTCGCAAGCGAACCGCCGGTCGAGGTCGAGATGACGATCACCTTGTCGCCGATCTCCCGGCCGATGGCGAGCGCCTCCTCATAATCGTTGATCCAGGCATTGACGCTGCCTTGCGTCATCGCCGCGCCATCCTGCCCGTGGCCGGTAAGGCGGGTGTAGAACAGATTGGCGTCGAGCTGGTCGGCCACCTCGTCCGGCAGCGGGCGGACCTCGCCCTTCGATGCGGAAAAGCCGTGGATGTAGACGATCGACAGTGGCGTCTTCGCATGCACCATCGGATTGGCCCAGACGATTTCCTTTTCCAGCCCGTCACGGATTCCGGGTATGGCGGCCTCTGTCTCCGCTACATAGGCCTGCGGATCATCGCCGATGACCGAGGGATCGAAATGGATCGTGGTATCGACAGGGACGCGCGGGCCAAGCACGAAAGCCAGTGCGAGGACAGCGACAAGGCCCAGCACAGCAAGCACGATCCGTCGCCCCATCGCAGACTCCAAACGAACAATTTCTCAGCCTATGGTGGTGATCACAAATGGGCAACGGCCGGCCCGGAGGCGGAGCCTGCCACTCTAGATGGCGTTCTATTCGCTTTGTGGCTTGCGGTCGTAGTGCAGCGGCCGCGCCTTCCAGCTGGTCATCAGGCTGATCACCCCTCTGCACAGCGGCCTCGGTAGCAGGCTGAGCACTTTCAGAGGCCAGCTCAGCCGGCGCGGGAAGGTGACTTCGAAGCCGCCGGATTTGATGCCCCGCGCCATGCGGCGCGTCGCGCGGCTGACGGGCATCAGTCCCGGCATCGGCAGCATGTTCTTCTCGGTCAGGGGGGTATCGATGAAGCCCGGGTTGATCACCTGGACACGCACATTCATCTTGTCGAAGTCATATTTCAGCGACTCGGCCAGGATGTTGATCGCCGCCTTGGTGCCGCCATAGGCGGCCGTGGTCGGCCAGCCGAAATAGGCGGTGACCGAGCCGACCAGCACGACGTGGCCGCGTGCCCGCACACGCATTCGCTCGATGACGGGCACCAGGCCGTTGATGATGCCGAAATAGTTGACATCGAAGGACCGGCGAAAGTCGTTCACGACAAGATTTTCACCCGGCGTCGAAATGTAGTTCCCGGCATTGAAGACAGCGAGCACAATGGGCCCGAGTTCCTTCTCGATCGCGGCGACCGTTCTTGCCATGCGCGGCTCGTCGGTGACATCACAGGGAAAGGCCTTGACACTGCCCGGCATCTGCGCGGTCTCGACGACAAGCGTGTCGATCGGATCGTCATCGAGCGCCGTCACCGCGACGGCATAGCCCTGCGACGCAAGATCCCTGGCCAGCGAACGGCCGATGCCGCTGCTGCCGCCCGTGATCCAGGCGACGCCGTGCTTCGGATTGGCCCGATAGAGTGTCATGCTGCGCCCTGTCAACTTGCTCGTACCTTGCTCTAGCGATGAAGAAATCGAATGAAAAGAGTGCTTTCATCACAGTGAGGAAATCAACTGTGGGGCATGAAGGCGATATTGAGAAGCGTCGGCAGCGATAACAGTGCCGCAAATGCGACTGGTCCAGACAAATTCTTGCCTTGAAACCGAAGCTTCGGGTTTCTACGGTTTCGGCGCAGCTACACAAGGAATCCTGAATGCCCCGTTCTGTGATCGACGTGATCGGCAACACGCCTCTGATCCGCCTCAACAAAGCGTCTGAACAAACCGGTTGCGAGATCCTGGGCAAGGCCGAGTTCATGAATCCGGGCCAGTCGGTCAAGGATCGCGCCGGCCTGTTCATCATCCGCGACGCCGAGCAGCGCGGGCTGCTGAAGCCCGGCGGTGTCATTGTCGAGGGGACGGCCGGTAATACCGGTATCGGGCTGACGCTGGTCGCCAAGGCGCTGGGATACCGCACCGTCATCGTCATTCCCGACACGCAGAGCCAGGAAAAGAAGGACACTATCAAGCTGCTCGGCGCCGAGCTGATCGAGGTGCCTGCGGTGCCTTACAAGAACCCCAACAATTACGTGAAACTGTCGGGGCGGCTGGCCGAGCAGATGGCAAGGACGGAGCCGAACGGCGCCATCTGGGCCAACCAGTTCGACAATGTCGCCAACCGTGACGGCCATATCCGCACCACGGCGCAGGAGATCTGGAACCAGACCGGCGGCAAGGTCGACGGTTTTGTCTCGGCGGTCGGTTCGGGCGGAACGCTGGCCGGCGTTGCCTTCGGGCTTAAGGCCAAGAGCAAGGACGTCAAGATTGCGCTCGCCGATCCGTTGGGGGCCGCGCTCTACAGTTTCTACACCAGCGGTGAGTTGAAGTCCGAAGGCAGCTCGATCACCGAAGGCATCGGGCAGGGGCGCATCACCGCCAATCTTGATGGCTTCACGCCGGATTTTTCGTTCCAGATCCCGGACGAGGATGCGCTGCCGATCGTCTTCGACCTGATCCAGGAGGAAGGTCTTTGCGTCGGCGGCTCGACCGGCATCAACATAGCCGGCGCGATCCGGCTGGCACGCGAATTGGGTCCCGGCCACACCATCGTGACCATCCTTTGCGACTATGGCACGCGCTATCAATCGAAGCTGTTCAACCCGGAATTCCTGCGCGAGAAGAACCTGCCGATACCGGGCTGGATGGAGCTGCGGAGCACAATTTCGGTGCCGTTCGAAAAGGTCGCGTAATGGCGCACAGAACCGAAGCGCTGTTTCGCGACGACTCCTATCTGCGCACCGCGGACGCCACAATCGTTGCCGTCAACGACCGCGGCGGCATCATTCTCGACCGGACGATCTTCTACGCCACATCGGGCGGCCAACCGGGCGATATCGGCCATCTGGAACGAGTCGACGGCAGCCGCATCGTCATCGCCGCCACCATTACGGGCGAGACCAAGGACGAGATCATCCATGTGCCGGCGCTGGAACAGAGGCGTCCAGAGGTCGGTGAACGCTTGCGCCTGGCGATCGACTGGGAGCGCCGGCATCTTTTGATGCGCATGCATGCTGCTTGTCACCTGCTCACCGTGGTCTGCCCGTTCCCGATCACGGGTGCGTCCGTTTCCGAGGATGACAGCCGCGTCGATTTCGATATTCCCGATGCCAGTTTCACTAGGGAAGACGTGACGGCGAGCCTGATGGATCTGGTGCGGGCCGATCACCCGATCTTCACCAGGCTGATCAGCGACGAGGAACTGGCGGCCAATCCCGGCCTGGTGAAATCCAAGAACGTCCGGCCGCCGGTTGGCACCGGTAAAATTCGCCTGGTCTGCATCGGTGACAACGCTTCGGTCGATAGCCAGCCCTGCGGCGGCACCCATGTCAAAAGCACCGGTGAAGTCGGCGAAATCCATATCGGCAAGATCGAGAAGAAGGGCCGCGAGAACAGGCGCTTCCGCATCCGCTTCGGCCCGATGCCGGTGACCTGATGCATTGTCGCCGAAAGTGGCCCGGTTTTGGGACAGCGACATGCATAAAAACCCTGATGCATGTCGCCCAAAAGTGGTCCCGGTTTTGGGATAACGAGATGCATAAAACAAAGACTTGAAGCGCCTCGCCTGAATTCGCTTCAACGCGACGCGCTTTAATCGGACAATCACCGCCAAAGGGCGAGCAGGAGATAAAATGGCCGAGGACAGTCCTTTCACCGTCGACGCGGATTGGCTGCAGCAGCGCCTCGGCGAGCCGGGCCTGACGATCATCGACGCATCCTGGTATCTCCCGGCGCAAAAGCGCGATGCGCGCGGCGAATACCAGGCTGCCCACATTCCGGGCGCACGGTTCCTGGATCAGGATGCGGTTTCGGATCCGGATTCGCCGCTGCCGCATACGCTGCCGTCACCGCGGCATTTTGCTCAATATGTCGGATCGATGGGCGTTTCGGCCGACGACACCATAGTCGTCTATGACGGTCCAGGTTTCTTCTCGGCGCCTCGGGCGTGGTGGATGTTCCGGGTGATGGGTGTCTTCCAGACCTATATTCTGGACCGCGGCTTCGATGGCTGGAAAGCGGCAGGCCGGCCGGTGACGGCCGAACCGACCAAGATCGCGCCAAGCGTGTTTCATGCCGATTTCGACGCCGGTCGCGTCGCCAGCCTCGCCGAAATGCGCCGGATCGTCGATACCGGAGAAAGCCAGATCGCCGATGCCCGTGGACCGGGCCGCTTTACCGGCACGGAGCCTGAACCCCGTGCCGGTATCCGCTCCGGCCATATGCCGGGCGCGCGCAATCTGCCCTATTCGGCGCTGTCGGAAAATGGCGAGCTGTTGTCGAAGGACCGTCTGCGCAAGGTGATCGAGGGGGCCGGCATCGATCTGTCGAAACCCGTCATCACTTCGTGTGGTTCCGGCATTACAGCCGCGGTGGCGACGCTGGCGCTGGAGACGCTTGGCCATACTGACAACAGGCTCTACGACGGCTCATGGACGGAATGGGGTGGGCTCTCCGACACGCCCGTCGTGACCGGCAAGGAATGAGGACGATGGAAAACGGCGCGCTGGAAGACATCGAAGTCACGGTGACGTTTCTCGAGATGCATGTGCCGCCGGCCTATTCGCCGCCGGTGCCCTACAACCGTCAGGTCGCGCTGCTGAAGACCAAGGAAATTCCCCTGCATTTCTACCGCTATTTGATGGATCGGGTCGGGCGCAAATGGCACTGGGTCAATGTGCTGAGGCTGGATGACGACGAGCTTTCGGCCGGTATCCACCGCGAGGACCGCGACATCAGGGTGCTCTATCTCGACGGCGCGCCGGCCGGCTTCTTCGACCTCAAGCCGCATCTGCCGGAAGAGGTGGAACTCGCCTATTTCGGCATGATGGAGCATGCGACCGGGCAAGGCATCGGCCGCTGGTTCCTGGGTGCGGCGATTGCAGCGGCGTGGTCGTACGGGCCGAAGCGGGTGACGGTGCAGACCTGCACGCTCGATCATCCTGCGGCTCTGCCGCTTTACCAGAAGCTCGGCTTTGCACCGGTTGCGCAGAAGAAGGAAATCGTGCATCCGCTGCCTTTCGGTGAACGCTCGGCCAGCGTCATGCGGCCGTGACATGAGCTAAAATCTGAACCATCCGCCAACTCGCAAGAATCGGGTGGGAAGCGCGGACTTGAGGGCATAATTTCCGGCCACCGACACCGGAGATTTCACCATGACCATTCAGTTCAAGGCTCTGCCGACCCAGGATGTCAGGGCGCTGCAGTTTGGCGGTCCCGATGCTTACGGCCACACGCCCGAGCGAAAGATTTCCGACGGTGACGGCATGCCTTGCCGGCATTGTCTGAAGAACATCGCCGCCGGTGACGCCTACCTCGTTCTGGCTTACCGGCCATTCCCGGACCTTCAGCCCTATGCCGAAACCGGGCCGATCTTCCTGCACGCAGAAGAATGCGACCGCGCCGCCGAGACCGAGCTGCTTCCGGAGATTCTCGAAAGCCCTGACTACATCGTGCGCGGCTATGGCAGGGATAATCGTATCGTCTACGGCAGCGGCGGCGTCATCCCGACAGCGGCGATCGCGGTGCGAGCCGAAACCTTGTTCGAACGCGACGATATCGCCTACGTCCATGTCCGCTCGGCGCGCAACAATTGCTACCAGTGCCGTATCGAGCGCGCCTGAGGCATTGGACCTGCCAGCCGGAGAGGGCTGTCGTACTCCCGTCGCATAGGCGCGATAGAAAGCGATTGTCGATCGATTTGCCGACCGCGGATGAACCGGCGGCAAATCTCGATATCGAGGAAGCGGGGCTTTGGCTCCGCTTTTTTGTTGCCCGTCGTCAGGTCGAGAAAAAACCCGCCGGAATGAACCGGCGGGCTGACGGAGGAATTCTGAAATGGAATCAGGCCGCGAGAACGGCTTTCGGCTCAACCAGTTCGTAGCCGAGTGCCTCGGCGACCGCGCGGTTGGTGATCTTGCCCTTGTGGACATTGAGACCGTTGCGCAGGTGGTGGTCGTCGATCAGCGCCTTCAGGCCCTTGTCGGCAAGCTGCAGGCCATAGTGAAGTGTCGCGTTGTTGAGCGCGTGGGCCGACGTGACCGGTACCGCGCCGGGCATGTTGGCGACGCAGTAGTGGATGACGCCGTCAACCTCATAGGTCGGCTCGGCGTGGGTGGTGGCATGCGAGGTCTCGAAGCAGCCGCCTTGATCGATGGCGACGTCGACCAGCACCGAGCCTTTCTTCATGCCTGACAGCATTTCGCGCGAAACCAGCTTGGGTGCGGCGGCGCCCGGAATAAGCACGGCGCCGACGACGATGTCGGCCGAAAAGCACTCTTCCTCGAGCGCCTCGACGGTCGAGTAGCGGGTGTGCACCCGGCCGGCAAAGAGGTCGTCGAGCTGGCGCAGGCGCGGGATCGAGCGGTCGATGATGGTGACGTCGGCGCCAAGACCCGCCGCCATCCTGGCGGCGTGCAGGCCGACGACGCCGCCACCGAGCACGGCGACTTTGCCCGGCAGCACGCCGGGCACGCCGCCCAGCAACACGCCGCGGCCGCCATTGGCCTTCTGTAGCGCCGTTGCGCCGGCCTGGATCGACAGCCGTCCGGCGACTTCCGACATCGGTGCCAACAGCGGCAGGCCGCCACGGTCGTCGGTTACGGTCTCGTAGGCTATTGCGGTCACGCCGGAGGCGAGCAGGCCCTTGGTCTGCTCCGGATCCGGAGCCAGATGAAGATAGGTATAGAGAATCTGGCCCTCGCGAAGCTGCGCCCATTCATTGGGCTGCGGCTCCTTGACCTTGACGATCATGTCCGACTTGGCGAACACGTCGGCAGCCGTCTTGGCGATCACGGCACCTGCCGCGCGGTAGGCGTTGTCATCGGCGCCGATGCCGGCGCCGGCGCCGGTCTCGACCAATACTTCATGGCCATGGGCGACATATTCGCGGACCGAGCCCGGCGTGAGGCCGACGCGATATTCGTGGTTCTTGATTTCCTTGGGGCAGCCGACGCGCATTGTCTTCTCCTGATCCGGCCCTTTTGGGCTCGTTCCCTGTATAGGTGGAGTGAACCACGAATCGCTGCGCAGGTGTTTGCGAATGCGCTTGCGCCAACGGGCGGTTTTCGATAATCGTTGCGCAAAACAGTGGATATTCGCAGGAT
The DNA here is from genome assembly GCF_057784235.1 of Mesorhizobium sp. CNPSo 4670. Taxonomy (NCBI): domain Bacteria; kingdom Pseudomonadati; phylum Pseudomonadota; class Alphaproteobacteria; order Hyphomicrobiales; family Phyllobacteriaceae; genus Mesorhizobium; species Mesorhizobium sp. CNPSo 4670. The sequence continues at coordinate 45,256 of NZ_JBWJFQ010000027.1, read as the reverse complement.
TCACGAAAAATGCCGCTCGACAGGATCGATATCGCCATTCTCGAGACTTTGCAGAAGGATGGCCGGATACCGAATGCTGCACTGGCCGAGAAGGTTGGCCTGTCGCAGTCGGCCTGTTCGCGCCGGCTCGACAATCTGGAGAAATCCGGAACCATCCGCGGCTACCACGCCCGGCTTTCCAATGCCGCACTGGGCCACCAGATGACGGCGATCGTGCATATTTCGCTGTCAGGACAGTTCGAGAAGACGCTGTCGGATTTCGAGGCGGCCATCAAGCGCTGCCCGAATGTGCTGTCATGCCACCTGATGTCGGGCGAATACGACTATATCCTGCGCATCGCGGCCAAGGATCTCGTCGATTACGAACGCATCCACAAGGAATGGCTGTCGGCGATGCCGCATGTGACCAAGATCAACTCGTCATTCGCCTTGCGTGAGATCATCGACCGCACGGCGATGGGCATGAAGCCGGAAATGGCTTAACGCCATAGGCATACCCGGACGCCCTTCCCAACATAGCATGCGCCTTCGCGGCGAAGGTCTTCCCAGCGTTCGTCACCGTGAGTTTCGGAAACGTCCGAGTTGCTATAGCCTTCCCAAAGATCACCGTCCTTGTATACAACTGCCCAGTAGTCTTTGGACATTTCACCAGCCCCGCTATGCGTATCAGGATAGTCGATACCTGCAAAAACTTGCCGAGGCCCCTGGATATTAAAATCGCCGCCCTTTTCGATTTGATAGTAGCATCTTCCGGATATACGAGTCTGACCGTCAACAGTAAGCAGGCAGCGGCCCCACTTATAGCCGCTCGGTAAACGGTGCTGTGGTTGCGCCTGCGAAGGCGAAAACGAAAACGCAATTGCAAGGGCAGCCGCTATGGTTCGTCCGATCATCTTATCATCCGTTGCGAAGCAGCCAATCCTGGGAGCTACCGGACACTGTTGGATCCGCCCGGAGCGCATGTCGAAACGCCGCAGCATGGTTCCCTTAAAGATCAGACTATTTATCGACCAAGTCGGATTTTTGTCACATGACATTTGCGCTGCTTCGCAGCGAAACAGAAATCCAGCCGGTCTCATTTTCCAAACAGGGTGTTAGGCCTCGGTGACGATCCGATCCATCGGGATGTCGTGCGGCTGCGGGTAGATGGTGGATATGCGCTGCAGTTCGTAGCCGACGCCGATCACCAGCGGCTTGAACGGCATCGCCGCCAGCGTGCGATCGAAGAACCCGCCGCCATAGCCCAGGCGGTAGTGTCCAGGATCGATGCCGACGATTGGCGCAATGACGATGTCCGGCAGCACCGGATCGCCCTCGGCCGGGATCGGGATGTTCCAGACACCTTTTTCCAGCCGGTCGCCCGGCGCGTAGGGGCGAAAGATCAGCGGCTGACCTTTCTCGATGACAACGGGCAGGGCGGTGCGGCCGCCGCGCGCATTGACGGACGCCATCCATGGGCGCAGGTCCGGCTCGCCGCGAAACGGCCAGTAGAGACTGACCATCCGGCCGACGATCTCGCCGACGATTGCGTCGAGACCTTGCGCAATGCGCTGCGACATCACCGTTCGCGCGTCGGCCGAAACGGCGAGACGCGCGGCGATCAGGCGTTCGCGCTCGGCCTTGCGCCAGCGCCGGACGTCGGTCCAATCGGTTAGTGGTGTCTGAAACGCGGGATCGAGTTCATGCATGAAGCAGGGAGGAGAGGCATATTGCGCCGGGCCTTGGTCGTCATGATCGTTAGCCATGCTTTACCTCATCGCGTATTTGATCACGCTATACCTCGTAACACGATACGACATGTGCGTTCACGACATAGGACGACGAGTCTCAGGCACCACCCTTGCGTTGCTGCGATGCACAAAAGTACCTACATCTAGGTTAGGCGATCTTGCCCGTTAGCGGTGAATGAGATGAACCAGGCCAGCCACCATGTCGTTGTTGTCGGCGCGGGTTTTGGCGGTCTCGAATTCACCCGAGCGCTTGCCGGTGCGCCGGTTCGCATCACCATGATCGACAAGCGTAATCATCACCTCTTCCAGCCGCTGCTATACCAGGTGGCGACCACGGCGCTGGCGACGTCCGAAATTGCATGGCCTGTCCGCCACCTCCTGCGCAAGCGCAAGGATGTGACGACGCTGCTTGCCAATGTCGTCGGCGTCGATCGCGCCGGCAAACGCGTGCTGCTCGATGATGGCAGTGCTGTCGCCTACGACACGCTGCTGCTCGCCACCGGTGCGCGCCACGCCTATTTCGGCCACGACGAATGGGAACCTTTCGCGCCCGGCCTGAAGACGCTGGAGGATGCCACCACGGTTCGGCGGCGTATTCTGCTGGCCTTCGAGAAGGCCGAGCGGGAGGCCGATCCCGCCAAGCGCCACGCGCTGCTGACCATTGCGATCGTCGGTGGCGGGCCGACCGGCGTCGAGCTTGCCGGCACCATCGTCGAACTGGCGCATGACACGCTGCGCGGTGAATTCCGCAACATCGATACACGGCAAACGCGTGTCGTGCTGATCGAGGCCGGCGACCGAATTCTGGCCAATTTCGCACCGAAACTTTCCGACTATGCGATGAAGGCACTCGAGCGGCTCGGTGTGACCATCGAACTCGGCAGGGCTGTTACGCGGTGCGACGCCGAAGGTGTCGTCTTCGGCGACAAGCACTTGTCGGCAGGGACAATCCTGTGGGCGGCGGGCGTCGCTGCCTCGCCGGCCGCCGAGTGGCTCGGCGCGGCGGCGGATCGGGCGGGCAGGGTGCTCGTCGAGCCTGACTTGAGCGTGCCGGGCAGCCTGGAGATTTTCGTCGTCGGCGATGCCGCGCATGTGCTGCGGCCGGACGGGCGGCCGGTTCCCGGCGTGGCTCCGGCCGCCAAGCAGCAGGGCCGCCATGTTGCCGCCACGCTAAAGGCGCGGCTTGCCGGCGACACCAGCCCACGGCCGTTCCGCTACCGGCATGACGGCGACCTCGCCACGATCGGTAAGCGCGCCGCCGTGATTGATTTCGGCTGGATCAAGCTGACCGGCTGGGCGGCCTGGTGGCTGTGGGGCATAGCCCACATCTATTTCCTGATCGGCTTTCGCAACCGGCTTGCGGTTTCACTGAGCTGGCTATGGATCTACGCGACGGGCCAGCGCAGTGCGCGGCTGATCACGCAAGGCGACGACGACAAGGGCTGACTTCGTCTCCCCAGACCGTTCATCCGCACGTCATCTGTTGCTGATCGAGTGGCGGCGTTATGCGCTCGACTTCTTGAATGGACTCGGATGGTTTTCAGCGCCAAGTTCGCTTCGGGGCAGGGCTTGTCACTTTGTCGAAGGAGAAAACATGTCTCGACTGCTCCATCCCGTCTCCCGCCGCGATCTCCTTGGCGGTGCCGCCGCCGCAGGAGCGTTGATCATGCTGCATCCGTTCTCCGCCCGCGCCCAGGCCAACCAGGCCCATCTTCGGATCATGGAAACCACCGACATCCATGTGAACGTGCTGCCCTACGATTACTACGCCGACAAAGCGAACGACACGATGGGCCTGTCGCGCACGGCTTCGCTGATCGATGCAGTGCGCAAGGAAGCCTTCAATTCGATGCTGATCGACAATGGCGACCTGCTGCAGGGCAATCCGATGGGCGATTACATCGCCTATGAGAGGGGCATGAAGGACGGCGACCTGCATCCGATCATGAAGGCCATGAACCTGCTCGGCTACGAATGCTCGACGCTGGGCAACCACGAGTTCAATTACGGCCTGTCGTTCATGGACAAGGTGCTGGCTGGCGCCAATTTCCCCTTTGTCTGCGCCAATTTGATCCGTGGCACCGAGCTTGCCGCGAACCCGCGTGACGACAAGCTTTATCTCAAGCCCTATGCCATCCTCGACAAGAAGATCAAGGACGGGTCAGGCGCCGAGCAGCCGATCAGGATTGGCATCATCGGCTTCGTGCCGCCGCAGATCATGGTCTGGGACCTCAAGAATCTGGAGGGCAACGTCAAGACGCGCGACATCGTCCAGGCGGCCAAGGCCTGGGTGCCACAGATGAAAGAGGAAGGCGCCGACATCGTGATTGCGCTCTCGCATTCCGGCATCGACGTGAAGCAGGGCGACATGATGGAAAACGCATCGTTCTTCGTCGCCGGTGTCGACGGCATCGACGCGGTGTTCACCGGTCACCAGCATCTGGTCTTCCCCGGCAAGAAGGACTTCCAGTCGCTGGACGGCGTCGACACGCAAAAGGGCACGCTGCAGGGCAAGCCCTCCGTCATGGGCGGCTTCTGGGGCTCGCATATGGGGCTGATCGACCTGATGCTGGAGCGCGACGGGTCGAAATGGAAGGTCGTTTCCGCCACATCCGAGGCGCGGCCGATCTTTGAACGCGTCGACAACAAGGCCAAGCCGATCGTCCCCGACGACAAGCGCATCATTGCAGCACTCGAGCAGGACGACCAGGCAACACTGGCCTACGTGCGCCGTCCCGTCGGCAAGACCTCGGCGCCGCTTTATTCCTATTTCGCCCTGGTCGCCGACGATCCGTCGGTGCAGGTCGTCAGCCAGGCGCAGACCTGGTACCTGAAGGATATTCTCAAGAACACGCAATGGAAGGACGTGCCGCTGCTGTCGGCCGCCGCACCCTTCAAGGCTGGCGGACGCAGCGGCGCCGACTACTATACAGACGTGCCGGCAGGCGACATCGCCATCAAGAACGTCGCCGATCTCTACCTCTACCCGAACACCGTGCGGGCCGTCGAAATCACCGGCGCGCAGGTCAAGGAATGGCTGGAAATGTCCGCCGGCATCTTCAACCGGATCGAACCGGGCAAGGCCGACCAGGCCCTCATCAACACCGACTTCCCGTCCTACAACTTCGACGTCATCGACGGCGTGACCTACAAGATAGACCTGTCGCAGCCGCCGAAATACGATGCCAAGGGGGGACTGGCGAATGCCGGCGCCAATCGCATCGTTGACTTGATGTTTGACGGCAAGCCAATTGATCCCAAACAGAAATTCGTCGTTGCGACCAACAACTACCGGGCCGGCGGTGGCGGCAATTTCCCCGACATCAATGCCTCGAAGATCATCTACGAGGCGCCGGACACCAATCGCGACGTGATCGTTCGCTACATCGTCAGCGAGGGCACGATCAACCCGTCGGCGGATGGCAACTGGTCGTTCGCGCCGCTGCCTGGAACCAGCGTCGTGTTCGAGACCGGCGCCAGGGCCAAGGATTTCATTGCCGAGGTGAAGTCGCTGAAGATCGAGCCGGTAGGAGAGGGCGAAGCGGGATTTGCGAAATACCGAATCCTTCTGTGATCGTCGGCCTAGGTCCGCGCCGCCAAGGCAACGTGGACCTATGCCTTGTAGACCACCTGGCGCACGTCGATGTAGCTGGCGCGGAAGCCGGCCTCGCAATAATGCAGGTAGAATTCCCAGAGCTTCTTGAAGCGGTCGTCGAAGCCGAGCGGGACGATCTTTTCCCATGACGCCCAGAACCGCTGGCGCCATTCGGCGAGTGTGCGCGCGTAGTCGTCCGGAAACACGCGCTCGCGCAGATGGGCAAGGCCATGATCGTTGCCGAGTGCCTTCAGGATCGACGGCGTCGGCAGCATGCCGCCCGGAAAAACATAGCGCTGGATGAAATCCGGCCTTGCGCGATACGTGTCGTAGGCGGCTTCGTTGATGGTGATGATCTGCAGGCCTGCGGTGCCGCCAGGCCTCAGGCAGGCCTTCATCTTGCTGAAGAACACCGGCCAGTACTTCTCGCCGACCGCCTCGAACATCTCGATCGAGGCGATACGGTCATAGGTGCCGGTTTCGTCGCGATAATCCTGCAGCTTGATGTCGACCTTGTCGGCAAGCCCGGCCTTGGCGAGGCGCGCCTTGGCGAAGTCGTGCTGCTCGCGGCTGATCGTCAACCCGGTCACACGGCAGCCGATCTCGCGTGCCGCGAATTCGGCGAAGCCGCCCCATCCGCAGCCGATCTCCAGCACGTGATCCTTCGGTCCGATCCCCGTATCCTTGGCCAGTGCGCGATATTTGGCGGCCTGGGCGCTTTCGAGGTCGTTGGCGCCGTTGGCATAGAGTGCCGAGGAATAGGTCATGCTCGGATCGAGCCATTCCTTGTAGAAGGCGTTGCCAAGATCGTAATGCGCCGAAATGTTGCGCTTCGAGCCGGTTCGCGTGTTCTCGTTGAACCAGTGTCGGATGCGCTGGACGGTGTTGATGAGCCAGCTGGCGCCGCCAGCAACGCGTTCGCCGATGGCCGAATTGACCACGAACAGCTCCAGGAAGCTGGTGACGTCAGGGCTTTCCCAATCGCCGTCCATGTAGGATTCGGCAAGGCCGATCGTGCCGCCGGAAAAGGCACGGCCGGGCAAACGCCAGTTCTTGAGCACCAGTTCGGCGTCCGGGCCCGGTCCCTTGCCGCCGACCAGCACGGCGCGTCCGTCCGGCATCCGGACCTTCAGCGATCCGCGCGGCAGGTTCATTGCCGCCGACAGCACCATGCGCGCCTTCGCCGGCAAGCCCTTGACGATCTCGGCGAAATTGAATTCGTCCAGCCTGACCGCGTCGCTCGACGCCAGACCATGATGTTCCTTGTGTGCCATCTCACGCCCCTGGGCTTCCGCGGTGTCGGCGCAAATTGCCGAGCCTCGGTTCTCGCGGTTCATTCGCCAGGTTCGAACGCCTGTGCCTGATCCCGGCAGCTGACCGGTTCGGCGACAGGCGGGCTCGAACGAAAGCGCGCGCCCTTTAACCAGAGCTTCAGCGCTTCCCAGTGAATCCCTGCCACAATCTTCCACGTCATGAGGGGGAACATCAAGAGGCAGGCTGCAAGCCGGGCTGTGCCAAGTGGAGGCGCTCGCTGTGGTGGATCCGGCTTTTACACAGCAAAGGCCGAACACGCCTAAAACGCCTATGGTTGCAGCCGTGCCTGTGCGATAGCTTTAGCCATGCGTTATGTAATCGTCATTGCCGCCATCACCTTTTTCCTGATCTGGGATGGGCTCTACAATCAGGGCCGATACCTCGACACCGCGGTAAGGGGTGTCACGCACGTCGTGCGATCCGTCACCGGCGAGAGCTAGCGCCCGTCCCTCATGAAGCGCTGCCGCGACATCCTTGTCGATTGACGCGGCCGTCCTGACGTCACAAAAGACCGCGGCACTTAATGCATGTCGCCCAAAGGCGGCTCCGGTCTTGGGGCGGCGACATGCATAAAAGCAAAGACGTAAAGCGCGTCGCCTGACGCGCTTTCGATCGAGGAGGCGGGGTTGATCCGGCATATCGTTTTCTTCAGCGCGCGGCGTAAGGAGGATGTGGAGGCCGTGCGCACCGGCCTGCTGGCGCTCGGCAACATTCCCCATTCCAGCCATTTCGAGGTGACCATCAACACCAAGGTCGACCCGCTGTCGGACGAGATCGATGTGGTCGTCTATGCCGAGTTCGCCGATGACGCTGCGTTGTCCGCCTACAAGGCGCACCCGCTCTATGCGCAGACGACCAGCAGGGTCAAACCATTGCGCGAGCTGCGTTATTCCGCCGATGTCGTGGCCGGCGCCTGATTGAGGCTTGAACCGGTTTGCGGAATGATGCACATCGCGCCTGCATGAACCGAACAACAGCCGCCGGCACTCATCCGCTCGATCATCTGGTGCTGCCGACACAGAACCTCGATGTGGCACGAGCCCGGCTCACCGCGCTCGGCTTCGTGGTTGCCCCGACCGGCATTCATCCCTTCGGAACCGAAAACTGTTGTGTCTTCCTCGCCGACGGCACCTATCTCGAGCCACTCGCGGTCGGCGACGAACAGGCCGCGACGGCGGCCATTGCCGAGGGCAATGTTTTCGTCGCGCGCGACCGTATCTATCGCAACAGGCACGGTGACGAGGGGTTTTCCGCCGTGGTCCTGGGGACCAGCAACGCAGATGCCGACCAGGCACGCTATGTCGAAGCCGGCATCTCCGCGGGAGACATGCTGAGCTTTTCGCGCGCGTTCACCGACACGGCGGGCAGAAGCGACATCGCATCGTTCAAGCTCGCCTTTGCATCCGATAGCAACGCTACGGATGCTTTCCTATTTGCCTGCGAACGGGTCAACGCGCCGAACGTGGATCGGACTGCCTTGCAGGAGCACGCCAACGGCGCCACGGGAATTGTCGAGATCGTGGCGGTCAGCGACCGGCCTGCCGAGCAGCGCCGGCTGATTTCCTTGGCGGTGGACGATCCGGCCGACGGTGGGCAAGGCGTCGCGTTTCATTTGTCGAATTCAGCCTTGAGCGTGCTTGACCCGGCGTCTTTCACGGCACGCTTTGGCTTGCCGGCCGGCGCGCCGACGGACCTTCGCTTCGCCGCCGTGGTCTTTTCGGTTCCCAGCGTCGATATCACCTCGAGGCTGCTTGCAGCCAACTCCGTCAACCACGATATAGCGGGCAATGATATTGTCGTGCAGCCGGCATCCGGACAGGGCGCGGCTTTCATCTTCTGGGAGATCCAATGAGCAAGCCCCTGACGCCCAATTCGACGGTAACCGTCGGCAATGTCGTCTTCGACAACAACGCGGCCTTGTCGCTGATCGCTGGTCCTTGCCAGTTTGAATCGCGCCAGCATGCCTTCGACATGGCCGGCGCGCTGAAGGAACTGACCGGCAAGCTTGGAATAGGCCTCGTCTACAAGACCAGCTACGACAAGGCCAACCGCACCTCGCTGTCGGCGACGCGCGGTGCGGGCATGGAAGCGGCACTTCCCGTCTTCGACGAACTGCGCAAGGAATTTTCGCTGCCGGTGCTGACCGATGTCCACACCGAGGAACAGTGCGCGATCGTCGCGCCGCATGTCGATGTCCTGCAGATTCCGGCCTTCCTGTCGCGCCAGACCGACATGCTGGTCGCCGCCGCCAGGACCGGCAAGGTGGTCAACGTGAAGAAGGGACAGTTCCTGGCTCCCTGGGACATGAAGAACGTGGTTGCCAAGATCACCGGTTCCGGCAACGCCAATGTTTTGACCACCGAGCGCGGCGCGTCGTTCGGCTACAACACGCTGGTGTCCGACATGCGCGCTCTGCCTATCATGGCCGAGATCGGCGCACCGGTGATCTTCGACGCCACGCATTCGGTTCAGCAGCCGGGCGGACAGGGCGGCTCCTCGGGCGGCGAGCGTCGCTTTGTCGAGACGCTGGCCCGGGCGGCTGTCGCCGTTGGTGTGGCCGGCGTGTTCATCGAGACCCACCAGGATCCAGACAATTCGACCTCTTCCGATGGCCCGAACATGGTGCCGCTGAAGGATATGCCCGCACTGCTGGAAAGACTGATGGCGTTCGATCGTATCGCCAAGGGTCACTGAAGCGTCCCACGGACGTTCCAGCGTCGGCAACTGACAATGGCCCCATGGCGCCAGCGCTTGTGGAAGACATAAGCCGGCTGTACGCTCGCCTCGCAAATGAGCGTTTTGGCAGGAGGAAGCCATGTCTGTCGCCCGCGTCACCGAAATCACCTCATCGTCGAAGAAGAGCTTTCAGGACGCCATCGAGAAGGGGATTGCGCGTGCCGCAAAGACGTTGAAGAACGTCGAAGGCGCCTGGATCCAGGACCAGAAGATCGTCGTCGAGGACGGCAAGATCGCTGCCTATCGCGTCAACATGAAGGTCACATTCATCCTCGCGGAGTAACCGGCTGCCGCCGAAAAAGTCGGGAACTTTCGCCCGCGCCCCTCATTGTCAAAGCATGGATCAACGACAATGAGGAGCACATCATGACAACCCAGACAGGCCACACCGAAGCCATTGCCGCTTCGCGCGTCATCGGCACGTCAGTCTACAACACCGAGGGCAGGAGCATTGGCAGCATCGAGGACATCATGCTCGACAAGACCTCGAACGGCATCATGTTTGCAGTGATCGGTTTCGGCGGTTTTCTCGGCATCGGCGAGAAGTATCACGCCATTCCGTGGGCGAGCCTCGACTATGACGAGGACAAGGGCGGCTATGTCGTTCCGTTCTCCAAGGAACAGCTAAAAGCAGCGCCCGCCTATTCGATCAACGAACTGGCCGGCGCGGATGGCGAGACGGCGCGCGACGCGTCCTATGACTATTACAAGGTCACGCCTTACTGGCATTGACGCCTGCAAACAAAAGGCCCCGTTCAGGCGGGGCCTTTTGGATTCGATGCAGCGCCTATTCGCTGACATGCAAGGCCGATAGCGGCCCTGCTGCCTTGGGTGGCGATTGCTGATTGTCGCACGACGTCAGAAACGCCGCCGCGATCAGGAACAGACTCACGATACCACTCAACTGGGACATGGCGAAACTCCTCCTGTTTCGCCCCGCGCACCCGCACCATAGCCGGAAGTACATCCGCCGCACATGACTTATGATGACAGCGATTTGCGCTTCGTGAATCGTCTGATGCATGTCGCCACAAAGTAGCCCCCGGTTTTGGGAGAACGGCATGCGTCGCCTGATTCCGTTCAAGCGCGACGAGCTCTGGGCTGACGCCACGGCAATAATTGCAACCGGGCCGATTGCCTTTTGCGGCACTTTGGCTAAGACGTGCGCGACCCTTCTTCAGATCAATCGAGGACATCGCAATGACTGCCATCATCGACATTGTCGGGCGTGAAATCCTGGACAGCCGTGGAAATCCGACCGTCGAGGTCGATGTCGTTCTCGAAGATGGCTCGATGGGCCGCGCTGCGGTGCCGTCGGGCGCCTCGACCGGTGCCCACGAGGCCGTCGAACTGCGCGACGGCGGCGCCCGCTATCTCGGCAAGGGCGTGCTCAAGGCTGTCGAAGCGGTGAACGGCGAGCTGTTCGAGGCCATCGGCGGCATGGAAGCCGAAAACCAGATCCATATCGACCAGACCATGATCGAGCTCGACGGCACGCCCAACAAGAGCCGGCTCGGCGCCAACGCCATCCTCGGCGTCTCGCTGGCCGTGGCCAAGGCCGCGGCCGATGCAGCCGGCCTGCCGCTCTACCGTTATGTCGGCGGCACCAAGGCGCATGTCCTGCCGGTGCCGATGATGAACATCATCAATGGCGGCGCCCATGCCGACAACCCGATCGACTTCCAGGAATTCATGATCCTGCCGATCGGCGCGCCAACATTGCGCGAAGGCGTTCGCTGGGGGTCGGAAATCTTCCACACGCTGCGCAAGAAGCTGAAGGATGCCGGCCACAACACCAATGTCGGCGATGAGGGCGGCTTTGCCCCGAACCTGAAGAGCGCGCCGGTGGCGCTCGACTTCATCATGGAATCGATCGAGAAGGCCGGCTTCAAGCCCGGCGAAGAGATCGCGCTCGGCCTCGACTGCGCCGCGACCGAGTTCTTCAAGGACGGCAACTACGTCTATGAAGGCGAGAAGAAGACCCGCGATCCCAAGGCCCAGGCCAAGTATCTGGCCAAGCTCGCAGCCGACTATCCGATCATCTCGATCGAGGACGGCCTTGCCGAGGACGACTGGGAAGGCTGGAAGTATCTGACCGACCTGATCGGCAAGAAGACCCAACTGGTCGGCGACGATCTGTTCGTCACCAACACGGCACGGCTGCGTGACGGCATCCGCATGGGCGTCGCCAATTCGATCCTGGTCAAGGTCAACCAGATCGGCTCGCTGACCGAAACGCTCGACGCCGTCGAGACCGCGCACAAGGCCGGCTACACCGCCGTCATGTCGCACCGCTCGGGCGAAACCGAGGATTCGACCATCGCCGATCTCGCCGTTGCCACCAATTGCGGACAGATCAAGACCGGCTCGCTGTCGCGCTCGGACCGCATGGCCAAATACAACCAGCTGATCCGCATCGAGGAAGAGCTCGGCAAGCAGGCGAGCTACGCCGGCAAGTCGGTGGTCAAGGGCTGATCCGGAAACACCCAGGCATGGGATATCGATGAAAGGGCGGGAGCATTCCCGCCCTTTTTCATTTCGGTCTCGCGCAGCCGGTCATCCGTAACCGTCCGTTAAGCACAATCGGGCGAAAAAGATGGGGAGCCGTAGGAGTTCGCGGCCGCGAGGACCTGGATCATGTGGACGCGTCAGCACAAGCAGAGAAACACCGGCCGGCTGATCATTCCTTCGCTCTGCGTGGCGTTCCTCGCCTATTTCGGGTTTCATGCCTACCACGGCGAATTCGGCATCAACTCGAAATATCAGCTGGAAGCCCAGACGGTTGCGCTGCAAGGTCAGCTCGACGCGATCAAGGCACGCCGGATGGAGCTCGAACGGCGCGTTCGGCTCATGCATGAAGGGTCGATCGAGAAGGACATGCTCGACGAGCAGGCGCGCAAGGCGCTCAATCTGTCCCAGGCTGACGAAATCACCATCATGTTGCCGGTCTCGGCGAAGTAACCAGTTTTCAGTTAATAGCCAATATTTTCAATGATTTTAATCGCTTAGACGCATGTGAGCTATGCAATTTCGGCATGGCATAACGCTCTAGCGCGTGTTAGCCTCTCCAAAATCGGTGGGGAGGAGCTGATCTCCCCAGGGCGGATTTGATCCTGCCCTAATGTCCGCAAAGAGACGCCAACAGGGAGTGATGCATGGCCACCGCAGCCAGAAAAGCGCCTGCCAAATCCAAATCCGACGGCAAAATGGGGCTTTCGGCCCCCAAGCCTGCAGAATTCACCAAGGATGAAGAGCTTGCCGCCTACCGGCACATGCTGCTTATCCGCCGTTTCGAGGAAAAGGCCGGCCAGCTTTACGGCATGGGCTTCATCGGTGGCTTCTGTCATCTCTATATCGGCCAGGAAGCGGTCGTCACCGGCATGAAGATGGCGCTGATCCAAGGCGACCAGATGATCACCGCCTATCGCGACCACGGCCACATGCTAGCGATGGAGCTTTCACCGCGCGGCGTCATGGCTGAATTGACCGGGCGTCGTGGCGGCCTGTCCAGGGGCAAGGGCGGCTCCATGCACATGTTCTCCAAGGAGAAGCATTTTTACGGCGGCCACGGCATCGTCGGCGCGCAGGTGTCGCTCGGCACTGGTCTCGCCTTTGCCAATCGCTACCGCGACAACAACAATGTGTCGCTGACCTATTTCGGCGATGGTGCGGCCAATCAGGGCCAGGTCTATGAAAGCTTCAACATGGCCTCGCTGTGGAAGCTGCCGGTGATCTACATCATCGAGAACAACCGCTATGCCATGGGCACCTCGGTCTCGCGCTCATCGGCGGAGACGGACTTTTCCCATCGCGGCGCATCGTTCAAGATTCCCGGCCTCCAGGTCGACGGCATGGATGTCCGCGCCGTCAAGGCAGCTGGTGATCTGGCCACCGAATGGTGCCGCGCCGGCAACGGCCCGCTGATCCTCGAAATGCAGACCTATCGCTATCGCGGCCACTCGATGTCCGACCCGGCGAAGTACCGCTCGAAGGAAGAAGTGCAGAAGATGCGCTCCGAGCATGACCCGATCGAGCAGGTCAAGGCGCGGCTGATCGAGAAGAAGTGGGCGACCGAGGACGAATTGAAGACCGTCGACAAGGAGGTTCGCGACGTCGTCGCGGACGCCGCCGAATTTGCCCAGAACGACGCGGAGCCGGATCCGTCCGAGCTCTGGACCGATATCGTATTGTAACGGGAGGGCAAGGACATGCCGATCGAAATTCTCATGCCCGCTCTCTCGCCGACCATGGAAGAGGGCAATCTTTCCAAGTGGTTGAAGAACGAGGGCGACAAGGTCGTCGCCGGTGACGTCATCGCCGAGATCGAAACCGACAAGGCGACGATGGAAGTCGAAGCCGTCGATGAAGGCACGCTTGCCAAGATCGTGGTTCCTGCCGGCACCGAAGGCGTCAAGGTCAACGCAGTGATCGCCGTGCTCGCGGTTGACGGCGAAGACGTCGACAAAGCCGGCGAAGGCATCGGCGAAGAGCCCGCCAAGACTGAAACAGCGGCACCTGTGCCGGTGGCGGCCAAAAGCGAGGCGTCAGCACCGGTCGCAGCCGCCCCGAAGACCGAAATCGCCACCGATCCGGACATTCCGGCCGGCACGGAAATGGTCTCGACCACGGTGCGCGAAGCGCTGCGTGACGCGATGGCCGAGGAAATGCGCCGCGACGGCGATGTCTTCGTCATGGGCGAGGAGGTCGCCGAATACCAGGGCGCCTACAAGATCACGCAAGGGTTGCTGCAGGAGTTCGGGCCGCGGCGCGTCGTCGACACGCCGATCACCGAGCATGGCTTTGCCGGCGTCGGCGTCGGCGCGGCGATGGCCGGCTTGAAGCCGATCGTCGAGTTCATGACCTTCAACTTCGCCATGCAGGCGATCGACCAAATCATCAACTCGGCTGCCAAGACGCTCTATATGTCGGGCGGCCAGATGGGCGCGCCAATCGTGTTCCGTGGACCGAACGGCGCCGCCGCTCGCGTCGCAGCCCAGCATTCGCAGTGCTATGCCGCCTGGTATAGCCACATTCCCGGCCTCAAGGTCGTGATGCCCTACACCGCTGCCGACGCCAAGGGTCTGCTCAAGGCTGCGATCCGCGATCCGAACCCGGTTATCTTCCTCGAGAACGAAATCCTGTACGGTCATTCCTTCGACGTGCCGAAGCTGGATGATTTCGTGCTGCCGATCGGCAAGGCGCGCATCCACAAGACCGGCAAGGACGTCACCATCGTCTCCTTCGGCATCGGCATGACCTATGCGGTCAAGGCTGAAGCCGAGCTGCGCGGCATGGCCATCGATGCCGAGATCATCGACCTCAGGACCATCCGCCCGCTCGACCTCGACACGGTCATCGCCTCGGTCAAGAAGACCAACCGGCTGATCGTCGTGGAAGAGGGATATCCGCAGAGCTCGGTCGGCGATCACATCGCCAACCAGGTGTCGCAGCGTGCCTTCGATTTCCTTGATGCCCCGGTCATCACCATTGCCGGCAAAGACGTGCCGATGCCCTATGCGGCGAACCTCGAAAAGCTGGCGTTGCCGAATGTCGGCGAGGTCATCGAGGCGGTTAAAGCCGTCACGTATCGCTGAACCGGGCGGGAGGACAAAATGCCAATCAACATCACCATGCCGGCCCTGTCGCCCACGATGGAAGAGGGCAATCTGTCAAAGTGGCTGGTCAAGGAGGGCGACAAGGTTTCGCCCGGCGATGTCATTGCTGAGATCGAGACCGACAAGGCAACAATGGAAGTCGAAGCTGTCGACGAGGGCACGGTTGCAAAGCTCGTCGTTCCGGCCGGCACCGAGGGCGTCAAGGTCAATGCGCTGATCGCTGTGCTCGCTGCCGAAGGCGAGGACGCCGGCGCCGCTGCGAACAGCGGTGGCGCTGCTGCGCCAGCGAAAGCGGAAGCGCCGAAAACGGAGGCTCCGAAGGCGGAAGCACCGAAGGCTGAGGCGCCAAAGGCCGAGCCTGCGGCCGCATCCAAGGCAGTAGCGGGTCCGGCCGCCAACGGCCATGCCGCTGGCGAGCGCACCTTTGCGTCGCCGCTCGCGCGCCGCATCGCCAGGGAAGCCGGTGTCGATGTGTCTGCCGTGACCGGCACCGGCCCGCATGGCCGCGTGGTGAAAGCCGATGTCGATGCGGCGATTGCCGGTGGCGGCGTCAAGCCTGCCGCCAAGGCAGCGCCTGCAGGCGCTCCGGCGGCTCCGGCTGCTGCCGCCGCGCCGGTGAAGGCGATGTCGGACGAGCAGGTGCTGAAACTGTTCGAGCAAGGCTCCTACGAACTGGTCCCGCATGACAATATGCGCAAGACAATCGCGCGCCGCCTGGTCGAGGCCAAGACCACAATCCCGCATTTCTACCTGACGCTCGACTGCGAACTCGATGCGCTCTTAGCGCTGCGCACGCAGATCAATGCGGCAGCGCCAGTCAAGAAGACTGAAAAGGGTGACGTGCCGGCCTACAAGCTGTCGGTCAACGACATGGTGATCAAGGCAATGGCGCTGGCGCTGAAGGCGGTGCCGGATGCCAATGCGTCGTGGACCGAAAGCGCCATGGTGAAGCACAAGCATGCCGATGTCGGCGTTGCGGTGTCGATCCCCGGCGGCCTGATCACGCCGATCATCCGCAAGGCGGACGAAAAGACGCTGTCGACCATCTC
Source organism: Mesorhizobium sp. CNPSo 4670 (assembly GCF_057784235.1). Taxonomy (NCBI): domain Bacteria; kingdom Pseudomonadati; phylum Pseudomonadota; class Alphaproteobacteria; order Hyphomicrobiales; family Phyllobacteriaceae; genus Mesorhizobium; species Mesorhizobium sp. CNPSo 4670. The sequence goes on along the minus strand of NZ_JBWJFQ010000027.1, from coordinate 29,217 downwards.
CAACGAGATGAAGGACCTAGCCAGCCGGGCGCGCAGCCGCAAGCTGAAGCCGGAAGAGTATCAGGGCGGCACCACGGCGGTGTCGAACCTCGGCATGTTCGGCATCAAGGACTTTGCCGCGGTGATCAACCCGCCGCATGCGACGATCCTGGCGGTCGGCGCCGGTGAGGAGCGGGCGGTGGTCAAGAACGGCGAGATCAAAATCGCCACCGTGATGTCGGTGACGCTGTCGACCGACCATCGCGCCGTCGACGGAGCGCTGGGGGCCGAATTGCTGGTCGCCTTCAAGCGCCTGATCGAGAACCCGATGGGCATGCTGGTCTAGGAAGGGAAAGGGTGGTGCGGACATTCTTCACCAGCCTTTTCGCTTTCATTCTTTCCGGTTTGGCCGGCGGGCTGGTCGCGCAGTGGTTGGCCATCGCCACTGGCGCGGAGGAAGAATACATCCTCGTTTTCATGTTCTCGGTGCTGGTGACCTTCATGGTTACCTTCGTCTACTTCGTGGCGCAGTTCATGACGGATCCGGTCGCGGCGGTGGCCAGGACGGGTAAGTGGTTGCTGATCGTGTTTGCGGTGTTGCTTGCCCTGCTGGTCGCGCTGATCCTCTACGCCGACAGCGGTGTCGCGGTGGTGAAGAAGGACATTCCCATGGTGGTCGGCTTTGGCCTGCCGGGGCTGGTGACCGTCGTTGTGCAATGGCTGTTCGTGCGCTGGCGGGTGAGACGCGGTTTAACCAAGGCACAGGTAGGTGTGGGTGCATGAAGACAATTCTGTGCTACGGCGATTCGCTGACCTGGGGACACGACCCGGAGACTTTGGGTCGACATGAATTTGAAGACCAGTGGCCAACCACACTGGCGAGAGCACTCGGACCGAGCTTCCATGTCATTGCCGAGGGACTGGGCGGCCGCACCACGGCCTACGACGACTTCTTGTCGGGCGCCGACCGAAACGGCGCGCGGATATTGCCGACGATCCTGAGCACGCATTCGCCGATCGATCTGATCGTCATCATGCTTGGCTCCAACGACATGAAGCCTTCGATTCATGGCAGCGCAGTCATAGCGTCCTATGGCATGCGACGCCTCGTAGAAATCGTGCGGGGGCACGCCTATCCGTTCGGCGGTGCCGCTCCCAGGATTATTCTGGTAGCGCCGCCGCATATCGTGGAAACCCGCAAGGCAGACTACGCCGAAATGTTGGGAACCGGTGCAATCGAGTCGCCCAAGCTCGCTGGCTTTTATCAAACCGCCGCCAACGAGATGGGCTGCGGCTTTTTTGATGCAGCGGGCGTCGCTAGATGTACACCGCTCGACGGCGTCCATCTCGATGCCGAAAACACGCGCACCATCGGCACGGCTCTAGCGCCGGTCGTGCGCGGCATGCTGGAATCGTGAATCAAGGAGAAAATCGTGGCTGAGAACTACGACGTCATCATCATCGGCTCCGGCCCGGGCGGCTATGTCACGGCGGTGCGTTCCGCGCAGCTTGGCTTCAAGACGGCGATCGTCGAGCGCGAGCATCTCGGCGGCATCTGCCTCAACTGGGGCTGCATCCCGACCAAGGCGCTGCTGCGCTCGGCCGAGATCATGCATTATTCGGATCATCTGAAGGACTACGGGCTGAAGCTCGACGGCAAGGTCAGCGTCGACACGTCGGCCGTGGTCGATCGATCGCGAAAGGTGTCGCTGCGGCTGAATGGCGGCGTTGCCTTCCTGATGAAGAAGAACAAGGTCGACGTGATTTGGGGCGAGGCCAAGCTCTCGAAGCCGGGTGAGATCGTCGTGTCCAAGACGGCCAAGACACCAATGGAACCGCAGCCGCCCGTGCCGAAAGGCATCAAGGGCGAGGGCACCTACACCGCCAAGCACATCATTCTGGCGACCGGCGCCCGACCGCGCGCGCTGCCCGGCATCGAGCCGGACGGCAAGCTGATCTGGACCTATTTCGAGGCCATGGTGCCGAAGGAGATGCCGAAATCGCTGCTGGTCATGGGTTCAGGCGCCATCGGCATCGAATTCGCCTCCTTCTACCGCACCATGGGCGCCGAAGTTACGGTTGTCGAACTGCTGCCGGCGGTGATGCCGGTCGAGGACGCCGAAGTCTCGAAATTCGCGCAAAAACAGTTCGAGAAGCAAGGCATGAAGATCATCCTCGAAGCCAAGGTGACCAAGGTCGAGAAGGGTGCGAACTCGGTCACCGCGCATGTCGAGATGAAGGATGGCAAGGTCGAGAAGATCACCGCCGACCGCATGATCTCGGCCGTCGGCGTGCAAGGCAACATCGAGGGCCTTGGGCTTGAGGCGCTCGGCGTGAAGACCGACCGCGGCTGTATCGTCGTCGACGGCTACGGCAAGACCAATGTGCCCGGCATCTATGCCATCGGCGATGTCGCCGGCCCGCCGATGCTTGCCCACAAGGCCGAGCATGAGGGCGTGGTGTGCGTCGAAAAGATTGCCAACTTTCCCGGCGTGCATGCCACCGACAAGCTCAAGATTCCGGGCTGCACCTACTGCAATCCGCAGGTCGCTTCCGTCGGCCTGACGGAGGCCAAGGCCAAGGCCGAGGGCTGGGATATCCGAGTCGGACGTTTCCAGTTCGCCGCCAACGGCAAGGCGATCGCGCTTGGCGAGGACCAGGGCTTCGTGAAGACCATCTTCGACAAGAAGACAGGTCAGCTGCTCGGCGCGCATTTGGTCGGCGCCGAGGTGACCGAACTGATCCAGGGCTTTGTCGTGGCGATGAACCTGGAGACGACCGAGGAAGAACTAATGCACACCATCTTCCCACATCCGACGCTCTCGGAGATGATGAAGGAAAGCGTGCTCGACGCCTATGGCCGCGCGCTGAACGCATGATAAATCGGGCGCGCGGGTAGTCGATGGAACCCGGCGGCAAGGATGTTCGTTTGCGGATGCATTTTCACCCATCACACAAGGAGAGCGCATATGCACTTGAATGGCGTCGGTTGGATAGCAGCAATCATTATCGGCGGCCTGGCAGGCTGGCTCGCCGAAATGGTCATGAAGAGCAACACCGGCATCTTCATGAATATTGTTCTGGGCATCGTCGGCGCGATCGTGCTGAACGCCATCCTGCAGGCGCTCAACGTCGGTGTCTTTGGCATCGGCTGGACCGCCTATCTGATCACCGGCTTTATCGGCGCCTGCCTGCTGATCTGGGTCGGACGTCTGGTGCGCCGTTAACATCGCCGAAGCGCTGCTATGCGAAATAGGCTGCTGCGGCATGCACTGTGGCGGCCTTTTGCTTTGAGTTGAAAAGTCTTAGATGACGTTATGACAGCGGACGCCGGACCGGCGGTCGCGAACAAACCAGGTTTCCAGATGGTCACTGTCCTCGATACGATCGCCAATGCACCGCGCTTGCGGCATCCGGAAAAGGCCCACAAGCCCGATCAGGACGTGCTGCGCAAGCCCGACTGGATCCGCGTCAAGGCGCCGGTCTCGAAGGGCTATGCCGAGACCCGCGAGATCGTGAAGTCGCACAAGCTGGTGACCGTCTGCGAAGAGGCCGGCTGCCCCAACATCGGCGAGTGCTGGGAGAAGAAGCACGCCACCTTCATGATCATGGGCGAGATCTGCACACGCGCCTGCGCGTTCTGCAATGTCGCCACCGGCATCCCGACCGCACTCGATCCCGACGAGCCGGCCCGCGTCGCGCACGCGGTCAAGCAGATGGGCCTGACCCATGTCGTCATCACCTCGGTCGACCGCGACGATCTCGCCGATGGCGGTGCGCAGCATTTTGCAGAGGTCATCCGCGCCATCAGGGTGGCGACGCCGTTGACGACGATCGAAATCCTGACGCCCGATTTCCTGCGCAAGGAAGGCGCGCTGGAGATCGTCGTGGCGGCCAAGCCCGACGTCTTCAACCATAATCTCGAGACCGTGCCGTCGAACTATCTGACGGTTCGTCCGGGCGCTCGTTATTTCCATTCGATCCGGCTGTTGCAGCGGGTCAAGGAACTCGACCCATCGATCTTCACCAAGTCCGGCATCATGGTGGGTCTGGGCGAAGAGCGGAACGAAATCCTGCAATTGATGGACGACCTGCGCTCGGCCAATGTCGACTTCATGACCATCGGCCAGTATCTGCAGCCGTCGAAGAAGCACCATCCGGTGATCCGCTTCGTCACGCCCGAGGAGTTCAAGTCCTTCGAGACGATCGGCCGGACCAAGGGGTTTCTGCTGGTGGCGTCGAGCCCGCTGACGCGCTCGTCGCATCACGCCGGCGACGATTTCGCTAGGCTGCGTGCGGCGCGGGAAGCGCTTCTCAAGAAATCGCTCTAATGCATGTCGCCCAAAAGTGACCTCGGTTTTGGGAGAACGACATGCATAAAAACAAGGAATCCAAAGCGCGTCGCATGAATCAGTTTCAACGCAACGCGTTTTAGAGCCGGTTTCATGCCGAAATTCGAAGCCACCCGCCGGGTCGCCCATACGCCGCAACAAATGTTCGCACTGGTTGCCGATATCGAAACCTATCCGCAGTTCCTGCCGCTTTGCGAAGCGCTGACGGTGCGCTCGCGCAAGGAGCGTGACGGACGCACCGTTCTCGTCGCCGACATGAGCATCGGCTACAAGGCAATCCGCGAAACCTTCACCACGCAGGTGCTGCTGAAACCCGACGAGAACACCATCGACGTGAAATACATCGATGGCCCGTTCAAATATCTAAGCAATGTCTGGCGCTTCGAACCCGATGGCGGCGGCTGTACTGTCCGCTTCTTCATCGACTATGAGTTCAAGAGCCGTATTCTGGGCGCGGTGATGGGAACCATGTTCGATCGCGCCTTCCGCATGTTCGCTGAGGCTTTCGAGAAGCGCGCCGACGTCATCTACGGCGTTGCATCGTCGGCGTGATGCATGTCGCCCAAAAGTGCGCAGCGGTTTGGGAACAACGACGGGCATAACTACGCATAACTACAAAGAGTTAAAGCGCGTCGCGCCTTAACTCTGTCCGAGCGCACGCAGTCCCAGTTCCAGCGCATGCCCAACTGTTTCACGGCGGATGAAATCGCGACCCTTGTCGGCAAACAGGCGGCGCTCGGCGGTCACGGTCTCGCCGTCCAGTCCGACACCGAACCAGACCAGGCCGACAGGCTTTTCCACCGAGCCGCCGCCGGGCCCGGCAATGCCGGTGACCGCCAGCGTCAGCTTGGCGCGCGAACGGGCGAGGGCGCCCTTTGCCATTTCAATCGCCGTCTCGCGTGAAACCGCGCCATGCGCCTCAAGCGTGGTGGGGGAAACACCGAGCATGTCCATCTTGGCTTCGTTCGAATAGGTGATGAAGCCGCGATCGACCACGGCGGACGAGCCGGCAATGTCGGTGAGCGTTGCGATAATCATGCCGCCGGTGCAGCTTTCCGCCGTTGCCAGCATGATGCCGCGCTGCTGACAGGCCTGAAGCAGCGCATTTGCCAGATCGTCAATGGTCATTCCGGCACCTCGCCGGGAAATACCACGCTGGCGGTGGCGATGGCCGCTATGCCTTCCTCGCGGCCGACGAAGCCGAGCTTTTCGTTGGTTGTTGCCTTGATCGAGATGCGATCAGGGGAAATTGCCAGCATTTGTGACAGGGCCGCCGTCATCGCCTCGCGATGCGGGCCGACGCGGGGCGCCTCGCAGATCAGCGTGATGTCGGCGTTGGCGATGCGGCCGCCGCGCTCGCGCACAACTTTCGCCGCATGTTCGACGAAGATGCGCGAGGCGGCGCCTTTCCACTGCGGATCGGACGGCGGGAAATGCGTGCCGATGTCGCCGGCGCCACAGGTCGCAAGCAGCGCATCGGTCAAAGCATGCAGGCCGACATCGGCGTCGGAGTGGCCTGACAGTTTCTTGTCATGCGGGATGGCGACGCCGCACAGGGTGACGTGGTCGCCAGGTTCGAAGGCGTGCACGTCGTAGCCGTTGCCGGTTCTGATGTCGGGGAAGCGCGCACGTTCGCCGGAAAGCCGCTGGTCCGCCATTGCAATATCCCGTGCCCAGGTGAGTTTGACATTGTCCGGTGAACCCGGGACGATCTTTACCGGAATATGCGCCCATTCGGCGATCGCGGCGTCGTCGGTGAAGTCCATTTTTCCCAGGTGATGGGCTTTCTCGTGCGCGGCAAGAATGGGCCAGAACGGAAAGCCCTGTGGCGTTTGCGCCGCGTGAAGTCCGTTGCGGGAAACGGTTTCTCCCACGACGCCAGCGGCCGACTCGCGCTTCAACGTATCGGCGACGGGCAGGGCGGGCAGCGCGCCCTCGCGCTCGCCGATGGCGTCGACGGTCCGGTCGATCAACTCCGCATCGACAAACGGGCGGACGGCGTCGTGGATCAGAACCCGGCCCGGCGCATGGCCTCTCAGTGCAAGCAGTCCGAGCCGCACGGAAGCCTGCCTGGTCGCCCCGCCCATGATGGCGATGACCCGCTCGGCGTTGGCGCCTGCCGCCTGCCGGAACAGCTCGTGATCGTCCGCATGAATGGCGACCACAACATCGCTGATCCGCGGGTGGGCCAGGAAAATCTCCAGCGTGTGGGCAATAACAGCGTGGCCGCCAATGCTTTGATACTGCTTGGGCCCATTGGCCTGCCCGGCACGAGCGCCGCGGCCGGCGGCGACAATCACCACGGCGACCTTGGCATCCGCACTCGAAGCGTGATTTTCACTTGCGTCAGTCATGCCGATTGGCTTAGCGCACGATCCCGAAAAGTGTAATCGGTTTTCGGAAAAGATCGTGCGCCAAATATGAACTTCCAAGGCGTCCTTTGCGCCTTCCAAGGGGCGTCTGGCGCCAATTCAGAAGTCCAGCATTTTCCCAATTGCGCCTCAATGTGACGTCATTCCGCGTTGCACATTGCGACGGTTCTGGCTAGAGAATGTGCAACGAACTAATATGCTTGGTTTTTGTGCATGCCTGATTTGACCAAATTGGCCGCGCCGCTCGACGTCGGCGGTGTGCAAATCCGCAATCGCGTGTTCCTGGCGCCGATGTCGGGCATCACTGATGAGCCGTTCCGGCAGCGGGCTCACGCGCATGGCGCCGGTCTTGTCGTATCCGAAATGGTAGCGAGCGGCGAGCTTGCCAAAGGCAGGGCCGGCTGCGACCTGCGCATTCGTCATTCCGGCCTGCCGGTTCATATGGTGCAGCTTGCCGGGCGCGAGGCAGCGCACATGGCCGAAGGCGCGCGCATCGCCGCTGGCGAGGGCGCCGACATCATCGACATCAACATGGGCTGCCCGGCCAAGAAGGTCACCGGTGGCTATGCCGGCTCGGCATTGATGCTGGATCTCGACCACGCGCTGACGTTGATCGACGCTGTGGTTGGCGCGGTCAAGGTGCCGGTCACGGTCAAGATGCGGCTGGGCTGGGACGAAGGCGCGCTCAACGCCCCGATGCTGGCGCGCCGCGCCGAGCAGGCCGGCGTCAGGATGGTGACTGTGCATGGCCGCACGCGCTGCCAGTTCTATCAGGGCAAGGCCGACTGGCGCGCCATCGCCCGCGTCAAGGAAGCCGTATCGATCCCGGTCGTCGCCAATGGCGATGTTTCTTCGCCGGCGGAAGCGGCTGCCATTCTCGATCAATCCGGTGCCGATGCCGTGATGATCGGGCGCGCGCACTATGGCGCGCCGTGGATCGCCGGCAGCATCGCGGCGGCCGCGACGGGCGAGGCAGCCAAGGCGCCGCAGAACCGGATGGCGCTGGCCGACTATGTCGTGGCCCACTACGAGGACATGCTGGCGCTCTATGGCGTCGAGAGTGGCCTGCGTCAGGCACGCAAGCATCTTGGCTGGTATCTCGACCGTTATGCCGGCGGCGTGGCTGACGACAGCCGAAAGGCCATACTGACGGCATTCGAGCCCGCCCGCGTCATCGCCTTGCTACGCGATTTGTTTTCCCGCTATGCGCAACCATCGAACCTGCGGAGCGCCGCATGATCGCCGCCGCTGGCCAGGGTGTTGAAATGGCGGACGCTGCCCAGATCGTGCTCAACACCATCCGTCGCCCGGTGATCATGATCAGCGAGCAAGGGTTCATCACCTACGCCAATGCCGATGCCGAGGACTTTTTCCGCTCAAGCGCGACCATGCTGGCCCGCAACACGCTGTCGAAACTCATTCCCTTCGGCAGCCCGCTGCTCACGCTGGTCGATCAGGTGCGCGAACGCCTCGCTCCAGTCAACGAGTACCGGGTCGACGTGTCGTCGCCGCGCCTCGGCATCGAGAAGGTCGTCGATCTCTATGTCGCGCCGGTGCCGGAATTTCCGGGCTCCGTCGTGGTGATGTTCCAGGAACGGTCGATGGCCGACAAGATCGACCGGCAGATGACGCACCGCGGCGCCGCGCGCTCGGTGACCGGCCTGGCGGCGATGCTTGCCCATGAGATCAAGAACCCGCTCTCCGGCATCCGCGGTGCTGCCCAGCTGCTCGAACTGTCGGCTTCCGACGAGGACCGCGCGCTGACGCGGCTGATCACCGACGAGACCGACCGAATCGTGTCGCTGGTCGACCGCATGGAGGTGTTTTCCGACGAGCGGCCGATTGATCGCTACCCCGTCAACATCCATGTCGTGCTAGACCATGTGAAGGCGATAGCCAAGAACGGTTTTGCCAAAAGAATCAAGATAATGGAGGATTATGATCCTTCATTGCCTCCGGTGTTTGCCAACCGCGACCAGCTCATCCAGGTGTTCCTCAACCTGGTCAAGAACGCCGCCGAGGCGATCGGCAGCGACCCGCAGGGCGAGATCGTACTGTCGACCGCATTCCGGCCGGGCATCCGCGTTTCCGTTCCGGGCACGCAAGATCGCGTATCGCTGCCACTGGAGTTCTGCGTGCGCGACAACGGCTCCGGCGTTTCGGAAGACATCCTGCCGATCCTGTTCGATCCCTTCATCACCACCAAGCCGAACGGCTCGGGGCTGGGGCTGGCGCTGGTCGCCAAGATCGTCGGCGAGCATGGCGGCATCATTGAATGCGAATCGACGCCGCGCGGGACAACTTTCCGCATCCTGATGCCGGCCTGGAAAGAAGTGCCATACGGCGCCGATGAAGACGGCGAAGGAGACCGCAAATGACCGTTCGCGGCAATATTCTCGTCGCCGACGACGATGCGGCGATCCGCACCGTCCTCAACCAGGCGCTTTCGCGTGTCGGTCATGATGTGCGCGTCACTTCCAACGCTTCGACATTATGGCGCTGGGTCGCGGCGGGCGAGGGCGATCTGGTCATCACCGATGTGGTGATGCCGGACGAGAACGCGTTCGACATGCTGCCGCGTATCAAGAAGGCACGGCCGGAACTGCCCGTCATCGTCATGAGCGCCCAGAACACCTTCATGACGGCGATCCGTGCATCCGAGACCGGCGCCTATGAATATCTGCCGAAACCGTTCGACCTGACCGAACTGCTCAACATCGTCAACCGGGCGCTTTCCGAGCCGCGGCGGCCGAAGATCGATGCGCGGCCGGAAGAGCAGCCTGACGCGATGCCGCTGGTCGGCCGTTCGGCGGCCATGCAGGACATCTACCGCATGCTGGCGCGCATGATGCAGACCGACCTGACGGTGATGATCTCAGGCGAATCCGGCACCGGCAAGGAACTGGTGGCGCGTGCACTGCATGAATATGGCCGCCGTCGCGGCGGCCCGTTCGTCGCCATCAACATGGCGGCGATCCCGCGTGACCTAATCGAATCGGAACTGTTCGGCCACGAGAAGGGCGCCTTCACCGGCGCGCAGAACCGCTCCACCGGTCGCTTCGAGCAGGCCGAGGGTGGCACGCTGTTCCTCGACGAGATCGGCGACATGCCGATGGAGGCGCAGACGAGGCTGCTGCGCGTCCTGCAGCAGGGCGAGTACACGACCGTCGGCGGACGCACGCCGATCAAGACCGATGTGCGCATCGTCGCAGCCACCAACAAGGATCTGCGCACGCTGATCAACCAGGGCCTTTTCCGCGAGGATCTTTTCTATCGCCTCAACGTCGTGCCGCTCAGGCTGCCGGCGCTGCGCGAGCGCTCCGAGGACGTGCCCGACCTAGTCAGGCACTTCTTCAAGCTCGGCGAGATGGAAGGCCTGCAGACCAAGCGCATTTCGTCGGGCGGCATCGAACTGATGAAGCGCTACCCGTGGCCGGGCAATGTGCGCGAACTGGAAAACCTTGTCCGCAGGCTCGCCGCGCTCTATTCGCAGGACGAGATTTCGGCCGAGATCATCGAGGCGGAGCTCAAGACCGGCGAGCGCCCGGTGGTGCCGGGCGGCGGCAACCTCATTCCCGACGACCTGTCGATCGGCCAGGCGGTCGAGCATTTCCTGCAGCGTTATTTCGCCTCGTTTGCCGGCGATTTGCCGCCTGCCGGTCTCTACCAGCGCATTCTGTCCGAGGTCGAATATCCGTTGGTCCTGGCCTCGATGACGGCAACCCGAGGCAACCAGATCAAGGCCGCCGAACTGCTGGGCTTGAACCGCAACACGCTGCGCAAGAAGATTCGCGACCTCGGCGTCAACGTCTACAAATCATCGCGACAGCCCTGAGCCCTGATCCGAGCCCGGGCTCTTTTCAGGGGACCATCTCGCGAAAGATTTCCGTCTCGGTCACACTTGTTGCATAATCGCCACAATGCGTTGCATACATCCGACGCAATGATGGCTCTAGACGGCGACATGGCTCCGCAGGCACCGACACTCAACCAACCGCTTTTCAGCGAACCCGGCGCACGCGACGGGCGCAGGCTGCTTGCGCTGCCCGGCGTGGTCGCGGTCGGCGGCGCGCTGCTGACGGCGGCGATCTCGTTCACCATCCTCGTCGGCGCCACGCCGATTACGCCCAACGAGTCGACGACGCTCGCATTGATCGCCCTCAATGCCATATTCGTCCTGTTCCTCATCGCGCTGGTCGGACGCGAAGTACACCGCATCCTGATGGCTCGTCGGCACGGCAAGGCGGCCTCGCGGCTGCATGTGCGCATCGTCGCCATGTTTGCCCTGGTCGCCGCAATTCCCGCCATCATGGTGGCGATCATCGCCTCGATCACGCTCGACATCGGCCTCGACCGCTGGTTCGAAATCCGCACCAAGACGATCGTCAATTCGTCATTGTCGATCGCCGATGCGTATGTCCAGGAAAACGCCCGCAACCTGCAGGGCACGACGCTGTCGATGGCCTATGATCTCGACGCGTCAAGGACGCTCTATGGCCTTGATCGGACTGGCTTTCTCGACCTGATGAACAAGGAAGCCGTGGGCCGGTCGCTGGCCCATGCAGCGCTGATCAAGCCCGACGGCTCATTCGTCATGAGCGCCAAGACCGACACCGATTTCGCCATGCCCGAGCCGCCGGAAGGCGCCGTGGCCAGCGCCTCCGACGGCAAGCCGGTACTGATCGAGCCGAAAACGCGCAACATCATGGGCGCTATCGTCAAGCTGCGCGAGATCGATGGGCTGTATCTCTACACCATTCGCCTCGTCGATCCCGAAGTGATCAAGGCGCGGCAGATCGTCAGATCCAACACCGACGAATATCGCGGGCTGGAAGATAACAGGCGCACCTCGCAGGTGGCCTTCGCGCTGCCCTATCTGTCGCTCACGCTGATCATCATCCTGTCCGCGATCTGGACCGGCATCGCCGTCGCCGATCGCCTGGTGCGGCCGATTCGCCAGCTTATCGGCGCCGCCGACGAGGTGGCGACCGGCAATCTCGACGTCGCGGTTCCCGTCAGGCCATCGGACGGCGATGTCGCCTCGCTCGGCGACACGTTCAACAAGATGCTTCTCGAACTGAAATCACAGCGCAACGAGATCCTGTCCGCCAAGGACCTGATCGACGAACGGCGCCGTTTCTCCGAAGCGGTGCTTGCCGGTGTCACTGCCGGCGTCATCGGCGTCGACCCCTATGGCATCGTCACCATCGTCAACCGCTCGGCCGAGGCGATGCTGGCCATATCCGCCAATGCGGCACTTGGACAGAACCTCTCCGCCGTGCTGCCGCATGTCGGCCGCGTCTTCGAGATCGGCCGCAAGTCCGGCAAACCGGTCTACCGCGAGCAGGTCACTTTCTATCGCGCCGGTGCCGAGCGGACCTTCAACGTGCAGATCACCATCGAGGCCGGCGACGACGGCGCGGAGGAAAAATCCTATGTCGTGACGGTCGACGACATCACCGATCTGGTTCAGGCGCAGCGCTCCTCCGCCTGGGCCGACGTGGCGCGGCGCATCGCGCATGAGATCAAGAACCCGCTGACGCCGATCCAGCTGTCGGCCGAGCGCATCAAGCGCCGCTACGGCAAGGTCATCACCGAGGACCGCGAGGTTTTCGACCAGTGCACCGACACCATCATCCGGCAGGTCGAGGACATCGGCCGCATGGTCGACGAGTTCTCGGCGTTCGCCCGCATGCCGAAGCCCGAAATGAAGGCCATCGACCTGCGCGAATCACTGCGCGAGGCCTCGTTCCTGGTCGAGGTCAGCCGCGCCGACATCACCTTCGAACGGGTATTCGGCAGCGAGCCGCTCAAGGGCACGTTCGACAGCCGGCTGATGGCGCAGGCTTTCGGCAATGTGATCAAGAACGCCGCCGAAGCGATCGATGGGCTGGAACAGAAGGATGGTTCGCACGGCATAATCCGGATTCAAGCCGGCCGCCAGAATGGCGCGATTCGCATCGACGTCATCGACAATGGCAAAGGGCTGCCGCGCGAGAATCGCCAACGGCTGCTCGAGCCCTATATGACCACACGTGAGAAGGGCACCGGACTCGGTCTCGCTATCGTCAAGAAGATCGTGGAGGACCATGGTGGCAGGCTGGAACTTCATGATGCGCCCGCGGATTTCCACGGCGGGCGCGGCGCGATGATCAGCATCATCCTGCCGCCTGTGGCGGTCGCGCTTCCGCGCGGCGAAAGCAGGACGGAAAACGAACGAGAAACTGAAAAGGTCGGTAATGGCGTCTGATATTCTCATCGTCGATGACGAGGAAGACATCCGTGAACTCGTCGCAGGCATCCTGAGCGACGAAGGTCACGAAACCCGCACGGCATTCGATGCCGACAGCGCATTGGCGGCGATCGCCGACCGGGCGCCGCGGCTGATTTTCCTCGACATCTGGCTGCAGGGCTCGCGTCTGGACGGCCTGGCGCTGCTCGACGAGATCAAGACGATGCACCCGACCTTGCCTGTGGTGATGATCTCCGGTCACGGCAACATCGAAACCGCAGTCTCCGCCATTCGTCGCGGCGCCTATGACTTCATTGAAAAACCGTTCAAGGCCGACAGGCTGATCCTCATTGCCGAGCGCGCGCTCGAAACCTCGAAATTGCGGCGCGAGGTTTCCGACCTCAAGCTGCGCAGCGGCGAAACCTTCGATCTGATCGGCATGTCATCGGCGATGAGCCAGCTGCGCCAGACCATCGAGCGCGTCGCGCCGACCAACAGCCGCGTCATGATTATCGGCCCGTCGGGCTCGGGCAAGGAACTGGCCGCGCGCGCCATCCACACGCTGTCGGCACGCAAGGGCGCGCCGTTCGTGACATTGAGCGCCGCCAACATCACGCCGGAACGCATGGAGATCGAGCTGTTCGGCACCGAATCGAACGGTGTCGAGCGCAAGGTCGGCGCGCTCGAGGAGGCCCATCGCGGCATCCTGTACATCGACGAAGTGGCCGACATGCCGCGCGAAACACAAAACAAGATCCTGCGCGTGCTGGTCGAGCAGCAGTTCGAGCGGGTAGGCGGCACCAAGCGGGTCAAGGTCGACGTCCGTATCATTTCCTCGACCTCGCAGAACCTCGAAGCGATGATCGCCGACGGGCGTTTCCGCGAGGATCTTTATCATCGCCTGGCGGTGGTTCCGGTCATGGTGCCGGGACTGGCCGAGCGGCGCGAGGACATTCCCTACCTTGTCGACAATTTCATGAAGCAGATCGCCCGTCAGGCCGGCATCAAGCCGCGCCGCATCGGCGATGACGCGCTGGCCGTGCTGCAGGCGCACAACTGGCCGGGCAACGTCCGCCAGCTGCGCAACAATGTCGAGCGCCTGATGATCCTGGCGCGCGGCGATGACGTCGATGCGCCGATCACCGCGGACCTGTTGCCGTCCGAGATCGGCGATGTCATGCCGCGCACGCCGAATCAATCCGACCAGCACATCATGGCGCTGCCGCTGCGCGAGGCGCGCGAACAGTTCGAGAAGGATTATCTGATCGCCCAGATCAACCGCTTTGGCGGCAACATCTCGAAAACCGCCGAGTTCATCGGCATGGAGCGCTCCGCTTTGCACCGCAAGCTGAAGTCGCTGGGCGTCTGACAGGCGCGACGTCTCGTCAGCCGCGCTTGTGCCAACCATTTGCCGGTTACGGCAGCGGCGGAATCGCATAAGAAAGCCCGAGAATTATCCAGGGGTCGCCAATGCCGCGCATTGCCTATGTCAACGGGCGCTACGTCGCTCACGCGGACGCTTCCGTGCATATCGAGGACCGCGGCTATCAGTTCGCCGACGGCGTCTACGAGGTCTGCGAAGTGGCGCGTGGCTTCATCGTCGATATGCCGCGCCATCTGGCCCGTTTGAACCGCTCGCTGACCGAATTGTCTATTGCCTGGCCGGTGACGCGCGGTGTCTTGCCGCTCATCCTGCGCGAAGTGGTCAACCGCAATCATGTCGCCAATGGCCTGGTCTATGTCCAGGTCACGCGTGGCGTCGCCAGCCGCGACTTTGTCTTCCCGTCGGCGGACACCAGGCCGTCCCTGGTGGTCACAGCCAGGAAAGCCGATCCTGCCGCCGGAGCAAAGCGGGCTGAAACCGGCATTGCGGTCATCACCGTGCCGGAGAATCGCTGGGACCGGGTCGATATCAAGAGCGTCGGACTGCTGCCTAACGTGCTGGCCAAGCAGAAGGCCAAGGAAGCGGGCGCGCAGGAGGCATGGTTCGTCGACAGCGACGGCATGGTCAAGGAAGGCGGCTCGTCGAACGCCTGGATCGTCACCAGGGATGGCGTTCTGGTCACCAGGCCGGCCGAGCATGGCATCCTGCGCGGCATCACCCGCACGACCATGTTCGAGGTGGCGGCCAGCCTCGGCTTGAAGATCGAGGAACGTGGTTTTTCCGTCGCCGAGGCCAAGGCAGCGCGTGAGGCGTTCATCAGTTCTGCGACGACCATCGCCATGCCGGTGGTGGCCATCGACGGCGATCCGGTTGCCAATGGACACCCCGGCTCAGTAACACTTTCCTTGCGTCAGGCCTTTTTTGACATTGCGGAAAAAAGTCCAGCCTGATAACCGCACAGGTGGAATGAACATCAATTTATCTCGTTCTGCTTGTCGTTACTGACGACAAGAGGTTGTTTGCGCGCTTGACATGTGCCCGTTAATTTGGCGCATTGGCTTGCAAACCGAAGGGGATCGGCGAAAGACAAGAACAATGGCGGAACGATCGCAAAACCTTCAGGACCTGTTCCTGAATTCAGTTCGCAAGAGCAAGAACCCGCTCACCATCTTCCTTATCAACGGCGTGAAGCTGACCGGCGTGGTCACTTCGTTCGACAATTTCTGTGTCCTGCTGCGCCGCGACGGTCATTCCCAGCTCGTCTACAAGCACGCCATTTCCACGATCATGCCGAGCCAGCCGGTTCAGATGTTCGATGGCGAGGAAAGCCAGGGCGCCTGATTGGCACGTGAGAAAGACGCGGACGCACCAGTTCGCGGAAAACCAGCACATCATCCCGGGACGGAAGCCAAGGGCCCGCCCCGGGCCGTTGTCATCGTGCCAGTACTTACCCGCCAGCCGCGCGGTGACGACGACACAAACCGTCCGCGGCTGACGCGTTCGGCTGACGCTCGTCACGACGAGGCCGTCGGCCTTGCCCGCGCCATCAACCTTGATCTGATCCATACGGCGGTGGTGACCGTCAACGATCCGCGCCCGGCGACGTTGCTCGGCAGCGGCAAAGTCGCCGAGTTCGCCGAAATCGTCAAAGAGGGTCATGCGGAAGTGGTCATCGTCGACCATCCGTTGACGCCGGTGCAGCAGCGCAATCTCGAAAAGGAACTGAATGCCAAGGTGCTGGACCGCACCGGGCTGATCCTTGAGATTTTTGGCGAGCGCGCGCGCACCAAGGAAGGCACGCTGCAGGTCGAGCTTGCCCATCTCAATTACCAGAAGGGCCGTCTTGTGCGCAGCTGGACCCACCTCGAGCGCCAGCGCGGCGGCGCCGGCTTCCTCGGTGGTCCCGGTGAAACGCAGATCGAATCGGACCGGCGCGTGCTTCAGGACAAGATCATCAAGCTGAAGCACGAACTGGAAACCGTGCGCCGCACCCGCGACCTGCACCGCGCCAAGCGCAAGAAGGTTCCGTTTCCGGTGGTTGCCATCGTTGGCTACACCAATGCCGGCAAGTCGACCTTGTTCAACAGGCTGACCGGAGCCGGCGTGCTGGCTCAGGACATGCTGTTCGCCACGCTCGACCCGACGCTGCGCCGCGTGCGCCTGCCGCATGGGACGCCGATCATCCTTTCGGACACGGTCGGCTTCATCTCGGACCTGCCGACGCATCTGATCGCCGCTTTCCGCGCCACCCTGGAAGAGGTGGTCGAGGCGGACCTCGTCATCCACCTGCGCGACATTTCCGATCCTGATACAGCCGCACAGGCCGAGGATGTCGAGCGCATCCTGGCCGACCTCGGTGTCGATGCCGGCGACGCCAAGCGGGTCATCGAAGTGTGGAACAAGATCGACAGGCTCGACGAAGGCAATAGGAACCGGCTGCTTGCCGATGGCACCGACGCCAGCAAGGCGCCGCCGGTTGCGGTGTCGGCGGTGACCGGCGAGGGCATCGATGCGCTGAAGGCGATCATCGAAACGCGCATGGCGGGCGAACTCGAGGACCTGACAGTGACGATCGAGCCGGCACAGTTCGGTCTTGTCGACTGGCTTTACCGCAACGGCGACGTCGTTTCGCGAACCGACAATGACAACGGCAGCGCCACCATCTCGCTCAAGGCGACGCAAAGCGCCCGCGAAGAGATCGAAAGCAGATTGCGCGCCAAAACCAAAGGGTAACGTCGCTTACTTAACGGTTTTTGCCTCCTGCCAGAGCGCTTCCATCTCGGCCAGGCTCGCCTTGTCCAGCGTGTTGCCGGATTTCTCCAGCGCCTGCTCGACATAGTGGAAGCGTGAGCGGAACTTCTCATTGGTGCCGCTCAGCGCGGCTTCCGAATCGAGCTTGAGGTGCCTGCCGAGATTGACGACGGCAAACAGCATGTCGCCGAACTCGTCCTTGATCGATGCGGTGTCGCCCTTGGCCAGCGCCTCGCGCAACTCGCCAATCTCTTCCTCGATCTTGTCGAGGATAGGCGCTGCCTCACTCCAATCGAAGCCGACGCGGGCGGCCTTCTCCTGCAGTTTCAGCGCTCGCGTCAGCGCGGGCAGGGCGACCGGAATACTGTCCAGAAATCCTTTGCCATTGTCCTCGGGGTCGAGACCGCGGGCGAGGCGGGCACTTCGTTTCTCACCCTTTTCCTCGGCCTTGATCTTTTCCCACATGCCCTTGGCCATGCCGGCGCTGCGGGCCTCCTCGTCGCCGAAGACATGCGGATGGCGACGGATCATCTTCGTCGTGATGGCCCGGACCACATCGCCGAAGGCGAATTCACCGGCCTCCTCGGCCATTTGCGCGTGGTAGACGACCTGCAGCAGAAGGTCGCCGAGTTCGTCGCGCAGATCGTCGAGGTCACCGCGCGCGATGGCATCCGCCACCTCGTAGGCCTCCTCGATCGTATAGGGCGCGATGGTCGAGAAATCCTGCTCGATGTCCCATGGACAACCGGTTTTCGGCGCTCGCAGCGCCGCCATGATCTCGATCAGGCGCGAAATGTCATTCGATGGCGTCATGCGACCGATGCTACCGCGCGGCTACTCGCGCGGCCAACTTTGTCAGCCGGCGAGGGGGCCTTGTCCACAGGTGCTGGGTACCCGGCCTGTCAATCAAGAACGGAAACGATCGCCTTGGCAAGTTCGTCCATCCCGTCCTCGGGCAGACCGGCGACGTTGATGCGGCTGTCACCGACCATGTAGATGCCGTGCTCGGCACGCAGCCGCTCGACCTGCGCTTCCGTGAGGCCAAGGCGGGAGAACATGCCCCGGTGGCTGGCAACGAAATCGAAACGGTCGGAATTGGACTGCCGGCGCAGCGCCTCGGCGAACTGGACCCGAAGCCTGAGCATGCGCAGCCGCATCTCCTCGAGTTCGGCCTCCCAGTCCGCGCGTAACGCGGCGTCTTCCAGCACGATGCGCACAGCGGCAGCACCGTGATCCGGCGGCATCGAATACATGGCGCGCGCCGCCGATAGCATTTGACCCATCGCCAGATCGGCTTGGGCGCCGTCCTTGGCCAGGATCATCGCAGCGCCGACGCGGTCGCGGTAGACGGCGAAGTTCTTCGAGCAGCTCGAGGCGACGACCATTTCCGGAACCTTCGCGGCCAGCAGGCGCAAGCCGAGAGCATCGGCCTCAAGGCCATCGCCAAAGCCCTGATAGGCGATGTCGACAAACGGCAGCAGGCCGCGCTCGACCACCAGATCGACAACGGCGGCCCATTGCGCGCTGTCGAGGTTGGCGCCGGTCGGGTTGTGGCAGCAGCCATGCAGCAGCACCACGTCACCGCTGTTTGACGTCCGCAGCGCTGCCAGCATGTCGTCGAAGCGAACGTTACCCGAAGCAGCATCGAAATAGGGGTATTCGCGGATCTGCAGGCCAGCGGCGCGCATCACCGGCATGTGGTTCGGCCAGGTCGGGTCCGAAAGCCAGACCGTCGCGTCCGAACGCGTCCGCTTCAGCAATTCCGCCACCAGCCGCAGCGCGCCGGAGCCGCCCGGCGCCTGTGCGGCGCGGATGCGCGTCATGTCAGCGCCTGAACCGAAGGCAAGCTTGGCCATCACCGCATTGAAGCCGACATCGCCGGCCAGGCCGAGATAGGTCTTGGTGTCCTGGCCCTGCAGCAGGCGCTTTTCGGCCTCGCGCACAGCGCGCATGACCGGCGTCTTGCCATCGCGATCCTTGTAGACGCCGACACCGAGATCGACCTTGTCGGGACGCGGATCGGCGCGATAGAGGCCGATCAGGGCAAGGATCTTGTCGGCGGGGGCGGGCTGCAGATCTTCGAACATTGGCAAAGGTTCCGTTGACGCGGCGGAGTGATACGCAAATCGAACGTATTTCGCCAGAGCTTTTCCTGCCGCCTCGGCGTGGCTGTGCATGGACGTTGTCCGAGACGGCAAGGCCATCAGGACCTACACGCTACTGTCACATCGGCGTAGTCTGAATAGCCTTTCCAGCACGAAGCCTGAGAATGACGGTGTGAGATAACGATGAGCCGGCAAGAAAAATTCGACCTCGCCATCGTTGGCGCCGGCATTGTCGGTCTCGCCCATGCGCTCGCCGCCGTCCGTCGCGGTCTCAGCGTCGTCGTCATAGACCGCGACGCTCAGGCCAACGGCGCTTCGGTGCGTAATTTCGGCTTTGTTACGGTCAGTGGTCAGGAACGCGGCCAGGTATGGCGCCGTGCCATGCGATCTCGCGACATCTGGCTGGAACTGGCCGCGCCCGCCGGCATCAAAGTCATCCAGCGCGGCTTGGTCGTCGTCGCGCGCCGTCCGGAAGCGCTCTCGGTGGTCGAGGCGTTTCTTCAAACCGAGATGGGCGAGGGTTGCCTGCTGCTCGAACCCGATATGCTTCGCCGCGACCATCCAGAACTGGCGGGCCGTAATTTTGCCGGCGGCCTGTGGAGCCCGCACGATGTGCGTGTCGAGTCGCGCCAGGCCATCCCGCAGCTGGCAACCTTCCTCGCCGAAAAGCATGGCGTCCAATTCCGGCGCGAGACGGCGGTACGCTCGATCGAGCCGCCCGATATCGAGACCAGCCGGGGCCCGGTTTTCGCCGACAAGGTAATCGTCTGCCCGGGCGACGATCTGGCCACGCTTTACCCCGATCGCATCGCGCGATACGGCGTCACCCGCTGCAAATTGCAGATGATGCGCCTTGCCGATCCCGGCTTCCGGTTGCCGGCAGCGGTGATGTCGGATCTTGGGCTGGCGCGTTACAGCGGTTACGCCGCCTTGCCGGAAGCCGCCGCTTTGCGAAGCCGGCTGGAAGTGGAGCAAGGCGACGCGCTAGACAACGGCGTGCATCTGATCGTCGTCCAGAGTGCCGATGGCACGCTCGTGGTGGGCGATTCACACCACTATGCGACAACGCCCGATCCGTTCGCCTCGGGGCGTGTCGACGACCTCATCCTTGAGGAGTTCAGCGCCGTCTTTGGTGGCCCGCCGCCGCCCGTGCTGGAACGCTGGACCGGCATCTATGCCTCAGCAACCGGCCACTCAATGTTCGCCGACGCGCCGCGGGAGGGCGTGCGGCTGGTCATGATCACCAGCGGTACCGGCGCCAGCACCTCGTTCGCGATCGCCGAAGAGGTGGTCGACGAGCTTTTCGGTTCAACCACGGCCGACGCCAGGAAGATCGCATGATGTCCACCCACGGTTTGCTTCGTGCCGTCGTCCTCGACTGGGCCGGCACCGTCGTCGATCACGGTTCGCTGGCGCCGATGGGTGTCTTTGTCGAGGCCTTCGCCGAATTCGGCGTGGCGATCAGCGTCGATGAGGCGAGGGGACCGATGGGAATGGCCAAGCGCCCGCACATCGCAGCACTGCTGGCACAGCCCAGGATCGCCGCCGCCTGGACCGAGCAGCACGGTCATGCGCCGACGAATGCCGACATCGACGCCATCTATGACGTATTCGTGCCGAATAACCGGGCTGTGGCGGCGCGGTTCTCGGATGTCATTCCCGGTGTTGTCGACGTGGTCAAGGCGCTGCGGAAGCGCGGCCTCAAGATCGGCACGACAACTGGCTATACGCGCGACATCATGGCGGAGATACTGCCGGTTGCCGCCGCGCAGGGCTTTTCGCCGGATTGCCTGGTCTGCACCGGCGATACGCCCGACGGCAGGCCGACGCCGTTCATGCTCTGGAAAGCGCTGACCGAACTCGGCGTCTATCCGCCGTGGCTGTGTGTCAAGGTCGATGACACCGAGGTCGGTATCGGCGAGGGGATCAATGCGGGCGCCTGGACCGTCGGCGTGGCGGTGACCGGCAATGTCTTTGGTCACACGCTGGCGGAGACTCAGGCTATGGCTGCGGATGTGTTCAGGATGAAACGGGCCGAGGCATCGGCCAAGCTCACGGCCGCCGGCGCGCATTTCGTCGTCAACGGCGTTGCCGATCTGATGCCCGTGATTGCCGCCATTGAAGGCAAGCTGCGGCGCGGCGAAAGGCCCTGATCGCTCACTCGGACGAGTGCCACCTGCTTTGCAGCACCCTGCGCCGGTATCGCGGGGATTGCCCGGTTTTGCCGGCGAGGCGAGGACGGTTGCGAACGATGTCCTCCAGCGATACGCGAAAAAAATGCGCGGCTGGGATTAAAATCCCCAGATGCTCCGTAAACAGGACATGAAACGGTCGATGCCGCGTTTTGACATCATAGGGCAGCTCGGGTCGCTGCGCCGCTACGCGCGCTCGCTGACGCGTGACAGCACGGACGCTGAGGATCTCGTGCATGACGCGCTGGTGCGGGCGTATGAACGGCGCGCCACTTTCCGATCTAGCGGTAATTTGCGCGCATGGCTGCTGTCGATCGTTCACAACACATTCATCGACAAGATGCGCTCCCGCAAATCTGAAGCCGCTCGCCTCGAACAGGCCGGATATCTTGCCGATGGCACCACACCGGCGCCGCAGGAACACTCCGTGCGCCTGGCGCAGGTGCGCCAAGCCTTCTTCAGCCTGCCGCAAGAACAGCGCTCGGCCCTGCATCTCGTCGCCATCGAAGGGCTGTCCTATCAGCAGGCGGCCGATGCCAGCGGCGTGCCGCTGGGAACGCTGATGTCGCGTATCGGCAGGGCGCGCGCCGCACTGCGCGAGATGGAGGACGCGGCGCCCTCGAAGACGAAAAACCACCTCAGGATCGTTGGAGGACCGTCATGACCGGAACTGTCGATCCCGTGGCCGATGCCGACCTCGACGCCTATGTCGACGACCAGCTCGATGTCACCCGCCGCATCGAGGTCGAGGCGTTTTTGTCCACCCGTCCGGAGGCGGCGGCGCGCGTGATGTCGGATCTGCGGACCCGCGACGAACTGCGCGTGGCGCTTGCCGGGTCCGGGGGCATGGCGCGGCCGGCGACCGCCGATGCCGCGCGGCGGTTGGAGAGGGGGCTTTCCCGCGGTCGCATCTTCGGCGTGCTGCAGCGCGCGGCGGCAGTGGCCGCCTTCGTCGCCGCCGGCTGGCTGGCAAACGGCATCATCGGGCCGATGTCGGTGACCAAGGTCGTCGCCTCGCCGCAGCCGCCCGCCTATGTCGACGAGGCGGTACGCGCCCACAAAACGACGCTGGTGCGCGAGACCATGCCGTCGCAGCCCGAGGCACCCAACTACAATGCCGGCGAGATCCGCGCCGCAACCGCGATCGTCATGCCGTCGCTGCCCAACGGCTGGAAGGTGCGCGACGTGCAGATCTATCCGTCGCGCTTCGGCCCGAGCGTCGAAATGGCTGTCGAGACGAATGAGATGGGGCTGGTCTCGCTGTTTGCGATCCGGCCGGGAAATTTCGATGTCGTCAAGCCGACTGTCGCGCCTTCGGGCGACATCTCATCGGCCTATTTCCAGATCGGCGAGGTCGCCTACGCGGTGGTCGGACGAAGTGAGGTCCACGACCTCGACCGCGCTGCCGAGACGCTCGCCAAAACGCTTTACTGACCGATCCACAAAGGAGACGCCAAATGAACACTCCCAATCTGGGATACCGCGTCGGCGCCGGCGCCCAAACCGGAGCCGTCTACGATGAGGGCCTGCGCCAGCATATGCTGCGCGTCTACAATTATATGGGCGTTGGCCTCGTGGTCACCGGCCTGGTCGCCTTCATGATCTCATCGACGCCCGCACTCTACGTGCCGATCTTCTCCAGCCCGCTGAAATGGGTGGTGATGCTGGCGCCGCTCGCCTTCGTCATGCTGTTCTCGTTCAAGATGCAGACCATGTCGGCGGCCAGCGCCCAGGCGATGTTCTGGGCCTTCTGCGCGGTCATGGGCCTGTCGCTGGCCTCGGTGTTCCTGGTCTTCACCGGAACCAGCATCGCGCGCACCTTCTTCATCGCCGCCACCATGTTCGGCGCCACCAGCCTCTACGGCTACACGACCAGGCGTGACCTGACCCAGTTCTCGTCGTTCCTGATCATGGGCCTGATCGGCGTGGTGATCGCCAGCATCGTCAACATCTTCCTCGGCTCGACCGCGCTGCAGTTTGCCATCTCGGTGATCGGCATCGCCGTGTTCATCGGCCTGACCGCCTGGGACACGCAGACGATCAAGGAGCAGTATGCCGAGAATTTCGACGCGGAATCGCGCCAGAAGCTGGCCGTCTTCGGTGCTTTCTCGCTTTATCTGAACTTCATCAACATCTTCCAGCTGTTGCTGAACTTCACCGGCGAACGCGAATAGCCGGGCAGGGGGCTGGCAAGGGTCGCCGCCCAGACCTGGACACGGAGACATGGCCGGAGGGGGAGATCCTCCGGCCGACAATCGACCTGGCAAGGCCGGCCACACCTTGAGTCCGCAAGGGCTTTTGCTAAGTTGCCCGCGGCATCCGCCTGCACACCGGCCGCGCGAGGACATATGGCACAAGACAGCCAAACACTTCAGGGCGACGGCATCTCGGCAACCATCGTCGCGCAGGGTGCAGAACTGGTTTCGTTGCAAGATGCAGACGGATTCGAGTTCCTGTGGCAGGCCGGGCCGGAGTGGCGGCGCCATTCGCCGGTGCTGTTTCCGATCGTCGGCCGGCTGAACGGAGATCAACTGCGCCATCGCGGCCAGACCTACCCGATGACGCAGCACGGGTTCGCGCGCGACAAGCCGTTTGCCTGGGCCCAGAGCGGCCCACAATCCTGCACGCTGGTTCTCGCCGACGACTCCGATACCCGCACGCACTATCCATTCGCCTTCCGCCTCGCCGTGACCTACACGCTGGACCGCCGGCAGCTTGGCGTCACCTTCGACATAACCAACACCGGCGAAGAGCCGATGCCGGCGTCCATCGGGGCGCATCCGGCATTCAATTGGCCATTGCTGCCGGACCTGGCCAAGACGGACTACCAGCTGACTTTCGCTGCTGCCGAGCCTGCTCCGGTCCGTCGCCTGAAGGACGGCCTGCTGCTGAAAACGCCGCAGCCGACGCCCGTCGAAGGCAACATCCTCGCGCTCTCCGAGCGGCTGTTCGACCAGGACGCGGTCATTCTCGACCAGCCCGCCAGCACCAGCGTGCGTTATGCCGGAGAGCGTGGTCCGGCGATCGAGATGGCGTGGCAGGGATTTCAGGAATTGGGCGTCTGGTCAAAGCCGGGCGGCGCGCCGTTCCTGTGCATCGAGCCCTGGCACGGCTTCGCAAGTCCGGTGGGCTTCGACGGCGATTTTGTCGACAAGCCGGGCCTGATGCTGATCGCGCCGGCCGCCAAGCGCGTGCTGAGCTATCAGATCCGGCTGTTGTGACGCCCGTCATTGACAACTGAGGCAATAGCGTTGGCCAGCCACACCGGAGGTGTCCAGTGAAGCTCTACTTCAGCCGCAATCCCAATCCTCGGCTCGCCGTCGCGGTGGCACGGTATCTCGACGCGAATGTCGAATTTGAATTCGCCTCGCCATTCGCTCCGGGGCAGGCAGAGAAATATCGCCTGCTAAACCCCAATCTCTCATTGCCTATACTTGTGGAAGACGGCGGAAATAGCCTCTGGGAGGCAGACGCCATAGCCTGCCGGCTGTCGCGCGACGTGCGTTCGGATTTATGGCGCACCGGCGATGACGAGCCCGAGATGATCCGGTGGCTGAGTTGGGGCAAGGAGCACTTCGCATTCGCTTGCGACACGGTGCATTTCGAACGTGGCACCAAACAGCGGTACGGCATAGGCCCGATTGATCAACAGCGTGTGGAGGATGGACTGACGCATTTCCGCACGGCCGCCGCGATACTCGATACGGAGCTTTTCGCACGGGAATGGCTGGTCGGAAATTCGGTTTCCTACGCCGACTTCCGCATGGCGACCTTTCTGCCGTTCAACGAGGCCGCCAGACTGCCGCTCGATGACTATCCCTCTGTCGGCCGCTGGTATCGTCGGCTTGAAGAGATCGAGGCCTGGCGCGATCCCTTCAAGGGATTGGACGCGCCCGCATTGCCTCCCGTCCCACGAACGGCAGCAGATTAGCGGGCACATCCTACAAGAAGCCGGCTTTCAAACCTGCCGGACGATGGTGCCGACCACATTGACGAGAATGCGCGCGGCGGTCAGGGCCGACAGGCCGTCAATGTCGGCGGGAGGATAGAGCTCGACTAGGTCGAATCCTGCGATCCTGGCCCGCCTCCCGAGGCCCGTGATCAGGTCGATCACCTGCGTGTAGGTCAGGCCGCCGGGCGTACGCGCCGCCACGCCCGGCATGATGCTGGGATCGAGGGCGTCGCAGGTCGAGCGTGACAACAACCCGCGATCCTTCCGGAATATGCCGCAGCGCGGCTTCGACGCCCTGGGCGTGAATCTCGCGGGCGGTCACGAAGCGACTGCCATAGCGCCGCGCCGCTTCGATCTCGGTTATGCCTGCGCTGCCAACGCTGCGAAGGCCGACCTGCACCATGCCGGCGACATGCGGCATCTCGCTCGCGCGACGCATCGGGCTCGAATAGCCGTGACGCTCGCCAGACACCTCGTCGCGCCAATCGATATGGGCGTCGATCTGCAGGATCCAGACCGGTCCGTGATCCGCAAAGCCGGCGAGGAAGGGAAAGGTCACGGAACAGTCGCCGCCCAGCAGGATCGGTACGGCCGGCAATGCCAGGACCTCGCGCGTCTTCGCCTCGATCCGGGTCCGGTTGCCGGCATTGTTATGCAAAATGGTCGGGATATCGCCTGTGTCGATGCCGTTGCCCGGCTTGCCGTCGAACAGCGGGCCGCCGAGATCGAAATCCCAGTGCTCGACGAGCGCGGCATCGCCCTGGCTCGCGGCGCGGATGGCATCGGCGGCCAAGGCATGGCCGCTGCTGTCCTTGCCGGGATAAGTGCTGCCGTGACCGGCTCCGAAGATCACCGCACTGGGGATTCGGCCATCGGCGAGGCGATCGGGGAAGCCGAGAAAGAGAGATGCTGTCATTTGGTCTTGATGATGGGTCTGGCTGAAATTTGTCGAATGCGGATGTATCAGTTTGGCGAAGCTCTGTGGAGCGAAACGCGCCACCCCAGCTGAAACGCGAGATTGCCTTACCTGAACGGGGACTGGCGATTGATGGCCGAGCTCCCTTGGCACTCCGCCTCGACGGACAATTCCGGCCCTGTTCGGGCGTATTGCATCGCTACATTATTTTGTTCGTGAGGCAGTATGTTGTGGGCATAGTGAAAGTGAGTCCATCGGGGGTCAGCAGATGAGTGTGATGGTTTTCCGGGCTGGCAGAACCGGCGTGTTGTTTGCAATGCTGATGGCGTCCCTGATCGCATTCACTGCGATCGCCCGGGCGCAGACGACTGCGGCGCCGCCCCCTCCACCTGAAAAAGTCGAGCAGTTGCTGAAATTGCTGAACGATCCCGAAGTCAAGGCGTGGATCGCAGAGAAGGGCGCGGCACCCGCGGCCGATTCGGCAATGCCAATGGGCGCTTCCGCCACTGACTTCATGGTCTGGTCCAACGCCATTCGCGAGCATTTGCAGGGCATTGGCAATGCGGTTCCTGAGGTCCCCGACGAGATTTCCGGCGCAAGCTCGACGATAATGACCGAGATTCACGGGCGAGGGCCGGGAGCGATCCTCGTCCTGTTCGCGGCCTTTGTGGCGCTTGGGTTAGGTGCCGAGTTCATCTTCCGCCGGATCGTCGGCAGGGCTCACCGCCGCAACCCAGTTCAAAGCCCGGAATCGGGCGCACCCGCCCGACATCATGTGATCGCCCGAACGTTGTTCGTCGCCATCGCGCCGCTCGTCGTGTTCGCAATGGCCAGTGTCGGCGCCTTCCTGGCGTTTACCTGGCCACCACTGCTTTCTGCGCTGGTGCTGCCTTTGCTGATCGCTGTCATCGCCTGGCGCGTGATCATGCGGATCACGTCAGTTATTCTCGGCACGGCGGACGGCAATTTGAACCTTGGAGACCAGCCGAAGGTCCGGCTCATTCCGATGGACGATGTCACCGCGGCTTTCTGGCGCCGCCGCGTCGCGTTGTTTGCTGGCGTATTCTTCCTTGGATGGGCGCTCGCAGGCGAGATGAACATCCTCCACTTCACGCCGAACGTCAGGAATCTCATCGTCTACATACTCGGTCTCGGTCTCCTCGCGGTGTCGATCGAATCCGTATGGCGGCGGCCGGCGGCGGTCGGGGCTTCCAAGGTTTATCGGCTCAAGGAATGGCTGCTGACATTTTTCCTTTGCATGCTCTGGCTCTTGTGGGTCGTGGGGATGAGCACGCTTTTGTGGATTGGCATCTATGGCTTGATCCTCCCACCAATCCTGAGATCCACCAGCTCAATCACCAAGTCGTTTTTCGCCAGCTCCGACGAGACGACGAAGTCGATCAATGCCATCTTCGAAGTGCTCGTTGAGCGTGGGGCGAGGGCGATCGTCATCGGGCTCGCTGTCGCCTGGCTTGCGACCGTCGTGCGTTTGCGCGCCAGCGGAATGATGGGCGACGAAAGTGTAGACCGCATCGTCCGAGGTGTATTGAGCGGTATCGTGGTGCTGCTCGCCGCCGATCTCATCTGGCAACTTGTGAAGGGTCTCATTGGCGGTCGCATCGATCGCGCCCGCACGGAGGGCGGCGACGAGGCAGCGCTTGCCCGCAGCGGGCGGCTTTTAACGCTGCTGCCGATCCTGAAGAATTTTCTCGCCGCACTCATTGCCGCCATTGCGATCATGATGGTTCTCTCCGGCCTTGGCGTCGAGATTGGTCCATTGATCGCGGGCGCGGGCATCTTCGGTGTTGCCATTGGCTTCGGATCGCAGTCGCTGGTAAAGGACGTCATCAGCGGTGTGTTCTACATGACCGACGATGCGTTTCGCGTCGGAGAGTATATCCAGAGCGGCACCTACAAGGGCACGGTCGAGTCCTTCAGCATTCGCTCGGTCAAGCTGCGCCATCACCGCGGCCCGATCTTCACAGTTCCATTCGGCTCGTTGGGCGCCGTCCAGAACATGAGCCGCGACTGGGTGATCGATAAGTTCTTCATTTCGGTCAACTACGAGACGGACATTGCCAAGGTCAAAAAGCTGGTCAAGGGGGTCGGCGCCGAGCTGCTGGCAGATGAGGAATTCGGTCCGCAGATCATCGAGACCTTGAAGATGAAGGGCGTCGAGGCTTTCGGCGATTATGGCATCAACCTCAGTTTCGCGATGACGACCAAGCCGGGACACCAATTCACGATCCGTCGCCGGGCCTATGTCATGATCCGCGAAGCGTTCGCGGCAAACGGGATCGAGTTTGCTTCGCCCACAGTGCAGGTCGCAGCCGGCAATGAGGACCATGGGGCAAGTGCGGCTGCCGCCAGGGATGCGGTGGTACGCAAACAGATTGCGGAAGCTAAGGCCAAGGAAGGCGAGGAATAAAAGTCGGCCGGCGGAACTTTATCGTGGAGCGAGGCCATCGAGCAGGAAGTCGAGGCCTTTCCTGAAAGCGCCGAGCCAATCGTCATCCAGCAGCAGACGAGAGCGTTCGATTGTCGGGTAGCTGAGATGCGCAAGGCGCTGCTGCGCGGCGGCCCTGTTGTCGTCCGAAAGGTCAAAGCTCGTCCGGAGTGACCATATCGCGACGTTCAGATTTGCGTCCCAATTGCTCTAGCCGGGTGGCATTACCGCACATCAGATGTTAAAGCAAGTTAGAGTTGAGACAGCGCTGGCAAGTTAGAAATGCGACACTCATAGGGTAGGGGCGTTCGATTCCTAGCAAAGTAGAAATGTCGCTTCGACGTGAAAGCGCACCGTCTTGGCGCGGACGAAAGCGCCCGATCGGGCGCCGCTGGTCGGGATTGCGCAGCCCGATCGGGGGCGATCCAGTAGATCTCTGCGGCTTTAGCTTTGAGAGCGACGCCCAGAGATTCCAATCTCTGTCGGGCGGCGACAGCCTCTGCCAGCGCGCTTGCTGGTGAGTCCACGCGAGATCA